>JBIQMI010000100.1:0-11081 GCA_044463585.1 Cryomorphaceae bacterium
GGGTTGCGGAGGTTCAGTGAGGGTCAAATCAGGGAGCCTGTTGAAGACAGGAGAACATGCGCGAGCGCGACCTGGAGGAGGCACTGGTGGGCCACATCCAGAACGAGCTGCTCGAACTGGGGACGGGCTTCGCATTCGTGGGCAGACAGGTGCCGTTGAAGGTGGGGCGGAAGGAATGCTTCCTTGATCTGTTGTTCTACCATCTGAAACTGCGTTGTTATGTCGTGGTGGAATTGAAAATGGAAGCATTCGAGCCCGAGCATGCGGGCAAGATGAACTTCTACCTCACAGCCGTGGATGAGCAAATGCGCCACGCGGACGACAAGCCTTCCATAGGGCTGCTTCTATGCCGGGACAACGATAAGTTGATGGTGGAGTACGCCTTGCGCGATATGGGAAAGCCGATCGGTGTGGCTGAATGGCACACGCGCTTGGTGGCCACGCTGCCCAAGAAGCTGCGCGGAACATTGCCCAGCGTGAAACAGATCGAGCGCGAGCTGGGAATCCCTGTAAGGTGAGTGGCCTGCCCACACTGGAGGTTTTCCGGTCGGGACCTACAATAATGGGTGCTGCCCAAGTGTTGCCGGTGCCGGCCTCGTTCGGTACCCTTGGCTGTATCCGCCTCCGCGGAATTGGCTTTTGACCACCATGACATGTTTTGGCATGGTGAAGCAAGACCTTTGTGGTCGGGAAAAACAAACAAACCAATTTAATCCTTTATCAACATGGCAATTCGTATTTACCACACGGCCGACAACCACATCGGCCTCACCTTCAACCAGTACGCGGAGAGCGCACGGAAACGGTTGGTGGACGAACGTTTCGCGGCATTGGAGCGCATGGTGACGGAGGCCAACAAGCGCAAAACGCACTTCTTCGTGGTGGCAGGCGACCTGTTCGACAAGCAGACCGTGGCCGTCCGCGACATCAACCGCACCGTGAAGATCCTATCGGGCTTTGAAGGGGAGGCGGTGCTGGTACTGGCCGGGAACCACGATCATTACGAGGAAGCCGGCAACAAGCTATGGAAGGCGTTTGCCAAAGCAGCCGAGGGTACTTCAATATATGCTCTCACGCAGCCCCGCACCGTGGAATTTGAAGTGGGCGATGAACGGGTGCGCTTCTACGCTTGCCCATGCCCATCAAAGCATGGCGCCGAACCCATGACCGGCTGGGTGGCCGATGAGGAAAAAGAAGACGGCGTGCTGCACATCGGCATTGCGCACGGCAACGTGGAAGGCTTTGGATTGGACGAGAATCACCGCTATTTCAATATGACCGAACGGGGTTTGAAGAATGCCGGGGTGCACACCTGGCTGCTCGGCCACATCCATGTTCCGGCCCCGGAGCCGGGCACTGTGGGCCTGCCCACCTTCTTCATGGCCGGAACACACACACCGGATTCGGTGAAGTGCACGCACCCCGGCCATGCTTGGTACATGGAACTGGATGTTGACGGACGGTGCCGGCACGAACAATGCATCACCGGCGGAATCCGCTTCATGCGCATCAAAAGGCGCCTTCTGGAAACCGGTGACATCGAATGCCTGCAGGCCGACTGCGCCGCATTGAATCCTACCAATTGCGTGTTGGACCTACAGTTGGAGGGGCGCTTGGGCGAGGAACCCATGCGCGGATTGCGAACATGGCTAAAAAGCTTGGGGGACACATTCCTGCACGCAACCATCGAGCTGGAGGTCACGGAGCTGCTCTCGCCTGAAACGGTAGCCAAACAATTCCCTGAAGGAACCCTGCAACACAGCGTCCTGTCATGGCTGCTGGCGGACGAGGACCATCCCGGGGACGCACAGATCGCACTAGACATCATTAACCAAATACAGTGAACCCATGAAACTATTGAATATCAGATTGCATCCTTTTGGCGGTACCAATGACCGCGCCTACAACATGCGCGAGGGCCTGAACGTGATCGAAGGGCCGAACGAGCACGGAAAAAGCACCTTGCGCGAGGCCTTGTGGCACGCCCTGCACACGCCCACGAACCTCACCCCGAAAAAGCTGCGCGATACCATGGGTCCATGGTACCCTTTGCCAGAGGGGGACCATGCACGCGTAAGCATCACGTTCGAGGCGGACGGAAAGAGCTGGGAATTGGACAAAACCTGGGGCGCGGGCGGCTCATCGCGCCTGGCCGAAAGGGGTGGTACCGCGCTCGCTGACCCCGGCCGGGTGCAGGAGCAATTGGCCGTCTTGTTGGCATTGAACGAAGCCACTTGGAAACAGGTGCTTTTCACGGGACAGGCCGAGTTGGCCCGTACCGTTGAATCCTTGCGCGACCAGGAGCATGATGTGGATGATGTAGAGGAATTCCTGGCAGGGCCGGCCGCCATACCGGGCGACATGTCCGCTGATAGGCTCCAACAGGCAGTGAATAACTGGGTTGACAAGCACTACCAACGTTGGGACCGGGACATGGACCGGCCTGAAAATGGGCGTGGCGTGGAAAATCCATGGTCCAATAATCTGGGCCCCATAATAACAGCCTATTACAACCAGGAGCGCACCCGGCGCAGCCTGGCGGAAATACACCACTACGAACAGGACCTGGAACGAGAGAAGACAACGGTACGCAGGCTGCAGGAAGGCATGCAAGAGGACTTGGAGTTCGTGGGCAAGTACAAGAAGCTGCAAGGCCCGCTTGTAAAACGCAGCGAGCTGAATGCACAATTGGAGCGCGATGCACACTCCGCGAAAGAACTGACCACCGCGGCCAAGGAATGGCCGATGCTTCAGGCCACGGTGGACGCGAATGAAAAGGAGCTGAAGCGCATGGAGGACCAATTGGGCAAATTGAAGAAGGAGCAGGAAGTGGCCCAAAAGCACCGCGATTCCAAGAACTTCAAGGAACGTTATGAGGCCGTGAAACAGGCGAAAAAAGCGCTGGAAGAGGCCAAGAGGGAACATAACGCCGTACCCGCGGTGGACCCTGAAATGGTGCGGAAGGCTGAGCGGTTGGAGCGCACGATCAAGGAGCTGGAAATACAAATCGCCGCCCAGCGTTTGGCGGTCAGCATCAAGGCCAAGAAACCCTTGGTGGCAACCCTGCAATCGGGTGCTGGGGCGCCCGAAAAATTGGAGTTGGCAGCCAACAAGTCGGTGGAGAAGGAAGTGCCCGGCAAACTGGTGCTGCATACAGGGGAGCTTACCCTAACCGTGAAAAATGCGCTGGAGGAGGATGTGGACGAACTACTTGCACAGCATCAAAAAGCTACGGCCGAACTCAAGAACCTGCTGAAGGAGCTTGGCTTTAACAACTTGGAAGCCGTGAAAATGGCGTTGGCCGAAAGAACGAGGCTGGACCAACGTGTGAAGGAGAGGGATGCTGCCTACCTCAGCACGTTGGGCGGCAAGTCCCTCGCACGATGGGAAACTGAGGTGAAAGCCCTTCAGGAATTGCCTAAGGCGCGCGACTTGGAAACGATCCGCAACGAGCAGGACGAGCTGATAGGCATGAGGACCACGGCCAGGACCACCATCGCCAACGGCAATAGCAAGTTGAAGGAATGGGCCGACACCTATGGCAGCACGGAAAACCTCATTGACCAGCAAGTGGCGCTGAAAACCGAACAGGAAAGGCTGACCAAGGAGCTGGATGGCTTGCCGGACCTGCCCAAAGAGTTCCGTTCCGTGGAGGAATTCATGCGCGAGCTCAACAAGCACGAAGGCCGCCTTGCAACCAACAAGGAGGAATTGGCCGAGGCCAATAAGCGGTTGGCCGTCCTGGAAGCCAGGCAACAAGAGCATACCGCCGAGGAATTGGCGGAACGGCTCGAGCGCCAGGAAAGGGAATTCAACCGTAAAAAGAAGGAAGGGGAGGCTCTGCGGCGGATCCAACGCACGGTGGAGCGCGTGATCAAACAACGCGAGCTTGGCGGCAACTTCTTGGACGGGCTGCAAGCGCAAGTGCAGGAATACTTCAGCCAGCTCACCAACGGCCGCTACCAAAAGCTCACTATGGATGGGGCCGTGCCGGAAACGGCCATTGCCGGCAACGTAGCCATCGAACCGGCGCGCCTCTCCCAAGGTGCCCGCGGCTCCTTGGCCCTGGCTGTTCGCCTGGCGCTGGCCGGCGCTTACCTGAAGGACAGCCGCGGCTTCCTGCTCTTCGACGATCCGTTCGTTGACCTCGATCCACAGCGCCTCCAGCCTGCACTTGAGGCCGTGGCCAGGTTCAGCCAGGAGAAACAGGTCATCTTCTTCACCTGCCACCCGCACCACGCCGAAGCGCTAATGCAGGCGACCAGGGCCAGCACGGCCGAGGTCAGCAACGCATGATCACGACCGCCAATGCAACATTCTGTGCTCATGTGGTCGGCCGGTCGACGAAAACCTTGGACCGGCAGCCCCGCCACGGCCAATTGTCCAGCGCCAGGAGGAGCACGGCCGCGGCCATCGTCATCCTGGCGTTGGCACCGGCCCATACCCTCGCCCAACAGTGGGAGAGCGCTACCGACTTAACAGGAAGCGTGCTGGTGCAATGCGTCTTCCTGGATACCCCGGATGAAGTGTGGAGCCCGGCCGAAAAACGCTACTACCTGGCGCTCACCTACAAGAACATGTGCTGGCTGCGGGGCCAGGCCAAACGCTACCAAAAGGACTTCACATTCCGCATCGATACCTCTTGCAGCGGGAAATTGCACCGCACGTTCGACATGGCCGACAGAAAGGCCTACGTACCGATACTTGAACAACTGACCAAGAACGACCCCTTGGCCTACAAGCAATCCAAGGGAGCGGACAATCACATCGTCATATTCTATTTGGCCGCACCTGGGCGCGCTTACGCCAACCCGGCACACAGGACCCGGTACCCGTTGGAGCATTGCGTGGTCCACAAGCACGAATTCCAGGACATCGCTCAGATCGAATCGGTGATCGCACATGAGATGCTGCACCTCTTCGGCGCCTCCGACCTGTACCGCGATGAGCCCGACCGCCAGGAAAAGCTCAACGCGCTCTACCCGCAAGAGATCATGCACACTGTAGGCCCCCTCGAACTCCTCAACTTATCGGACTTCACGGCCTACTTGGTGGGTTGGCATCCTGAATGGCAGGATGTCTTTGGGGAGACGAACAGGGTGTTGTGGGGGGAGTGAACCGAGGACTCGCACCCGCATTACTTGTTGATTATCAGAAAGGTTCAGTATTTATTTACCATGGATTTGGAATTATGATACCAAGTGATATAATATTTGCACCGTCGATGAGGTCAAGGTGTCATCAACAAGAGAGGGAAGGTGGTTTAACTAAATCCAATAGGTAATACAATGAGTTTGAGAAACATGAAAGTCCAAAAGGGGTGGACATCCATTAAATCGGTCCTGCCCCGCGATCAAAAAGTAATGCGAGTACTATCGTGGCTTGCCGATAACCGCAATGATCTGAACATTCAGATGGAATGGCCGATCATTGAAAAGATTGGGGCCATGTAGCGAGGAAAAGGCGGGGGTAAAATGGCCGGCCCCCGCCCTTCCGTTTGGAAGTGTTCAATCGGCTTAGATGTCTAATTCAATAATTCACTAAAAGGATGAAAATGAAAAACAATAGCGAAGAAAAAAAAGGAGTAAAGGTCCAAGGACATTCACAGGTATGCGCCTGTCAAGCCTCGGGTAACAAGTTAACATCAGAATTGGAAATTGAGGACCGGAACGTGGGCGACCTGGGATTGTCCGTGCGAGCGATGAACTCCTGCCGGAAAGCGGGATTGCGCAGCCTTTCGGAACTAGTCCAATTCGCCCTAACGAAAGACTTCCGTAGCATACGGAACTGTGGCAAGAAGACAACCCGGGAATTGGAGGACCTCGCCTATCGATTCATAGGGGCCAAATTCACGGCTCCGAAGGCTCTGTCATCACGGGATAAGTGGGCTGCAACCCATAGCATTTCGCAAGATGGATTGTCCCTTCTTTTTCCCGGAACGGACGAACCGAAACCTTTGAAATTCCTGGAAGAGCATCTGTTTCCAGGGGTGGGTGCGAAATGGAGGGTTTATCGGCACTATCTTCAGTGGGACGGGGAATTGCCCAGAATGGAAGCAGTTGCTGCAAACGAAGGCGTGACCAGAGAGCGGGTAAGGCAGTTGATGAGCGGGATAAATGTTGAGGATCAGCTCGCTTTCCTAAATGAATGCCCTGGCCTTAGGGAAGAAGCCTTTTCAAAGTGGGTTCATGATGGTCGGCATTTCATAATCACCGAGGAGCTCGCCAACGAATGGAATTTGCTGGAAGGTACGAACTGGTCACCCCTGTTTTTTGCGTTCTTGGTTGCGGTGCTGAGCGATAAGCCCTTTGTTCGGGTGAAATGGTCCATGTTGTTGGGCGGATCGGACGCCAACCGGAGGCTGGACTTCACCTGCCCTCTCTTCATAGTGGAGCCGTTTGTGCCGGGCTTCGCTTCAGCCATGCGGCATGTCAAGGCGATGTATCAGGAGGACAGAAAGGATGAAGTACGCATTTCATCCGAGGGCTTGGGTGTGCTTATTCCAGAAGAACTCGAACCCATGCTTGAGCAAGCCTTGCCTATCGGCTTGACAGGCACCCGCATGGAGGAAGGAGTCGTCATCCTTCCGCCCAATCGCATGAAATTTCAACCGGATCTTCTGCAGGAAATCCTTGCGGACTTCGACGAGGAAACACACGTGGACCGAATCTTGGAAGAGTGGAACAGTCGTTTCCCCGATCGGGCGACCACGGCAGAATCAATCCGCGCTGTAGCGGTCCGGGAGAAAGAGCTGTTCTATTCGGTTAGCAGGACAAGCACCTATGGGCTGCGTCGTTGGCTGCAGGAAGGGCGCCCTGGATTGAAGGCGGGAACCATCAGGGACATCATCGAAGAATACCTTCAGGACCGGGAAACCATGGTCCATATCGATGAGGTCGAGCTGGCAGTGAAGAAGTACCGGCCGACGACCAACAGATCAAGCATCATGACGAACCTGCAACTAGAGCAATCCGGTCGCTTCATCATCCGAAATGGCTTTGTTGGCCTGGCTGGAAGGAATTACCCAACCGCCCCGGTCCTTCGCACGGTGGCACCTCAAGAGCTGCCCGAGAGCGATCTCCCTATTCGATCCACGGACGAGCTATCGCTGGAAAAGCTTGGGAACCGCGTGCAAGCAATGGAATATGTTCTAAAGACGATGATTGTGAACAGCATGAACGACATGAATTGGAATCGCGGGAGGATGTTGGGAATGTGATGCCTCAACGCTGTGGTGCCATGGACATGAAGATGAAATGGGGCTTAGTTGTTGGTGTAAAACCGGTGCAGCGGGAAGGTCGCTGCACCGGTCTTTCTCAGCATGTCCAAAATGAACCGTAGAAGATGAGGTTGATGAACATGATGAAATTATCGGAAATAGCGGACGTCCGCCTCGGGGTGAATGCCAAGGTGCGAAATACAGGGGAAGTGCAACTGGTCACGAATGCGGCGATCCAGCCCTTCGGTGCGGTGGATCCCGAAAAAATACAGAAAACTGATTTCGATGGGAAATTGAGACCCAGTTATGAAAAGCATCTACTGAAGGAAGGTGATGTGTTGCTGATTGGCAAAGGCAAAGAGCATATCGCTGCCATCTGGGAACCAAGACAGTCGGGTGCTTTGCAAGGCATAGCTGATCCATCAATGGCCGATCCCAAGCAAATGAGCATTTGGGAGGGAGTCCGGACCGAACGAGGGGGCAAAAGCCGAAGGTTAGTCAAGGAAAGCGCAACACTTGCCGCCGCCACGCTATTCGTGGTCAGGGTCAAGCCCGGAGCGGTAAAGCCCACTTTCTTGGCTGCTTTTTTGAATAGCCCCATGGCACAGTCCTATTTCACGAAACACGCAAAGCGTGGTACGGTAAGCATTCTTGGAAAGGAGGCCGTGGAGGATTTGGAGATATACCTCCCGGACAGCCCTGAAAAAGTGACGTGCCTGGCGGTGTTTTACGAAGCACAACGCGAGTACCAAACTACACTTGCAGAGTTGCATAAGGCGCAAGAGGCCCTGACGAACCGTTTACTGGATAAGCACATCAAGTCGAATTAACCGATAGGAACATGTTTTTCTTTTTTTCCACATCAACGCTTGATGAATTTGCTCCGCCGGATATTAAAAACATCCTGCGGGAATGGATCAACAATGAAGTAGTACCTGCGTCCAAACCGTTCGAGGGCAAGCTTCCGGCCAACCAATACCGGCTGCATGCGCTCACTTTGCTTTTCATGAAATGCTTGCAGGATAATGCTGGATACACAATCCCAAAGGGGTGCCGCTTTACTGATATCCGGTCTTCTTGCAGAGACCGGGGTATCGGAGAAATCATCAACAAAGCACTGAGGGCCATCGAGGAAGTTGAGGACAACAGACTCCAGGGAGTACTGACAAGGGCCGATTATAACATCTATGGGATCCTGGACGAACATCAAGAGAACGAGCCACTGTGCAACCTGCTCAATGCACTGGATCGGGTGGGCCAGGTCCAGAGCAATTGGTTCGGCGTTGCTTTCAGGATGCTGTTGGCCTATTTCGTTGAGGCCCCCGCACGCCATGGCAGCGAGGCGCAGACCCCGGCAACAGTGAACAAGCTCATTGCTGAATTGATGGACCCGAGGCCCGGTGCGAGCATCTATGATCCTACTGCAGGCATAGGTGCCTTGTTGCTTGGCTTGGCAGGATCGGACCGCAAGCTGTTCGGCCATGAGATCGACCCGGATACTTGGGCATTGTGCAGGATGAATATGATCATGGGGGGACAGGATGATGCCGAGATCGTTTTGGGCAATGTGCTTGAAGATCCCCGATATCGGGGGCGGTTCGACATCGCAGTGAGCCACCCGCCCTTCGGCTTGATGAACTGGGGTACTGGCCAGGAACAAGGAAAGGGCCGCGCCTTGTTCGGGAAACGTGAATGGTGGATAGAAGGGGACAGATTGCTTGAATACGGCCTATCCACGAAACGCGATCGGGCCGACTATGCCTTCATTGCCCATTGCCTGGAAAGTTTGAACGCAAAGGGGCGGGCCGCGATCCTGGTGCCGAGCGGTGTGTTGTACCGCAACACCACCAATGAACGCAAGGTCCGAAGGTTCTTGGTCAAGGAGAATTTGGTCGAGGCCGTCATCCAACTACCCCGGGTTTTTACGGGTAGTGGGGTGCAAAGTGCCATCCTGGTCTTCGACAACCAGCGTACTGCCCGGGACATTCGGGACATTCTGTTCATAGATGCCAGTTCCCTGAACCTTGACAAGGAAAAAACCGACGAGAGGGAAAAAGAAATAATCTCTACCTACCGCACGTTCCGTGAAAACCCGTTTAATGCAAAAGATGGCCAACGCATCATCAAGGAAGGTTTCGCCTACCGGGCCAGCTTTGGCGAAGTCGAACGCAACTGGTTCAACTTGAACGTGAGTTTATATGTACAGCCGATCCCGACGCAGGAGTCGGCCGACATCATGGAGGTCCGCAAGAACATCGAGAAATTGGAAAGTAGGCTGCGGAAGCTTCGGGGGAGAATGGATGCGTGCATGAGAGAACTCGAGTACCCGGTGGAATCATGTAGACAATCCCGGACGCTGTCTTATGGGGACAAGCCTGCAAAGAGCCGGTCGCAAGATCATTCATGACCTTTTTCATTGCACCTATCGGGCCAACAACTGCTCCGGGCTGGTACCCGGGTTTAAAAGTATTGGGACTTCGGCTCCGCTCAGCCCCGCTGAGGGTGAGGAGTCTTCAGTTCCGTTTATCCTGTACTGTTCATCCTGTCCAAAAACAACTCACCATGCCATGTTCTGTCATCATGCTGCCGTACTGTTGCCGGCTTTTATGAGAAATGGGTCCAATTAAATCGATAACGAATGGATAGACTAAGTGATTTGACGATCGTATGCTTGAAGATGCCGGAAAAATTGCCCAAGCGGGTTCCGCGGGTGAATGTGGAGGACGAATCGATCCCGTTGCACCAGCGGTTCGATGCGGTATTGCAAAAGCGCCGGTGGGCCGACCGGGTGGACGGGTTGCTGGACCTGGAGTTGGACGGGAAGCTGGTCTTCTTTGGCTACTATCCCAACCGTAGCATTGCCCAGCACTGGCGCGAAATGCTTCGGACCGCCCGTGAAAGCGGGTTGCAGCTGCGGCACGCCCACATGCCTGTGGACGGAGATGCTACGCTGTTGATCAGGGGGTTTGCCATGGCGATGGTCCCGATCGACGAGCTCGGACTGGAAGTGCGCGATACGCCTTACTTCCGGGCATGCTCCCTTACCGAGTTCGTTCGCTCGGAAGATTTCAGCAACGGCGCGAAGGCGTCGGTGGTTGGTGTAGGCGCGTGTAACTACGACACGGATATGCTACTGGACACGATAGGTGCGGCCTTGGCAAATAGGACCGCCGAAGGCCTATGCAGCGACGCGGATAAGCGCGAGATTGAGTGCTGCAAGGCGCTTTTGGATTATAAGCAGGGCCTGCTGGCGGCGACGCCCGTTAGCGGGACAGGGCGCAAGGCCGTTCTGCCCGATCGCTGCGGGGTGGTGCTTGAGCAAGATCCTTTATTGGACGGGTTGGAGGCAGCGCTGGCCCGCCAAACAGCCGGCGATCCACGGGATGCCTTGGAAATCGAATGCAACAAGGCCGCGCTCGATTTCGTCCTGAACTCACTCACACCCGAGATCTGCCGTACTTTCCTGGTTCCTGTGCCAGCCAATCGACCGATCCGCGATCAGTCCGAGGAGGGCTAAGGCTTTCGAACCTCGAAACGGGCATTCTCTGCGCCATCCGGCAAACCCATAGCGACCACGGCATCCTTCGTGCCCTCCATCGCCGCGTTCCGCGTCCTCCGCGGTTGAAAAGTCGCGGTCAGGGCATTTCCTTGCGCCTCTGCGCCTCCGCGGCAAATCATCGCGGCCAGGGCATTCTTCGCGTTCTTCGCGGCCTCCGCGGTTATACCATCGCGCCCAAGGCATCCCCTGCGCCTCTGCGGCATTTCTCCCTTCTTCTCTTTCTTTTCCTTCCTCTCCTTCCTTTCCCTTCCCTTCCAATTTTCCCTGCGTCTCCGCGGCAAATCATCGCGGCCAGGGCATTCT
>JBIQMI010000101.1:0-10818 GCA_044463585.1 Cryomorphaceae bacterium
CCTGCGTGTCCTGCTTGGTGCGGCAGAACACGATGGCGAACATGTCGGGGTCGGCGTCCACGAAGCGCCGCAGTGCCAGGTAGCGGTCCTTGGCCATCACCACGGTGTACTGGTGGTTGATGCCCTCGTTGGAGCGTGCGGTGCCGGCCACGTTCACCTCTGTGGCCTCGTGCATGTACCGCATGGCAATGCGGCGGATGTCCGGGTTCATGGTGGCGCTGAACAGCCAAGTGCGCTTTTCCGCGGGCGTGTGCCCCAGGATCTGGTCGATGTCCTCCTGGAAGCCCATGTTCAGCATCTCATCGGCCTCATCCAGTACCACGGTGTGCACGTGGCCCAGTTCCACGGCGCCGCGCTCAAGCAGGTCGATGAGCCGGCCGGGCGTGGCCACCACCACATTGGCGCCGTGCTTTATGCCGCGGATCTGTTCCCGGATGTTCGCCCCGCCGTACACCGGCACCACCTTCAGGCCCGGCAGTTTGGCACCGTACAATCCAAGGTCGCGGCTGATCTGCACGCACAGCTCGCGGGTGGGGGCCAGCACCAGGCATTGCACCACCCGGTTCCCGGGGTCCATCCGCTCCAGCAAGGGTATGCCGAATGCGGCGGTTTTTCCCGTGCCGGTCTGCGCCAAGGCCACCATGTCGCCCGTGCCGCCCAGGAGCAACGGGATCGTTTTTTCCTGTACGGGCGTGGGTTTTTCGAAACCCAAGGCCTCGAGGGCGTGCAAGATCTCGGCCCGGATGCCGAGTGATGCGAAGGTTGACATAAGCGAAGGGGAGGGAAATACCGTGCCGGAAGCGAAACGGGGCGCGAATTTAAGCTATTGGAAATGAACGCCATCCGGCTTGTGCTGAAGAATAACGCAGCGCATGGCGGCCGGCTCCTTGATCAGGAGCCCGGGATGCTGGCCCACGGAAGCACCGGCCGCGACCCGGCAGGAGGCATGTGGCCTTGTGCGGAACAGCACGGCCATGGCGCGCAGTTTCCATGTACCCATCGGCACTGGGCGGGGTGGAATGGAAAGGCCGACGCGGTCCGCGCCCCTACATTCGCGGCGATGATCCTGCTTTCGGCCAACGGCACCTTGCGAACGATCCTTATCCTCCTGATCGTGTGGCAGGCATTGCGCATTTGGATGCGTGCAAAGGCGGACCGGCCACAGCGCGGCGGCCATATGCACTGGACCAACGACCGGCCGCGCGCCAAGGGCGAGCTGCGCATTGAGCGCTTGGACGAAGTGCAGCACGGCAAGCCGCCCCCCAACGCGGAGGATGCCGATTTTGAAGTGATCAAGGATAAACCCGAGCATTGATGAATTCCCCCACCTGGAAGAAATGGCTGCCCGTACTGGCGGCCGTGGCGTTGTTCTTCGCGCTTTCGCTCGTGTACTTCAGCCCCGTGCTGGAGGGCATGCGCCTGAAGCAGCACGACATCATGCAGTACAAGGGCATGGCCCAGGAAATGGCCGAGCACCGCGAAGCCTACAATGGCGATGAGCCCCTGTGGACCGGCAGCATGTTCGGCGGCATGCCTGCATACCAGGTGGGCGTGTTATGGCCCGCCAATGCGCTCAAATGGGTGGATGCCGTGCTCCATGGCTTTCTGCCACGCCCCGCCTCGTTCATCTTCCTCTACCTGGTGGGCATGTTCATCCTGCTGCTGTGCCTGCGGGTGAACCCGTGGCTGGCGGCGGTGGGCGCCGTGGCCTATGCTTTTTCATCCTACTTCCTCATCATCATTGAGGCCGGGCACAACAGCAAGGCCACCGCCGTGGGCTACATGCCCATGGTGCTGGGCGGGCTTTACGTGCTGCTGCGGGGCCGTAAATGGCTGGGCGCCGCGCTGTTCGCGCTCTTCCTCGCCTTGCAGGTGAACGCCAACCACCTGCAGGTCACCTACTACCTGGCCATGCTGATCGCGCTTTTCGGCCTTGCCGAATTGTGGCGCGCCGTGCGCGAAAAGCACATGCCGGATTTTGCCGGCCGCGCCGCGTTGGCCCTGCTGGGCGCCGCCCTCGCCCTGTTGTGCAACCTCGGGCTGCTGTGGAGCACCTGGGAATACGGCAAGTACACCATTCGCGGCAAAAGCGAGCTTACCGTGAACGTGCAGGGCCAGCCCGACCTGGCGAACAAGACCAGCGGCCTGGACCGCGATTATGTGACCCGCTGGAGCTACGGCAAGGAGGAAAGCCTCAGCCTGCTCGTGCCCAACATCAAGGGCGGTGCCTCCGGCTCGCTGGTGCAAACCCAGGAAGACCTCGCCGCCATACCCGATCCCGGCTTCCGCAAGGCCGTGCTGGACATATACCAGGGCGGCGGCTATGTGGACAACTATTGGGGCGACCAGGACTTCACCAGCGGCCCGGTGTACGTGGGGGCAGTGGTGCTGCTGCTCATGCTGCTCTTGCTGCTGCAGGCCGAGGCACGGGCCCGGTGGTGGATGCTGGCCGGGGTGCCGGTGGTCATCCTCTTGGCGCAGCTCAGCAGCCCGGTGCTGGTGGGCGTGCTGCTGATCGCCTACCTGCTGGCGGGCCTGTTCCTGTGGCGCGATACGCTCGCCTATGCACTGTACGCCGCCTTCGTGCTCACCCTTCTGCTCAGCTGGGGGCACAACTTCATGCCGCTCACCGATTTCTTCCTCGACCATGTGCCCGGCTACAACAAGTTCCGCGCGGTCACCATCATCCTGGTGATCGTTGAATTGGCCGCGCCGGTGCTGGCCGTGCTCTACCTGCAGCGCTTGGTGCAGCAGGGCGGCTGGGACCGTGCCATGGAAAAACGCTTCCTCATCGGTGCTGGCGCATTGACGTTCCTGCTCCTGTTGCTGGCCCTGCTGCCGGCGAGCCTCCTTTCCTTCTTCAGCCAAAATGAAATGGCCCGCCTCTCCGCGCAAATGGGATCGGACGGCCCGGGCACCCAGCAGTACATCGACAACCTGAAAGCGCTGCGCACCGGTGTGGTGACCGCCGATGCTTGGCGAAGCCTCGTATTCGTGCTGGCCGGCGCTGCGCTGCTCTTCGGCTACGGCCGCAACAAACTGAAGGCCGCCGTGCTTTTCGCGGGCATCGGGCTGCTGGTGCTGGTGGACCTGTGGAACGTGGACCGCCGGTGGGTGAACAACGAAAAGAACAGCAAGGGGCAGTACATCGGCTGGGAGGACCGCAACGCGAGCGACCGCCCCTACAAGCCGCAGCCGGCGGACATGGCCATTTTGCAGGCCGAATCCAATGCCGCCACCGAGGTCGATGCCGAGCAGGCCCTGGCGCGCTTGAAGCAGGCGAAGGCCAAGCTTTCTGGGTCGCAGCGCTTGGTGACCAAGGACGATGAGGTGTACACCCGATTCGCCAGCCTTCGGCGCACAACGGATTTCCGGGTGCTGGCCTTGCGCAACCCCTTCCAAAGCACACGGGAGAGCTATTTCCACCGCAGCATCGGCGGCTACCACGGCGCGAAGCTGAAGCGCTACCAGGAGCTGATCGACTTTCACATCGCACCCGAAATGGCCAGCGTGATCGCGGCCTTCGGTGAGGGCGCCACCCCCCAAGGCATCGACAGTGTGCTGGCCCGGCAGCCGGTGCTGAACATGCTCAATGCGAAGTACATCATCTATGCCGACGACCGTGCGCCCATCCGCAACGGTCACGCGCTGGGCTCCGCCTGGTTCGTGGATGAGGTGCGCGAAGTGAAGAACGCGGATGAGGAGATCATGACGTTGGGCACCATCGATCCGCGGCGCACCGCCCTGGTGGATGCGCGCATGTACGGTGAAGTGGCCGGTGCAGCCATGCCCGATCCCGGGGCCAAGGTGGAACTGGCCGAATACCGCACCAACGCCCTTACCTACAAGGTGAACAGTGCCAACGGCGGCGTGGTGGTGTTCAGTGAGATCTGGTATGGCCCGGATTGGGTGGCGGAGATCGACGGCAAACCCGCGCCCTATGTCCGTGCCGACTACGTGTTACGCGCCATGAAGGTGCCAGCCGGCGAGCACACCGTGCGGTTCTACATCGAAAGCAGGGCCTACAACGTGGGCGGGACTATCGCTTCGGTCAGTTCCTTCCTCTTGCTGTTGCTAGTATTGCTGGCCGTTGGCCGGGAGGTGAAGAGAGGTTTTAAGTCCGGTGGTTTTGAGTCTTGAGTCCTTTAGTCTTGAGTCTGTTAGTCCGTTAGTCTTGAGTCCCTTGGTCTTGAGCTTGAGAGATATCAGGAAAAGGCATACCATTATCTGATCTTCTGGTCGCCCGATCAACATGCGCCGCGTCCTCATCATCACCTACTACTGGCCGCCCAACGGCGGGGCTGGGGTGTACCGCTGGTTAAAACTGAGCAAGCTGTTGCCTGATCACGGTTGGCAGCCGGTGATCTATACACCCTCAAATCCGGAAGTGATCGCGGATGATCCCGGCCTGCTGAAGGACGTGCGCAGCGACATTGAAGTGGTGAAGCGGCCGATCACCGAACCGTTCAACCTGTACAAGCGCTTCACCGGTCGTAGCATCAAAGAAAAGGTGCAGGTGGGTTTTTTGAATGAGAAGAAGCAGGGTGGCTGGAAAGAGGACTTCGCGCTATGGGTGCGCAGCAACTTCTTCATCCCCGATGCCCGCGTTTGGTGGGTTCGGCCGTCGGTGAAGTTTCTCAAGGAATATCTGGGGAAGAACCCCGTGGATGCCATCATCACCACCGGGCCGCCGCACAGCATGCACCTGATCGGACTGGGATTGAAACGTGCCCTGGGCGTAAAGTGGGTGGCCGACTTCCGCGACCCATGGACGGATATCGATTTCTATGCGCAATTGAAGCTGACACGCTGGGCCGATGCGAGGCACAAGCGCTTGGAAGGGGAGGTGCTGCGGGAGGCGGACCGGGTGTTGGCCGTGGGCTGGACCATGGCCTCGGACTTGGAAGAGTTGGGCGCCAAGCGCGTTCAGGTGATCACCAACGGATATGACCCCGGTGACCTGCCGATACCTGCTGAACCCGTGGATGAGGAGTTCAGCCTGGTGCATGTTGGATCGCTGCCACCCACGCGCAATGCACCGGATCTTTGGTTGGCATTGAAACGGCTGTGTGATGGGGACCCTGGATTCGCCAGCCGGTTCAGGCTGCGGCTTGTAGGGCCTGTGGACCATACCATCATGCAAAGCATACTGGAAGCCGGTCTCAGCGGGCAAGTGCAACATGTGGGCCGCGTAAGCCATGGGGAGGCAATGCAATGCATGCAGCGGGCGAGGGTTCAGCTGTTGCTGCTCAATGAAACCGCCAATGTGAAAGGCATCCTTTCGGGCAAGCTCTTCGAATACGTCAGTACCGGGCGACCGATACTGTGCGTCGGGCCAGTGGAAGGAGACGTGTCCAAGGTGTTGGACAAGGCACCGCACGCGGTGATCGATCGGCCCAACTTGATGGCACAACGCGACCGGATCAAGGCCTTGTTCTCCGCACCGTCCTCGGAACCGGATCCCCGTTGGTCCCGTGCCGCCACTTGCGAACAGGTGGTGCAGGTGCTGAACGCGTTGTAACATGGGCGTGCGCATTGCCCTTCCTCCGGCACGGATCAGCACAGCTCCGCGTCCTTCGGCACCCGGCCAGGGTTTTCCCATCTTGCATCCGGTATGGGCATCGTAGCACGCCAAGCCACCTGGAACACCCTGCTCACCATAGTGGGCATGGGTTTGGGCTTCGTGAACATGGCACTGCTTTTTCCGCGCCTGCTCACCCCCGATGAGTTCGGCCTCACGCGCCTGTTGGTGAGCATTTCCGTGGTGGCGGCGCAGGTGGCCCACCTCGGGGGGGAAGGCACCGTGATCCGCTATTTCCCCTACTTCCGCGACAGGGCCAATGGCCACCGCGGCTTCTTCAGTCTTATTCTCGGCGTAGCCACCGTGGGCGGTCTCTTTGCCATGCTGGTGCTTGCCGTGTTCCACCAGCGCTTCGCGATCTGGTTCAACGACAGCAGCGGCCTGTACGAGCGCTATGGTATGCTGGTGCTGCCCTTGGTGATCGCCGAGGTGTGGCTGCTGGTGCTGCGCGGCTTCAGCCGTTCGGTGCATCGCAGCATTGCCCCCGTGTTCGCGCGTGAGTTCCTGTTGCGCGTGTTGCAGACAGTGCTGATCGCAGCGTATGCGTTGTTGGACATGGGCTTCACGCTGTTCCTGCGGTTGTACGTGGCCACCTTCGTATGCACCACGGGTGTGTTGCTGTTCGATCTGTGGTGGGCCGGCGAATTCAAGCTGGGGCTGGGGAAGATGCGCATCGGCAAACGCATGCAAAGGAGCATGGTGCGCTACAGTGCGTTCACCTTCGCAAGCGGCATCGCCGGCATCGCCGTGGGCAACATCGACCAGGTGATGGTGGGGGCGATGCTGCACGACGGCCTTTCCTACGTAGCCTATTACGCCGTGGCCATGTTCCTGGCCAGTGTGATCACCATTCCCTCGCGCGCCCTGCTGCAGCCCACCATGCCGTTGCTGGCCGAAGCTTGGCGGAGGCGTGATCAGGCCAAGATCAAGATGCTCTACAACCGCACATCGAGCATCCAACTGGTGGTGTCGGCTTTCATCTTCCTCTGCCTTTGGATCAATGCGGATCCGCTCTTCACCTTTCTGAAACCGGAATATGCGGTCGGCAAGCCGGTGATGTACGTGCTGGGCATTGCCCAAGTGATCAACCTGTCCACCGGCTTGAGCGCGGGCATCATCAGCACGTCGCGCAGCTATTGGTTCGATGCGGTGAGCGGCGCGGTATACCTGGTGTTGAACATCGTTCTGGATTACATGTTCCTGCTCTGGTGGGGCATCATCGGTGTGGCGTGGAGCACCTTCGTATCCGTAGTGATCGTAGTGGTGTGGCGCGTGATCTTCCTCCATCGCAAATTCGGGTTCTGGCCGTTCGATGGCATGACCGCGCGCGCCTTGGCGGTACTGCTGGCCGTAGTGGTGGCCTTCTGGTTCGTTCCGCATTATGGGCCACCCGTGCTGGATATCGCGTGGCGCTCCACGCTGCTGGCCGTGGTCTATTGGGGGCTGGTCCAGGTGCTGGGGGTGGCTCCGGAGCTTGGCGTGCAACTAAGAAAGGTCACGCGTATAGCGCGGTGATCAAGTCCTAAACGGCGCGTTTGATCTACTTCCGGAAAGGCTAGTACGGATGGTCTGGATGAGTTTTTCCTGCCGCATCGATTCGGTGAAGTGCAAGGCGATGCGTGCCCGTGCGGCCATGTTCGGACCGCTTGCGGCCTTGGCAAGTGCCCTGTCCAAGTGCTCCGCAGCTTTCTCCGGGTCTTGGTTGCCCAGCACTACCCCTGCATCGCCAACGATCATGGGCATGGCTGCCACGGCGGAAACCAGCGGGGTGCAGCCGCACAGCATGGCCTCGCACAGCGCATTGGGAAAGCCTTCAGAAATGGAAAGCTGGGCATACACTTTTGCACTGCCGTAGATCCGTGGAAGATCATGATTGTCCACGGGGGGACGGAATTCCACGTTCACCGGCAGGACGACGAAGTTTGGTCTTTCGGCACCCAGCACGCAAAAGCGCAATTCCGGGCGCAACTTGGCCATTTCAATCAGCAGGGTAACGCCCTTCAGTTCGAGCGTTGTTGGCCGGCGATCGGCGGTGCATACCGTCAACACATCGATCGCCCGGTCCGTGTCTTGGCAGAGCGGCCATTTGGCGGGATCATAGCCGTTGTAGATCTCAATGACCGGTTTACGCAAGCGGGGCATGAAGGAAAGCACCCCTTGGTCAACCGGCCCATGGCGTTGGAAGGTGTTCCTGGAGCGGATCAAGGACAAATGCACAGGCAGGATGTGGGAGCAAAGCCGGAAACTGAGCCGTGTCATGGCCGCTAAAGGCTCCATTGAGAAGTTCCCGTACCTCAGCTTGGGAAAGGAAACGCAATCTGTTCCGCCTGCAACAATGAAGCAGGGCCTCCCCAGCATGCGGGCCCAAAGCGCGGGCAGCACGGAATGATAGCCCGCGAATTGAACGACCACGGCCTGCCATCGTGGGCCGGAAAGCAATTGGAATGCTTGCCGAACCAAGAGGAAGGGAAGGTGCGCTTTTTTGCGCCAGATCAGCGGCAGGTCGCGTACCTCGAATGCCCCCGACAACAATCGCGCGTCCTTCACCACGAAAGAACTATGGCCAGGGTGCACATGCAGCAACACGGGCTTGTTCATGGCCAGACATAAAAGCGCGATTGAAGCTCGTCGAGCACCCGACGGATCTTTGATTTGGCCGGCAATTCCGTGAGGGTATAGGAGCGGCGGAATACCAAGGAGGTGTATTCGGGCAGGTTGTATTGAAGCCCGTAGCCGTGCATCTTTTCCAACACCAAGCCTTTTCCGTAGGCCACTTGCAGCAACTGGTCCAAATGGATCGGCTGGTCGATCACCTGCAACGTTTGGGGGGAGTGCTTGTGCAGGTATTCCAACAGCTGGGCGTTGGGCACATTGATCAGCACCCGTCCGTCGGCGGTAAGATGCGCTGCAATGGTGGCGAACAATGCCGGGTGTTGTTCCACGGGAATGTGCTCGATCACATCGGGCAGCACCACCAGGTCGAACCGGTGCTCTACCCGGAAATCGCTCATGTCGCTCACTTGGAAGCGAACGTTCTTGCGGTTTGCCAGATTCTTTCGGGCCAGTTCGATACTCTTCGGGCTGATATCCACGCCCAGTACGGAACCTTTGGAGTTGGCTTTCGCAAGGAGGCTGGTCACGGAGCCGATCCCGCAACCGATCTCCAGTATGTGCATGCCGTTGCGAAGGCCGGCGCGTTTGGCATTCCTTAGGATCGTTCGGTGCCGGATGTTGATGCCAATGCGTGTCTGGTGCGTGGAAAAGACATCGTACCAATCGCTAATGGAGTTGCTCATGAATGTGTATCTGTGTCGTTGGGAAGAAAGGGATGCAACTGCTGTTTTCATCCCCTTCGTCACAGGTGTCGCTTGCGAACTGATTGCTATTGCTGTATCACCAAGCGGCTGCCTGCCAAGATCCCGTCCACATTTTCAAAATGCACCAAATACACGCCATTCTTCAGACCTTCAAGGTCCAGTTCAATCCGAATCGGGTTCTTAGCAGGTATCAGCCAAGGGTCGAGGGCCAAACGGCCCTGTTGGTCCAATATACGTATCTGGATCGGAGAGTCACTCCACGGGAGGGTGCTTAGATCGACCTTCAGTCGTGTACCGTTATTGGGGTTCGGATAGACCGCTACCGCTATGGCTGGCCAATCGGCAATTCCTTCGGAACCGCGCTTGGTGAAGAGATTATCCACCGAGCGTTCACCGACTCCATCGCTGTGCAATCTTTCGGGGTCGTCGTTCGGAGGAACGAACAGGGGAACGCCCTGAAGACGTGCAAGGTTATTCCTTGTCATGCCATTGTAGCTGGTGAATCGCCCGGCAATGAAGATGCGGTCTGATGGGTCCACGAACGAGGTGACCACCCCGTAATATGTACCAACGCCCACTCCCGTTCCTGGATTGAATGTGCCATCCAAGGTGCCATTGGACAGTAATCGCAGCACTCCTTTGGGGGTTCCACTGTTGAACAGGCCGCCTACAATGAGCTTCTGATTGGACATGACCTGTATGGTGTAGATGGTGCTATTGATCGTGGAGGTATTCGGTGATGTGAAGCTGGCATCCAACGCTCCATTGGGTAGCACGCGCGCAAGGCGGTTCTTGGCGGTGCCATTGTATTGCGTGAACATGCCACCTGCGGTGACGAAGCCGTTTGCATCAATCGCAAGGGTTCGGATGGCATTGTTCGCGCCAATGCTACTGTTGAATACCGGATCCAGGCTGCCATTGGTGTTCAAGCGCGCGATTCGTCCGCATGGTGTGCCGTTGAAGGATGTGAAATCCCCTCCTACGTAGTACTGCCCGGATGAAGTCCTGACCACGTTTACTATCATGTTGTTGGCCCCCGTTCCGGGGTTGAAGGAGTTGTCGAGCGTGCCGTCCGAATTCATACGGGCAACACGGTTCCTTGATATTGTACCGTGCAGTGTGAATAACCCCCCAATTACGAACTTCCCGTCAGGTTGTAGGGCGATTGCCCTGACTCCGGCATTGAAGTAGTTGCTTTGGTAGGTGAATGAGGGGTCGGGCGCACCTCCAGGTAACAGACGAATGATATACCTGTATTGTTTACCCATGTATGTGATGAAGTCACCTCCTACAAGAATGTTGCCATCCGGTTGGACGACGATGCTCTGAACCGAGTTGTCAAAACCCGAATTGCTATTGAACGTTGCATCCAACGAACCATCAGGATTTAGGCGCACAATTCGATTGGCAGTTGCACCTTGGTAAACGGTGAATGCTCCGCCGATAAGGATTTTACCATCTGCCTGCCTGGCGGATGCTAAAACAATGTCGTTGGTTCCTGAGAGCGGATCAAAACCCAAGTCCAATAGGCCTCCATTTCGGGCGAAGGTGGTGCTGAAGGTGAGCAGGGAGGCCAGGCCCAATGTGAATCGGGCTAATTGATGAGTAGTGGGGTTCATTTGTCTAGAGGGCATCTCAAAAACACCTAAGGTGTTCTAAGCCATGAACCAGGTGCGTTTGACAACTCTGTGTCCGGGGGGCTTGATTGACAAATTCGGCGCTCGGATCTTGGCAAGAAACCAGCATGGATTGCCGAGACGAACAGTGGGGAGCAGTGAAAGACCTGCTCGGGGTTATTGCCCGGAAGGAAGATCCCAGAGGACGACCGCGACAGGACATGAGGGCTGTGCTCAACGGCATCCTGTGGGGTGGTCCGAAGAACCGTGTTTGACGAAGTGGATCATTTTGCATGATTGGGTT
>JBIQMI010000102.1:0-10750 GCA_044463585.1 Cryomorphaceae bacterium
GGGCCTGGTGATCATGGCCGCATTGCTTTTGATCTTCGGGTTGGAGACCGAATACCGCGAAGGCATCATCCTCGGCACGCTCAGCGCCTTGTTCAGCGCATGGTTCAATGTGGTGAACAGCAGGCTTGTGAAGCGCGGTGAGGCCGTGCGCATCTGCTTCTATGAACTGCTTACCGTGATCGCGGGCATGGGCCTTTGGCTGGCCTGGCACGGCGATCTGCCACCACCCCTTTGGGCCATGCCCTCATCCGATGTGGCCGGCTATTTAGTGCTGGGCTTGGTGTGCACCACCTTCGCCTTCACCGCGGGCATCCATGTGCTCAAGCGCCTCACCCCGTTCACCGTGATCCTTACCGTGAACCTGGAACCGGTGTATACCATCCTCATCGCCTTGGTGCTGTGGCCGGAAAGCGAACGCATGCACATCGGCTCCTACATCGGCTTTGCGCTCATCCTGGCCTGCATTTCCCTTAACGGTTGGCGCCAACGCCGTTTGGAACAAAAGGCGATCCGGCCCCAGGCCATTGTGCGCGGATGAACAAAATGCAGGCTTCCGCCCTTTCCCTTCAACCTGAAAAGAATCGACGATGGACACAAAAAAGATCGAATCGGTGGTGCCGCCCCCGGCACCCCATTTCGTGGGCGACGGGTTCCGTGTGCACGGCTTCATCCAAGGCGTACCCCTGCTCAGCCGCCGCCGCATGGACCCGTTCCTGGTGCTGGACTACAACTCGCTGATCGAGTTCCCAGCTTCGGAAAAGCCGCGCGGCGTGGGCGTGCACCCGCATAAGGGATTCGAGACGGTTACCATTGCCTACCGCGGCAGTGTGGCCCACCATGACAGCAGTGGAGGGGGCGGCGTGATCGGCCAGGGAGGCGTACAGTGGATGACCGCCGGCAGCGGTGTGCTCCACAAGGAATACCACGAGGAAGAGTTCAGCAAGGCAGGCGGCGAGTTCCAGATGGTGCAGCTTTGGGTGAACCTGCCCGCCAAGGACAAGAACGTAGCGGCCAAATACCAAGCGTTGTCCCCTGCGGACATGGGCCGGCACCAACTGCCGGGCGGCGCTGGCCATGTGGAGGTGATCGCCGGGGAATACGAGGGAACAGCAGGACCCGCCAGGACGTTCTCGCCGGTGCACCTGTACAATGCAAAACTGCGGTCCGGAGCTCGGGCTTCGTTCGCGTTCCCTGCGTCATACACTTGTTTTCTGCTGGTGATCGAAGGACACATCCGGGTGAACGGGGACACCGACGCGGACACCGACCATCTGCTGCTGTTTGCCAACGAGGGCACGGCCTTCACGGTTGAGGCCACCACCGGCTGCGTAGTGCTGGTGGCCGCGGGCGAACCGTTGCGCGAGCCCATTGCGGCCTACGGTCCGTTCGTCATGAACACCCAGGAGGAGCTGGCCGTGGCCTTCAATGAGTTCAACGCGGGCAAGTTCGGCGCATTGGAGTGACACACTTCGGGCGGCCTGTGCAAGTAGCTTTGCATCATGCGCAAGGCTGCTTTGTTGTTCATGGCCGCGTGCAGCCTTTGGTCATGCACAAGGCCGGCATCGGTGGGCGGGCTCAGCGCTGCGCTGGTGACAACATTGGAAGGAGGCCAAAAGCCCTTGGGAAGCATGTTGGGGATCAAGGCCACCGTGTTTTTCACGCTCGATCCCGAATGCCCCATAACCCAACTGTACACGCACGACTTCCAGGGCATGGCCGATAACTATGCCGCCAAGGGCGTGGCCGTTGTGGGCGTTTACACCGGTCCGTTCATGCAGCCGGAAGAAGCCACCGCGTTCGCCCATGAGGCGGGCTTGTCGTTCACCCAGATCCTGGACAGCGATTGCAGACTTGCCTTGGCATTGCAGGCCCGGGTAACCCCCGAGTGTTTCATCGCCGGGCCCGATGGCACCGTGGTTTACCGCGGCGCGCTGGATGACCGCCCCGTGCGCGAAGGGCGGAAAAAGCCGATGGCCACCAAGGCCTACCTGGCCGAAGCCCTCGATGCATACTTGGCCACGGGCAAGCCACAGGCGGAAGTAGTTGCCGTTGGATGCATAGTGGAATGCGAGGATTGACCACCGCGCATGCGGCGTGGCCACGGCTGGTTTTCGCCGGCCTTGCTGCCTTGCTGGCGTTCAGTTGCAATTCACCGGAAGCGGGAACCGCTCGGCGGGGCGAAGTGCCCATGGTGGCCGGGCTGCCCGACACAGTGACCTTCGCGCATGTGGCGCCGATCATCCGCGGCAATTGCATCGGCTGCCACCGCCAGGGGCAATCGGGGCCTTTTCCCCTGGTGAGCTACGGGGATGCACGGCGCAAGGCACGCACCGTGCGCAAGATGGTGGTAGGGCGGTGGATGCCGCCTTGGCCGGCGGACACTGCCTACACGCGGTTCCTTGGCGAGCGCGCCCTGAGCGCCCGCCAGATCGCCCTGATCGCCAAGTGGGTCGACCAAGGCGCATTGGCCGGCGACACCTCGCACCTCGCTCCGATCGACCTGTCGAAACTGGCGCATGGCGGCATGCCGTGGGAGATCGGCCCGCCCGATGCCGTGGTATGGCTGCCGGACACCTTCCGCGTGCCGGGCGACAACCGCGACCGTTTCATGATCGCGAAGGCGCCGTTCGAGCTGCCGGCGGATACTTTTCTGCGCGCGGTGGAGTTTGTTCCGGGCAACCGGCGCCATGTGCACCACATGAACGGGGCGATGGTATCGTACGCCGAGGGCGCCAAGCGCGATGTGTTCGCCGGCTCGGCCTACATAGACGCGGATGCCACGCAAAGCCTCGATGCGTACGCCGACCTGGCATTGCAGAACGACGATGGCAGCTGGCCGTCGCTTACCCCGAACATGGTGAACTACCTGCCGGGGCTTTCGCCACCGGTCTACCCGCCGGGAATCGGTGGTTATTGGCTCCCGCGCAAGGGCGCCTTCCTGATGAACACGCTGCACTACGGGCCCAGCATGCGCGACACGATCGACCGTTCCCGGTTCAATCTGTGGTTCAGTCCGCGGCCGCCCGAACGGCCCATGAAGGAATTGATGCTGGGCACGTTGGGCAGCAGCCCGGTGGTGCCGGAGCTGGTGATCCCGCCCGATACCGTGATGACCTTCCGCACGAGCCTTGCCGTGCCCAGCGCCATCAGCGTGCTCACCGTGAACCCGCATTTGCACCTGTTGGGCCGCTCATTCCTGGCCTATGCCGTTACCGCGGCCGGCGACACCATACGATTGATCAGCATACCGGACTGGGATTTCCGTTGGCAATTCGCCTACACCTATCCGCACATGCTGCACATTCCCGCCAATTCCGTGATCCACGTGGAAGCGGTGATGGACAACACGGCCGCCAACCCCAACAACCCGTTCGATCCACCGCGCAAAGCAGTGGCACCCAAGGGGCGCCATATGCGCACCACCGACGAGATGCTGCAGTTCTTCGTGAACTACGTGGACTATCGCCCGGGCGACGAGCAGATCAGCCTGGATGGCAGGCAGGCTCAACCATCAGCACGGCCCGCGGCCAAGCGGTAGGCGGCCAACGTGCGCTCATCGAAACAGACCATGTGCACCGCAGTGATCTCCGGTGCGGTCTTCAGGAATTGGGACACCTCGCGCAGCGCCACTGCCGCGGCTTCAGCCACCGGATAACCGTAAACGCCGGTGCTGATCGCGGGGAAGGCAATGCTTCGCGCACCATGTTCCACGGCCAAATGCAAACTGTTGCGGTAGCAATTGGCCAGCAGTTGCGCTTCGTTGGCTTGGCCACCCCGCCACACCGGACCAACAGTGTGCACCACGAATTTGGCCGGCAGCCGGTACCCGCCGGTGATCTTGGCCTCGCCCGTTGCGCAACCGTTCAACCCCCGGCATTGCTCGAGCAGCCCAGGGCCCGCGGCCCGATGGATCGCACCATCCACGCCGCCTCCGCCCAGCAGGCTGTTGTTGGCCGCATTCACAATAACGTCCACTTCCTGCGCGGTGATGTCACCCCGCATGATCTTGATCCGTGCATCCATACCACCCAAGGTACAGCCTGCAAGCCGCAGTGGCTGCACGAAGGCTTATGTTTACCCGGTGTGTAACGTGCACCGCCCGGCATGCCGGGCCTTCGGCACCATTCGGCATAAGCGTGGAGAGCGGGAACGGGAAAGAAGGCGATGCCCTGTTCCGGATGAGGAGCAGCCGTTTCTTGGCGGTGCGTTTGTTTTATTTCCTGTTGAAGGGCGCCAGCATGGTCTTCATCGGCATCGCCACATTCATCGCATGGCTGATCAGCATCCTGCTGTTATGAAGCACCGCTTTCCGTTGCCGTGGCTTCACCTCCACGCCGTGGTGTCGTTGCTGGTGTTCCTTGCGCACCAAGGCTTGGCCCCCCAGGGCGCGTTGCTGCCGCGCTGGGCCACCAACCACCTCAACGATCTGCTGTGCATTCCGCTGGTGGGCGTGCTTTCCCTGCACGGCACTTGGGCCTTGAAGGGAGACCGCACCTGGCGTGCGAACGGCTACCATGTGCTGGCCCTGGTGATCATTTTTTCGCTGTATTTCGAACTGTACCTGCCCCGCGTGCAGCCACGGTATACCGGCGACCTTTGGGACGTGGCCTGCTATGTCCTCGGCGGGCTGGTCTTTCTTGGGCTTCAACGGCTGGAATGGTGGCCGGCCAGCGGCCCTGGACTAGGAAAGCACTTCGGGTGCCGGGGCCGTGCTAGCCGGGCCTCCCTTTGATTCCGGCAAGGGGATGAACTCCTTGTTGTCCGTGGGGGGCAGCACGATGCGGCCCGCCTTCCAATCGGCCTTGGCCTGCTCGATCCTTTCCTTGCTTGAGGAAACGAAATTCCACCAAATGAAGCGCTCGCCCACCGGCTCGCCGCCCAGCAGCATCAAGGTGGAATCCTGCGCGGCCGTAACCACCGGGGAAGCCCCTTTGGAGAACACCAGCATTTGCCCGGCCTTGTAACGTGCGCCGGCCAGTTCCACCTCGCCATGCACCACGTACACCGCACGTTCCGCATGGCCTTGGGGCAACTGGAGGCGGGCGCCGCGCTGCAACCTGGCGTGGATGTAGAACAACGGGGAATGCGTTTTCACCGGGCTGTGCAGGCCGTAGGCCTCACCGGCGATCAACCGCATCCACAGGCCGCCCTCCTCCACCAGGGGCATTTGGGCGGGTTTGTAGTTGGTGAACTCGGGCGCCGACTCCTCCGCCTTCACCGGCAGTGCCACCCAGGTCTGCAGCATTTCAAAAGAGCCTTGTGCCAAGGTATCGGGATCCTCGAAACGCTCCGAATGGGAAATGCCGCTTCCGGCGGTCATCCAGTTCACTTCCCCAGGTTTTATCTCCTGCTCAACCCCGAGGCCATCGCGGTGCATTACCGCGCCGCCCAGCAGATAGCTTACCGTGGAAAGCCCGATGTGCGGATGGGGCAGCACGTCCATGGCGGAAAGGTCCTTGGGCGGAAGGTTCACCGGCCCCGCATGGTCCATGAAAATGAAAGGTCCTACCATGCGCCGCTTGCGGAATGGAAGGATCCGGCGCACGCTGAGCTGTTCGCTGATGAACGCCTTGCGCGCTTCGATAACGAGTTCGGGCATTGGGAAGTGGGTTGTGCCGCCCTGAAATGCCAAGTGCGGCGGATGAAGTTAGCGCTTGCAGCGGATCTTCATCGAACGCGGCTCATCGGCCGAGGGCACGTCCATGGGACCGCTGTAGATCACCGAATCGCCCTCGAAATTCTTTATTGTCCACACCGTTAGCACCGTGCCTTCGGCCACTTTGAAGGAGTCGGCCTCATCGTCCCAATTCTTGGTGGCACCCGGCAATTTGGACAGGTCCGGGAACTCTCCCGGGCCTTGCACGATGGTGTTGTCATCCTTGAAATTATCGCCGTCGAACAATTGCACGCTGCAATCGCCAAGCTCCAAGGTGGAACTGCTGGGCGAACGGACCTCGCTGGTGCAGGCCATGGCGGCCAAGCCCACTAAGGGTACAAGTACCACGCGCATGGCCCAGCGCAACGGTGGGCAGGGTTGTGTATAGCTCATGCTGTTCCATACAAGCCCGGCGGGCATTTGGTTCATCCGGCGCCCAGCTCGTCCGGCACAATTCCTCTCGGCATGGCCATCGCCCTTCTGGCCGGTTCGCGGCACTGGCGCTACTGGCCTTTTTTCGTCCGCGGCCTTTTCGGCGCTGCCTTGATCTGCTTCAACCACACCACCTCCTTTTCTGTGAGGTGGCGCCAATGTCCGCGCTGCAGGTCCTTCTTGGTGAGCCCGGCGAACATCACGCGGTCCAGCTTCACCACCTCGGCCCCCAGTGCCTCGAACATGCGGCGCACCACACGGTTGCGCCCCATGTGGATCTTCAGGCCCACCTCGCGCTTGCTGTCGCCCACGAAGCTGGCCTCATCCGCCTGCGCCAGGCCATCCTCCAACATCACCCCTTCAACCAAGCGGTGCAGCTCGTCCACGGTAATGGAGCGGTCGAGGGTGGCGTGGTACAGCTTTTCCGCACCATAGGAAGGGTGCATCAGCTTTTTGGCCAGGTCCCCATCGTTGGTGAGCAACAGCACGCCTGTGGTATTGCGGTCCAGCCGGCCCACCGGATATAGGCGCTCAGGTCCGGCCTTGGCCACCAACGACATCACCGTTCGCCGGTCGCGTGGGTCGTCCGTGGTTGTAATGGTGTCCTTCGGCTTGTTCAACAACACGTAGCGTATTTGCTCCATGCTGAGCCTTTGGCCGCCGAAATGCACCTTATCGGTGGGATGCACCTTGGTGCCCAGTTCGGTCACCACCTTGCCGTTCACGGTAACTGCGCCGGATGCGATCAATTCATCAGCTTCACGGCGGCTGCCCACGCCGGCCTGCGCCAAGTAGCGGTTCAAGCGGACCAATCCATCATTGGCCGGGTTGGGCAGGCTGAAGCGGCTGCTGCGCTCACCTTTTCGGAAGGGCCTCCGGGCGCCGGGATCGCCCTCGCGCCAATTGCGCTCATCCTTGCTCTGCCTGTCCCACGGCTTATGCGGCCGGCCGCTGCCCTTTTCACCGCTCCTGCGGTCCTTGTCCGGGAAAGGCTTTTGGCCCTTGCGTGCCGGTGGCCGGCCCGATCCGGCTGCTCCCGGCCGGCCCGGGCCGCGTTTGCCGCCGCCGAGCCTCCCGCGCATGGGGCGCCCGGCGCCGCCCTCGGGGTTAGGCTCCTCATCCGCCCTCTCCCGGTGCGGACCGCCACCGGGCCTGGGCCTATTGCCTGATGGCCTTTGGCCGGGCCTGGGTTTGCCAGTTGGCGGGCCGGGCCGTTGGGGCCTGCCGGTGTTGCGCTTGCTCATAGGGTCGCGTAGAATGCGTTGGGGATATGGACGATCTCCTGGCCTTCGGCCGAGTTGACGATGCTGATGATGTCGAAGCGCACTTCAAGGTCCTCGGCCTGCAGGCGCACAAGCTCGTCGGCGGCGCGGATCAACTGTTTCCGCTTGGCACGGTTCACCGCCAGCTCGGGCTCGCCCCATTGGCCACTGGCCCGGGTCTTCACTTCCACCACCACCAGAAAGCGGCCTTCGCGGGCCACAATATCGATCTCGGCCCGGCCGTGGCGCCAGTTGCGGTGCAGCACCGTGAAGCCATTGGCCTCCAACCATTGTTGGGCCAGGCGTTCGCCTTCTGCTCCGGTGCGGTTATGTTCGGCCATTGGAACTAAAGTTGCACGATCGCGTAACCCGGTGGCCGGGCCAAGCGTTGGAAGGCAAAGGTCAGCATCTTTCGCTGGGTCCCATTCATTCCGAAAAAATAGCCGCATGATCCCATTGTTCCGAACACTCACCATGGCCGGCGGCATGCTGGCCGGAATCGCCGCCGTGAATGCCCAAGCTTTCGAGGGGACCATCGAATTCACCAAGACCACCGGCCCCGTGGTCACCAACTACAAATACTATGTGAAAGGGGACCATGTGCGCATTGAGGAACTGAGCGCGCGCGGCGCCGTGCAGGGCATTATGCTCGTGGACAACCGCGACCGGTCCGTAACGGCCCTAAGCCCCGACCGCAAGCTGTACATGGACGTGCCCAACATGCGGCTGCCCAAGGAATTCAAGGCCGAGGTGAAGAAGACCGGCGAAACCAAGGACATGGCCGGCTATAAATGCGAGAAGTGGGTGGTGAAAAGCCCCTCGGAGGACCGCACCCTTACCTATTGGGTTGCGCAGGACGCCTTCGATTTCTTCATCCCCATGCTGGAAACGCTGAACCGGAAGGATGAACAGGCACTCTTTTTCCTGAAGATCGACGGGGCAAAGGGCGTGTTCCCCATGCTGGGCGTGGAGCAGAAAATGGACGGCAGCGAAGTGAGCCGCCTCGAAGTGACCAAGGTGGCGCGGGGGCAGCAGCGCACCGATCTCTTCCAGATCCCTGCGGGCTTCACCAAGTTCGAGCGGAATTAGCCCGTTGCAGCGGCCGCAACGCCGTCGAAGCTCAGCGTCGCACCGGACGGGGTGACGCTGAGCTTTGCTTTTGTACCCATGGCCAGGCAACGGTTATCAGCCATGTGGCCTGCTGGAAAGCCATAGCACACGGGAAAGGCGGCATCGCCCAGGGCATGGTCAAGGATCTCCTCGGCGCTTTGCCCAAAAGGATCCGCCGGGTTCTTGTCGTGCATGTCCGACATGCCCCCCACCACCAGCCCTGCCAACTGCCCGAACCAGCCACCGAGCTTCAGGTTCATCACCATGCGGTCCACGTGGTAAAGCAATTCGTCAAGGTCCTCCAGGAACAGGATCTTGCCCCGGGGGTCAAGGTCATAGGGCGTTCCACGCAGGGAATAAAGGATGGAAAGGTTGCCGCCCACCAGCTCACCTTCGGCCGTGCCGTACCGGTTCAATGGGTGGGGTGCCGGGGCGGCCAATTCCATGGGCCAATGGCCGAACAAGGCCTGGTGCAGCGTGCCGGTGCAGGCTGCCGTTTTGCCTTGCACATTGAACGGCATTTGGGCGTGCAGCGAGGCCACGCCCAAGTGGTTCAGGGCAGAATGGAGCACGGTTACATCGCTGAAGCCCGCGATCCATTTAGGGTTTTGGCGCAATGCGGAAAGGTCCACCAGTTCGAGCAGGTGCACGGTGCCATACCCGCCCCGGGCGCACCAGATGGCCTTTACCTGTGGATCGGCCAGTGCCGCGCGCAGATCGGCGGCCCGTTCGGCCATGGTGCCCGCCTGTTGGAAATGCTTGCGGCCCACACCATTACCCAGTTCCACATTCAGCCCCCAGCCGCGGGCCAGTTCCATGCCCGCCTCCAGTTCTGCCTTGGTGATGGCGCGTGCCGTGGGTACAATAGCGATGGTATCGCCCGGTTGCAGGGCCGGTGGAATGATCATGGGGCGAAGGTCGCACACGATGCCGGTAGGGGTTAACGGGCGGCACAATGCCCTTGGAAGGCCAATGCTTGTGTAAATAACGGACCTTTGCAAGGGTGGATGCGCCCTTCAGGCAACCTTGCCGCGGCGGATCGCATCATAAGCCACACAAGGCCATGACTGATGAGCAGATGGTTGCGGGATGCCTCCGAGGGGACGCGATCGCCCAAAAGGCGCTCTATCAGGCCTATGCGCGCAAAATGATGAGCATTTGCATGCGATACGCATCGGACCGGGACCAGGCGCAGGACATCCTGCAGGACGGTTTCGTGAAAGTGTTCCAGAAGCTGGGCCACTTCCGCGGCGATGGCCCTCTGGGCGGCTGGATCGCGCGCACCATGGTGAACACGGCCCTGGACCAGATCCGCCGCGACAAGCCGTTCGGCCACAGCCTTGACCTTACCGAGGCCGAGCACCTGCACGCGGTGGACGAGCAGGCCCTGAGCCGGCTGCAGACCAGCGAGCTGATGGAGCTGATACAGGCATTGCCCCCCGGCTACCGCACGGTGTTCAATCTGTTCGCAATTGAAGGCTACCCGCACAAGGAGATCGGCGAAATGCTCGGCATCTCGGAGAATACATCGAAGTCACAATTCATGAAGGCAAGGGCATACCTGCGCAAGCTGTTGCCGAAGGAGACCGTGGACATGCACGGCAACTGAAGATGCAAGATCCATTGATCAACATATTCCGCGACCGCTTCGCCGGCCATGAGGCCGATGTGCCCGTCGGCGCATGGGAACAGATCAGCTCGCAATTGGGCGGGGCCGAGGAAGCCCTCCGCGAAAGCCTGCAACGCAGGTTCGAAGGGCACGAAGTGGACGTGGACCCCGGTGCATGGGCCCAGATCAGCGGCCAATTGGCACAAACCGGCGCCGCAGCCACCGGGGCCGGGCTGGGCACCGGCTGGATCGCGGCCGGCATTGCCGCAGTGGCCATCACGGCCGGCATTTTCTTGTGGCCCGCCCCGCAAGGCCAAACCGAACAGGCCGATCCTGTCGCTACCGTGCAGCCCGCGCCGCCGGTAACGGCAGCGGCGGAAGCACCTGCGGCGATGCGGACGGAAGAGGCCTCACCGGCCCCGGCCACTGAACAGGCACTCCCCGAGGAAGCAACGCCGGCGCCAGTTGCCGAAAAAGCCAGCCCCATGGTGGCGACAAAACCTGTGCACGGATCCCAGCGCAGCGTACAGCAGGGCGGAGAGACGGAAGAAAACCACCCGGCCGCTGGCCATGAGGCCACCGGTGCAGCGATGCGCGCCGAACCAAGCCCCGGCACCGAAAGCAACGCCGCATCCGATGGAACTGCCGCCGCCCATGCAGTAGCGCCGGACCAAGGCGGAG
>JBIQMI010000103.1:0-10662 GCA_044463585.1 Cryomorphaceae bacterium
TGCTGGACACGTTTCAGGCGGTCTTAGGTGTGAATTGGGGTTGGACGAGGTTGGGTGTGCGGGTTCGCCACCACGTTGCCTCATCATAAAGATCAGGACCTAAGTCGCCCATTGACCAGAAAGATCCCGAGTGAAATCCAAGTAACGCCTGAGCAATTCGTGGCTGCGCTGAAGGATTGATCGGTTGGTCCGCTCCTTTCCGGTCGTACTAGTTCACCCCTCCAGCAACCGCTCCGCCCGCTTGGGGCGCAGGTGGTTGCGCACCAGCAGCATGTGCTTCTCATCGCACTCCAGCGAGGCCACGTACCGGTTCTGCACCGGGGTAACGTAGGTGCGCAATGGGGCGATAGCGTGCTTTTCGCAGAACTCCTCCAAATGGTGGCAGAAATGCTCGGCGGTGGTTTTGGCGTCGGGGCCTAGGAAATCCCAATGGAAGCGTAGGGTGGACATGGCGCTGGGCGAAATTAGGCCTGGAGCGTGTGCGGCAGTGAACAAACCGCGGCACCGATTGTCATGCAATTACTTTCACACCATGGCAAACGGAACTTCTGCAACGGCGCGCCCGCCCCAGGAAAATGCTGCGGCATTGCCGGGCGCATGGGGCCACCCGGCCAATTTCATCAATGGCGAATGGGTGGCCGAGGGCGACGGCAGTTGGACCGAGGTGCTGCACAAGTACCACGGGACCATATTGGCCAAGCTGCCCAATGCTTCCAGCGCGCAAATGGACCGCGCGATCGCGGCCGCTTTGGAAAGCCGAATTGCCTTGGCCGCTTTGAGCGCCGGGGAACGCAGTGCCGCGCTGGAGAGGCTGGCGGCCGCGATCGAAGCACGCGCCAAGGATTTTGCGCAGTTGATCATGCAGGAAGCTGGAAAGCCGATCGGATATGCCCGGGGAGAAGTGGAACGCGCCCTTGTGACCGTGCGCACCGCTGCGGCCGAGGCGCTGCGCTTCGCCGGTGAGGCGGTGGCCCTGGACTTCGGCAAGGGTGAAGGCAGGACCGCCTTCACGACACGGGTTCCGATCGGCGTGATCGCCGCTGTTACACCGTTCAACTTCCCCTTGAACCTGGTGCTGCACAAGGTGGCGCCGGCCATGGCCGCAGGTTGTCCCGTAGTGCTCAAGCCCGCTTCCAAAACACCGCTCAGCGCATTGCTCCTTGCGCAATTGATCGGGCAGGCCGGATGGCCCAAGGGGGCTTTCAACGTGCTGATATGCGGCCGCGAAGTGGCGGAGGAATTGATCACCGATGAACGCGTGGCCATGTTCAGCTTCACCGGCAGCGATGCGGTGGGCTGGCGCCTGAAAAGCATTTGCGGCAAGAAGAAAGTGGCCCTGGAGCTCGGTGGCAATGCCGCCGTGGTGATCGACGAGGGCACCGACCTTCCCCTGGCGGCCAAGGAGGTGGCCATGGGTGCCAACCTGTATGCGGGCCAAACGTGCATCAGCACGCAGCGCATCTTCGTTGCGGAGCCGGTCTTCGGTCGCTTCCGCGAATTGCTGGTGAAGGAATTCGAGGAACTGAAGGCCGGTGATCCCGCGGATCCGGATGTTTCCGTTGGGCCGATCATTGACGCCAAGCATTTCAAGCGGATCCAGGATTGGCTTGCCGAGGCGGTTGAAGGCGGCGCGGAGGTGCTTACCGGCGGCAAAGTGTTGGATGCGGAGCACCACGTTTTCGCGGCCACGCTGCTCACCAACACAAACCGCCGCATGAAGGTGGACAAGGACGAAGTGTTCGGGCCGATCACGCTTGTGGAGCCCGTGGCCAACTTCACCGGTGCCTTGGAACGCGTGAACGACAGCCGCTACGGCCTACAGGCCGGTGTGTACACCAACAACATCGCGCACATGAAGCAGGCGCACCAGCAGTTGGCCGTGGGCGCCGTCATCATCAACGGCACACCCGGTTTCCGGATCGATAGCATGCCGTATGGCGGCATCAAGGACAGCGGCCTGGGGCGCGAGGGCGTGCGCTACGCCATGGAGGAAATGACGGAGCCGCGGTTGCTCGTGTATTGAGCGCCGCTTGGACCTCCGCCGTTACTTCACCTCGGCCAGCTTGTCCTTCAGCATGTTGATCACGGCGATCTCCGTGGCATCCACGCCTTTGATCTCGGCCAGGTACCAGCTCACCCAATCGCCGAAATGGACCAGGTAAAGTTGCCGCTCCAGTTGGTCAGCTCCTTTGCTCCACACTTCGTGGATATGCGGGGTATGGCGGGCGAAGATCGTCTTGTTGATCTCCATGCGCACTTGGCTGCGCGCGTGGTCGTCCTTGTGGCGGAAGATCACCACGGCGATGTTCTTGTCGCCACCGGCCCAGCCCACCAATTCGTTGTGGTTCATCTCGGGTATGGCGTGGTGCCAGCACAGTTCCTTGCTGTTCTCGTTCAGCTGTTGGCGGAAACGTATGCTTACCGCTTCCGTGGCGGCCTCGCTATAGATCACGGTCCGCTTGCCGTGGATCTGCCCGGCCAATGCCTTGGCCTGCTCCTTTATGGCCTCTTGTTCGGCGCGCAAATGGTCGGCGGCCCGGCCGATCGACGATCCGAAATCGCTGCTGAAAACGCCGTAATGCTTCAGCAGGAAGAATTGCTGCGTAAGTGAATAGGCCAGCATGGTGCGCGGCGGGTTGCCGCCGGGGATCACGATATGGTCAAGGCCTTTGTCCTTGGCCCATTGCAGCATGGTACCGCCGCTGGTGATGCATGCCACGCGTGCGCCCTTCCCCACCGCCTGCTCCATGGCGGCCAAGGTTTCCTCGGTGTTGCCGCTGTAGCTGCAGGCGATCACCAGGCTGTTCTTGCCCACGTAGGCCGGCAGGTAGTAATTGCTGTATACCTCAATGGGGCAATTGGCCTCGGCGGCCAAGGCCTGTGCGGCTATGCGCCCCCCGATGCCGCTGCCGCCCAGGCCGGTGATCACCACATGGGCATAAGGCCCGGCAGGGGCGGACAATTTCGCGTTGCGCCCAATGGTGAGCGCCTCGTTCAGGTGGTCAGGGAAATGGCGGATCAGGTCGAACATGAAATGGCAGGTGTTAAAACGAAAATAGGCACCTGTAACGATGCGTGGCCTTGGCGGGTTCGGCCGCGCCGGCTATTGGGGCAGGTCCTCGGTGCCGCAAGCGGCAGGGGTTACGTCCTTCAGCTCCTTCATTTTCAGGAAGGTGTTGTTCACCTGCTGCGTGATGCTCGTACCGGCATTCAGCTCATTCACCTTCATGAACCAGCATTTGGCCTTGGCCCGGTCCGCGTTCTCCTTGTTGTACAGGTAATAGAGCCCCATGTAGTTGTAGGCCTCCTCCAGGTCCGCCTTGTGGCCATCGCGTTCCTCCGGCTTCATTTTCTGGATCACCTGCACATAGTATGGCAGGGCACCCCAGCTCTTCACCTCCGCTGTGTCCATGCCGGCCTGCGAGCGCGCGCGGTACAGGTAGCCCTGGTAGATGTTGGGCTGCCGCGTGATGTACTGCGCCCAGGCGCTATCGGCCGTTTGGTACATGCGCGCCCGGTTGGCCATGGCGCCCAAGTAGTACCAATCGTTCACCTCCGGGCGGGCACCGGCCACCTTCTGGCGCATGGCCTGCACCGCTTTCGGATAGGCACGCCCATCGGTAAAGGCCTTGGCAGCCTCCAGGTACAGGTATTCCTTGCTGGCATCCATGCGTGCGGCCTTCAGGTACATCTCGCCGGCAAGCGAATCGTAGGGCATGGCCTTTATGCCCTTGGCCTTGGCAGCGGCGGAGTCCGCCATCAGGTCCTTGCCCAGCCCTTGGAGGATCTTGCCCGCGTACTCGTAATCCACGCTGATCACCTTTTCGGCCGGTTGCTCCGCGAAGTAGCTTTTCAACGTGCTGTCCGCTTCGACGTGATCGCCTTTCTCAAACAGGTCGAATGCCTTGAGGCGGCGCAGCACGAGGTTCTTCACGCCTTCATCTTCCAAGGCCCGTATTTCAGCCAAGCTTTGGTCGTATTGGCCTACCAGAAAAAGGAATTGGGCGTTGCGCACCCTTGCCGAGGTGTTGCCGGCATTCAGTTCGAGGTAGCGCTTCATGTCCGCGGTGGCCTTGGGAAAATCGCGGTTCTTGAAATAGGCCTCGGCCCGGCCGCGGTACGCGGGCGCATAGCCGGGGTCCAAGGCAATGGCCTCTGTATAGGCCTCAATGGACACGGGGAAGTTCTGGGCCCTGTAGTACATAAAGCCTTTGCGCGCCACCGGCTCCGCGTCCAGCGGGCGCAATTCCATGGCCTTTTTGTAATTCTCCAGCGGCGCCGACCCGTCGCGCGGGTTTCGTTGGAACAAGGCGTCACCTTTGAGGATGTAGGTCACGGGATCTTTCGGGTTCAGGTCGATGGATTTCTGCAGCAGTTCGAGCGCGGCGGTGTAATCCGGCTGATCGCCCACCAGCAGCCCTTCGGCCACTTCGCGGTACACGGTGGCCGTTTGCGGCTTGGTGTACTTGTTCGCCTTGTTCTGGGCGATCTCCACGGCCTTGTCGAATTGCACCTGCGCCTCGGCGTTCTTTCCCTGCTCGCGCAGCACCTTGCCCACCCCCGCATAGTTGAGGGCGAAGCTGGGGTTCACCTCCGCACCGTGGCGAAAGGCCAGGCCGGCACTGTCGCTGCGGTCGTTGGCGAAATAATTCTCGCCCAGGTAGAACCAGGCCTCGCCGCTGTTGGGCGTGCTTTCAAGTATGGCCTTGAAGGCGGAGGTGGCCTTTTCAAATTGCTCGCGCTCGGTAAGCTTGATGGCCTCGGCCAATTGGGCATTGGCGGCGAAGGTGGCCCCCAACAGGCCCAGGGTGAAGATGATCTTCATGCGGTTCTCGCTATTCAGGAACGATCTCAATGTTGCGTTCGGGGATCCGTACGGGCAGCAATCCCAATTTGAGGATGATCCGTTGGCCCTTTTTGTTGGCCACAAAGGAAACAAAACCAGTGCCAAGCCCGGTTTTTCCTTCGGTAACAAGGGCCTGCACGGTGCGGAGCAAGGGATACGACCGGTCGCCGATGGTGGATTGCGACGGCAGCACGGCCGTTGCCCCGGCCGCGGGCGCCACGGGCAGCAAGCGCACGGAATCGCGCAGGGCCACGGCCCGCGGATCATCCAGGTCGCTGATGTACTCGAACGGCAGGAACCCCACGGCCTTGGGGTTGCGCGCCACCTCGGCCACCACCGCATGCACATCGGGCAAGGAGCTCCCCTGCATGGTGGCGATCCCCAAGCTATCGATCAGTTGGCGTGCAATACCGCTTCCGGCACCTGCGAAAATGGCCCGTGACCCCTCGGGTCCCCGGCCTTCGAGCATGGCCTTCAATGTGGGCACGTCCAATTGGTGCAGCCCGCTTTCCGGCGATACCACCAGGGCAATGGCCGTATGGTACAAGGGCACCACCGGCGTGGTGATCCTGCGTTCGCGGTAGTAGGCCAATTCCTCCCCGCCCGGTTCCACGGTGGAGATCACCACGCGCACACTGTCGTTGTGCAAAGCCTTCAGCATGGCGGCCTCGTCCAAATAGCGCACGGTTATTTCCGCCTTGCGGTAGAAGGCATGGAAGATCTCCAATTGCTTATCGATCGCGGGCTTGGCATCCACATCGGCAAGCATGAGGATCTTGCCTTCCGTGGGCTTGTCGTCCCGCGTGGGATCAGGCGGCTCGCAGCGGCAGCCGGCCAGCAATGCGGCCATGCCCAGTGCTATGTACAACGGCCTATTCACCTTCCCCGCTTTGTTGTTGCGCCTTGCGCCGCCAGATGAACGCGCGCACCACCCCGTACACCAGCAACGCAATGCCCAAGGGCAGCCTGAATTGCGTGATCTGGTCCAGGAAAGATGGGGATAGCAGCAGCAGGACCCCTACCACCACGTAAAGCACGCTCATGCCGAGGGCGAAATACTTCATGCGGCAAAGCTACCTGACCCGGTAGTTTATGGGCAGCACCAACCTGCAGCGCACCTCGTGGCCGTTCATTTTCCCTGGTTTCCAGCGCGGCATCAAGCGCAGGCTGCGCTCCACGGCACCGCCCACGCCGCGCTGGCCTCCTTTCAGTGCAGCCACTTGTTCCACCGCACCATCCGCGGCAACCACGAATTGCACCAGTACCAGGCCATTTTCATCCAGGCCGGCCGGTAATTCAAGGTTCCGCTTGATCCAACGGTGCATGGCCTCTTCCCCGCCGGGAAATTGCGGAAGTTCCTGCAGTTCGAAGTGCTCCCAGGTCCGATCATCGGCCCAGGCCGTGCCGGTGCCTGTGGAGTGGTCCCCCTCGCCTGCTCCAAATGCCGGTCCCGTGCCCGGCCCGCTTCCGCTTCCCACGTCACCCGCGCTGGTCCCGGGCAGCGTATCCAACAGATCTACCGGGGAAGTTTCCGTGGCTTCAGTGGCCTCCACCAATCCGCTGGCCGCGGTAGGCTTCGGGCCGCTTGGGCGCGGCAGGTCCGGCGGCTTCACCGGCATGGCATCCGCGGTGGCCGATGGCGGTTCCAGATCCACGTCAACCGCGATCAGCGGAGGCCCCAGGATCGCTTGGACAGGTTGATGCACGGCAATTCCTTTCAGCAATGCGAAAAGGAGCACGGGCACCGCAATGGCTGCTACGCATGCAACGGCCAAGCGGTGCCCATAGCCCATGCGCAGGCTGTACGCGCCATAGGCGCGGTTCCTGCCCTCGAATACGAGCGTGTTCCGCCCGGCATCCGTTTCATCGCTCCACGAGCGGTGCAACGCAAGTGCCGCCCACAGCGCGGCAAACGTTAGAAGCAGTGCGATCGCCATGTTCCAAGGTTTTAGGTGTTGTTCACCTGTACAACCCTGAAAGGACGGCGTTCATTGCACCGTTGCTTGGCCCGTGCGCGCCGATGGCCGCTTTAGTAGCGTGCTGCCAAGGCCAGCCCGTTGTACTGTTCCAGCTCGTTGCCGGAAACGAAGACCGTGTTGCCGCCCTGCAACTGGTTGCGCTGGATCATCTCGTTGATGATGTCGTCCACGGCACCGGGCTGTTCCCGTTCGCTCTGCGGCAGCAGCTGCAATCCATTCTCCTGCACCACGGCGGGTTGGAAAAAGCCTTCCTTCACAAAGAGCGTATCGCCGCGGCCTTCCCCGATCGCCCGCCAGATCTCGCTGGGGTCGGTGAGCAGTTTGCCCGCGGAGATGGCCGTGCCCAGCTTCTGCACTTGTGCATCGTAGCGCTGCTTGGCCACAGGCGCGTACGCCTTCCATGCCTCCTCCACCAAGTGCAGGGGCGTAAGGTCCTCCCGGCTCGGGTTGAAGTTTGCGGCCAGGAACTCCTTCTTGTCGGCCACGTTGCGGTAGTGGTCCACATTGCGGGCCTCTGTTGCCAGCACCACCGGCAACGGATTGGCGTTGAGCACTTTCACCAGTGCCTTGTCCACCCGGTTGAAGTATTCCTCCACCAGCTGCCCGAAGTTGCGGTCGGCCACCTGCTTGGCGCTATCGGTGGCGGCCACGTTGTTCTTGATCGGGAAATCGCCGCGCGTTTCCTGCTCCACCAGGCCATTGAACGCTTGGATCAACCGCGCCTCGTGCCGGTTGAGCCAAAGCACATGGTAGCGTGTGCCGCGTTGCAGCGCCCGAAGCACGTCACGCGTTACGAAATGGTCGTCCAGCGAAACCCGGTCCGTTACCGCCACCGGCAGCTTGGCCAGCCCCGAAACTTCCTTGTTGGCGAAAAGCACCATGCTCTCCAGGTTGTGGGAATGGTCGATGCCCTCCGCAAGTTGGTTCAACTTGCCCATGACCAAAGCGGCCACCTTATCGCCATGTTCATCCTTCAGCCGGTGCTCGGCATCCCTGAGCAAGTTCTTCAGCAGGATCGGGTCTTTCAAATAATCGGGCCCGGTGCGGTGCGTGTTCATGGTAATGGTCACGCATGCTTCGCCACGAATGGCCGATGCTTCCTGCAGTCGTTCTCTTGCACTTTTTTCCATGTCTTCTTTTTTGGGTTAAATCACAACATGACAACAGGCCGATTGTTCGGGCCGGCCATTGCGTACAAGGTAGGCCTTACCCCAGCGGCCAATGCTGACCATTGCCGGTTTAGCAACATTTGGCCGGGCTGATCACAGCGCCCGGTACACCCTTACCGTGCCGGCGATCGTGCCGCTGGCGCCGCTGGTATTCCACAGGTACACCACCGCCCTTTGCGTATTGGCCGCCAGGAGCGGCACGCGGCGCACCGTACGCAGCTTGGTGCCCAGCCGCGGGCCGCGCATGAATTGCAGCGGCACGCTTTCGTAGTGCTTTCCACCGCCCCAGTTTTCCACCTCCACCACCAATGTGGCCAGCCAAGGCTCGTGCTCCGGGTGCAGCTCCAGCTCCAGCTCAAACAGGTAGGCGTGGCCTGCAAGTGCGCCCGCATCAGGGTGCCACAGCTCGGTGAACTCCTGCCCGCTGATGTGCATGGCCAGGGTGCTGTCCGTGATCAACTCCACGGCCAGCGGCGCTTCATGCACGAACAATGAGGTATGGCCGCTGACCGAAGTAAAGGCCCAGCGGTAGCCCGGCGGCACGGTGTCCCACGTGGGATCGGCCAAGAGCAGCTCCTGCCCGCCCATGGGGAAATCGGCCGCATCGGCCGCGTTGAGCCGCACGCCCATGCTGCGCAACGCGAAGGCCCAGCAGGAGGTCACCAGGTTCTGTGCGCCCACGGTGCGCAAGCGGCCTGCCGGGCCTTGTTCCTTTTCCACCGCCCGCACCAAGGCCGGGGTAACGGTCTGGTCGGGCCAGAGCACCGTGCGCGCCGTATTGGCCGTGGCCACGCCCCGTGCCGGCAGCGCCAGCAAGGCCAGCACGGCCCATTGCAACTTGGGCACGCGCAGCGAGAGGCGGTCCACCGCGAATGCGAAAAGCAGCACGAACAGCGGCACCCAGTGCAAGGCCGTCCGATCCTCCGGGAAAAGGGTTCCCTTCCAATCAAAAAGCACCTGCCGGGCGAAAAGGTCGGCCCACAGCAATGCCGCGCACATTACCAAGGCCCAGGCGCGGGCGGTCTTGTGCCGTTCGGCCCACAGCGCCTGCAGCGCAATGAACGTGGCCATGACCAGCAGCAACAGCACAAGGGCGAGCATCCAACCGGGCGCCGAGCCGAACATGGGCCGCAACAGCGATGGCAAGCTGCCCTTCAACAGCCCGTTCGTAACCCCGTAGTACAGCGAGCCCCGCAGCGATAGCTGCATACTGTACAAGGCGGCCACCGCCCAAGGCAAAAGGCCCAGCACAAGCCACAGCCCCGCGCCCGCCAACTTGCCACGCATATGGGGCGGTTTGCGCAGCGCCTTCACCAGCACAACGGCCAGCATGGCGGCCCACAGCGGCATCAGGTTCAGCGAACTGTAATTCGCCAGGAGCAGCGCCAAGAGCACCGCCGCCAACTGCCGCTCGGAGTAGCGCTCCAGCAGTAGGCACAGGTGGTACAGGGCCACCAGCCAAAAGGCCATGGCCATGCCGTAGCCGCGGAAAAGCGAGAAGAAATCGAGCAGGAACGGTGTGATCAACAGCGCCGCCCACAGGCAGCGCCGCACCACCGCATGGCGCGCCAACAGCCCCCAGCGCCACACGTAGAGCGCGTACAGCGCGAAGGCCAGTACACTGGGCAGGCGCAAGGCCCAGGCCTCCATGCCGAAGATCTTGTAGGCGATCCACGCCAAGGCGGTGCACAGCAAGTGGTTGCCGGCATCCCAATGGGCCTTGAAGGGCAGGAAATCGCCGGTTTCCACATAGTAGAAGAAGGTCATCGCCTCATCGTGCACAATGGGCACGGTGACGGACCGCACGGCCACGTAGCAGAAGACCAGTGCAGCGGCCACTATGAAGGCCGTGCGCTCCGCGCGGGTGTACCGGCCCGCCTCCATCGCCTATTGGCGTTGGCGTACGGTACGCTGCTCGATCCGCTTCTCGTAATCCTTCCCTTGGAAGATGCGATGCACGAAGATCCCAGGCGTATGGATCTCGTTCGGATCGAGCTCGCCGGGTTGCACCAAGTGCTCCACCTCGGCCACGGTGATCTTGCCCGCCATGGCCATCAGCGGATTGAAATTGCGCGCGGTGTAGCGGTACACCAGGTTGCCGTGCGTATCGCCCTTCCAGGCCTTCACCAGGCTGAAGTCGGCGCGCAGCCAGCGCTCCATCACGTACATCTTGCCATCGAACTCGCGCGTCTCCTTCCCCTCGGCCACCTCGGTGCCGTAGCCCGTTGGGGTGAAGAAGGCCGGTATGCCGGCCCCGCCTGCACGGCAGCGCTCGGCCAAGGTGCCCTGCGGGGTAAGCTGCACCTCCAATTCGCCGGAGAGCAATTGGCGCTCGAACTCGGCATTCTCGCCCACGTAGCTGGCGATCATGGTCTTGATCTGGCGCTGTTTCAGCAACAGGCCAAGGCCGAAATCATCCACGCCGGCGTTGTTGCTGATGCAGGTCAAATTCGTTGCACCCTTGCGCACCAGCGCTGCGATCAGGTTCTCGGGAATGCCGCAAAGACCGAAGCCGCCCACCATCAGGGTCATGCCGTCCTTCAGGCCGTCCAAGGCGGCATCCGCGTCCTTCACTCTTTTTTCCATGGTGTGGCGAAGATAGAAGCGGAGGCGTGGAGATGCGTGGGGATGTTGCCGCGGAGACGCGGAGGCGCGGGGAAATGCCTTG
>JBIQMI010000104.1:0-10624 GCA_044463585.1 Cryomorphaceae bacterium
TCGCCCGCCAACAAACCGACGGAAACGCCGGAGGAAAAAACACAGTCGGCCCAGGCAGGCAATGAAACCCCACCGGCTGCGATGGAAGATCCCTTCGCCACACTGGAGGAAAGCAGTTCAATCATGATCCCCAATGTGTTCAGCCCGCAAGGCGATGGCATCAACGATAAGCTGATGGTCGTGGCCCGCAACTTTGAAAACGTGGACGTGAAAGTGTTTTCCACCAAGACCGGCGCCCTGGTCTTCCATACGAACGACCTTTCCAACATGTGGGATGGCCGCCTGCCCAATGGGAACAATGCGGACGAAGGCTATTACCGCTGCGTGGTGCGGATAACCAACGCGACGGGCAAGCCGGAGATCAAGACCGAAGTTGTACGCCTATACCGGTGAAGATGCCACGCTACCTAATCTCCTTCTTCACTTCGGCATGTTTGGCGCTGATCGTACATGGGCAGGACGTGCATTTCAATTCCGCTGCGGAATATGATGCCTGGAAGGCCCAGATCGCCGGCCAGCAGCCCCCGGTACCCCCTGCGCATCCTGGTACGGTGATCGATGAGGGCGCCGAACGCGACGGCATTGCCAGTTGCGACTGCTGGGTCGCGCCCGATGCCAGCTACACCACCATTAACAACCAGACCGAATGGAACGCCAGTGGCTGGGGCAACGGTGATGATGGTTCCTACGGACCGGTCGCGCTGCCCTTCAGCTTCTACCTGTACGGCCAAACCTACACCCAGGCCTACATCAACATCAACGGCAGCATCTCCTTCAGTGCGCCGGTCACCACGTTCAGCTCCACGCCCTTCCCCACCAATGGGCCCGCGCTCGTTGCACCTTTCTGGGCCGATGTGGACCTGCGCGGGGGCGGGCCGAACCAGAACAAGGTACAGTACAAGATCACGCCCACCGCATTGTACGTGAACTGGACGAATGTGGGCTACTACAACCAGCAGTTGGACAAGCTGAATTCGTTCCAAGTAATCATCACGAACGGCAGCAACCCAATTGTGCCGGGTAGCGCCAATGTTTCGTTCTGTTACGGCACTATGCAATGGACCACCGGCTCGGCCTCGCAAGGTTCGGGCGGCTTCGGCGGCATACCTGCCACTGTGGGCGCCAACAAGGGAGATGGCACCAACTACATCCAATTTGGCCGCTTCGACCATCCGGGCACTGATTACAACGGCCCCTTCGGTGCACCGAGCGGGATCGGCTGGCTCAGCAACAAGTATTTCAGCTTCGCCACCGACATTACCGTGGGTAACCTGAATCCGGTGATCGCGGGCCAATCGGTATGCGATTCATTGATCGTGTGCACCGGCGTCACCAGCCAGCTCAGCGTTGAGTTCCTCTCGCCCGAACCGGCCCAGATCACCGTGCCCAGCTCCGTAGCAGCCACGTTAAGCAACTACATCACTGTGGACAGCGTGGCGGCGAACGTTGCGCTCATCACCACCGAATTCACGCCCACGGCGGCCGACATCGGCTACCACGATGTGTACTTCACCGGGCAGGACAATGGCACACCGCCGCTCAGCTCCACCTTGCACATTGTGGTGCAAGTGGTGCAAACACCCCAACTCCAAAGCGACACGCTGGTCGTTTGCGACAACGCCGCACCGGTGAACATGCTGCCCGTGCTCGGGCCCACCGCACAGCCAGGTGGCACGTGGACCGGGCCCGATGGCGATCCGCACGGCGGGATGTTCGACCCTCTTACCGACCCAGAGGGGCCTTACACCTACTTCATGAACACCGGTGGGCAATGCGATGCCAGCGGTACGGCCTACATGCTGAAAATGCCCCATGCGGATGCCGGCAACAATGGTGACCTGGCCTTCTGCTCCTGGGACCTTCCCGAGCCGCTCTTCCCAATGATCACGGGCACACCGCAATCCGGTGGAGCCTGGTTCGCGCCGGACGGCGCGGCCTTCTCCGGAACATTGGATCCTGCAACGGCCGCACCGGGCACCTATCAATACGTGAAATACGGCAATTCACCCTGCCCGAATGATACCGCGTTCATCCACATAGCTATACCCCAAAGCGTGGACGCGGGGCTGAACAACACCTTGGCCCTGTGCCGCGATGCGCAGCCGTTCAGCCTCCGATCGCAATTGGGCGGCACACCGGATGCTACCGGCGTATGGACAAATACGGCCGGTGCCATTGTGCCCGACCTCTTCGACCCGGCCACCGGCGAAGTGGGCATCTATACCTACTCGGTAAGCGCTGTGCTTCCTTGCCCCGACCAAAGCGCCACCCTTACCATCAACCTCAACGAACTGCCCTATGCCGGCATGGACAGCTCACTGGTGATCTGTGCCAATGGCAACAACACGCTGCTTTTCAACTTGCTGGGCAATGAACCTGATACCGGCGGGCACTGGCTGGATCCCTTGGGGGAGGTGGTGAATGGCGGTATTTTGAAGCCCATGTACAGCGTTACCGGCGATTTCAAGTACGTTTCGGTGGGCCTGGGCGCCTGTGCCCACCGGTCTGATACGGCCGTTGTGGCGGTGCAGATCAACCCCCTGCCCGTGATCACCTACACCGCGGTGCCCGACAGTGGCTGCAACCCGTTGAACGTGGTATTCACCAACACCACGGACTCCGTTTACATGGGCGGTAACTGCATTTGGGATTTTGGTGATGGCAGCAGCCCGGAAAACGCTTGCGGCAGTGTGTCGCACACCTACACCGGGCCCGGCTGGTACCATTTGAAGTTGCGGATCACCACGCCACAAGGCTGCACCGACCAATTGATCGACCAAGGCGCTGTGCTGGTTGATCCCGCGCCCAAGGCCACCTTTACCTACACACCCAATCCGGGCTCAGCGGGCAATAGCAGGCTCGTATTCACGGCCACCGATCCGCATGCAACCTCTTTCCAATGGTACATGCCCGATGGTACTGCGCCCACAGGGCCACAAGCGGCCTACCAGTTCCCCGACAAGATCGCCGATACCTATACCGTTTGCCTCTACGTGGCCGACCGGTACGGCTGCGAGGACACGCAGTGCGACACCACCATTGCGATACAGGTGCCCAACCTATGGATGCCCACGGGTTTTACCGCGGACGGCAATGGCATAAACGATGTGTTCAAACCCGTCATGCTCGACATGGCCCCGGAAGATTACCACTTCATGGTGTTCGACCGCTGGGGCCGTCTGCAATTCGAAACGCGCGATGTTGAAAAAGGCTGGGACGGCTCCGGCGCAAACGGCGGCGCCCTGCCCACCGGCGTCTATGTCTGGCGCATCCAGTACCGCCCCTTGAACTCTTCCGACCTTCAGGAACAATTCGGCTACGTTGTTCTCAATAAATAGAAACCCGCACAAAAACCCACCGGACAAAGTCAGATCACGGAGATGGAATTACATTGGCCATCGCTTGGGCCGACAAGGACCTCCGGCAGACCTTCCAAACCCATGAAGCATATTGTCACAGCAGCAGTTCTTTTTTGCACCGGTGCCTTGGCCTATGGCCAAGTGGTGCAATTGAGCGTTGAAGAGTACCAGGAGATGAAACTCCAGGGAACACTTCCCGACCAGTTCCAAGTTAGCTTCCCCACCTTGCCCCCGCCCGAAGTACAACCCCAGAACCAACTTAAAGGCGGCGGTGGAAGTGGCGGGCAATGCAATTGCTGGAAAGAACCCGATGCCAGTTACACGTTGGCCCTGCAGCCCAACGACGACGGGTCATCGTCCATGATCACCCTGCCCTTCCAGTTCAACCTGTACGGCGACCTCTACAACACGTGCTATGTGAACAACAACGGCAACGTATCCTTCCTTACGCCGTTCAGCACCTATTCGTCGGCCGCATTCCCCAACACCCAATTCAAGATGGTGGCCCCCTTCTGGGCCGATGTGGACACGCGCAACAACGGCGGGACGGTGAAGTACAAGCTCACCAACAACGCACTTTACGTGAACTGGACCGACGTAGGCTACTACAACCAGCAAACGGACAAGCGCAACAGCTTCCAATTGATCATCAGCGACGGTACCAACACCGATGTGGGCATCGGCAACACCGTCTCGTTCTGTTACAAGCAGATGGAGTGGACCACCGGCAGCGCGTCCAGTGGTGTTAACGGCTTCGGCGGAACCCCGGCAACGGTGGGTGCAAACCGCGGCAATGGCACCGACTTCATCCAGTTCGGCCGCTTCGACCATGCGGGTGCCGACTATGATGGCCCTTTCGGCGCCAACGATGGCGTGGGTTGGCTGAGCAACAAGAACTTCGTGTTCACCACCACCACCACCACGTCGAACATCCCACCGATCGCCAGCAGCGGTTCGTTGTGCGACACGGTGGACGTATGCGTGAACGAGCTGGTGAACCTCGACGTGAACTTCCTCTCGCCTGAACCCGGCCAGTTGACCACGGTGAGCTACACGATCGATCCACCTTTGAACGCCGTGATCAGCGAAACCAATACCGGGCCGGCAAATACCGTGAACCTGCACTTGCAGTTCATACCAACGGTGCCGGACACGGGTTTCCACACCATTACCTACACGGCCACCGACGATGGCAACCCGGCCATGACCACCATTGTTTCCACGGTGATCCGCATTTTCTACGTGGCCGCACCGCCACCCACCATTTCCGGCGATAGCATTGCCTGTGCGGGCCAAGGAGTATTGCTCACCGCATCCGGCGGATTCGACCACTACGAATGGGCCAATGGGTACAATGGGCAAACCGTGCTGGTGGGTCCTGGCACCTATTACGTGCAGGCCAGCACCGGAGCATGCATCATGGTCTCCAACTTCATCACCGTGGAAGAGGCGCCATCCCCCTCGCCTGTGATCACTGGTGTGCTGTTCAACTGTGGCGGGCAACCTTCGCTGCTCAGCACCACCGAACCATATAATTCATACGAATGGAGCAACGGGGCCACCACACCCACCATCAGCGTGGGCACCGGTTCGTACACGGTCACCGTGACCAACGACAACGGTTGCTCCTCCACCGCTGATGCCGTGAACGTGCACAGTGCGAACTCCCCCATTGCCCATTTCACCAGCCAACCATCCGGGGAGGTGTTCCCTGGAACGGAAGTGGTGTACACCGATAACTCGGACCCCAATGGCACCACCATCGTATCGTGGCAATGGAGCAGCGACAGCTTGGGCACGGCCAGCGGCACATCCTTCGCGCCCACCTTCACCCATCCCGGCGAATACCCCATCACCCTCACGGTAACCACCTCCGATGGCTGCACCCACAGCTACACCTACGTGCAGATCGTGATCCCGGTGGAGATCATATTGCCGAACGTCTTCACCCCGAACAGTGATGGCCATAACGACGCATTGGTATTCGAGGGCGCACAGTATTACCCCAACACCTCGCTGAAGGTGATGAACCGTTGGGGCAAAGAGGTGTTCAGCAGCGGCAATTACAAGAATACCTGGAAGCCGACCAAGGATGTTCCCGACGGGACCTATTTCTACATCCTGAAATTGTTCAACGGCACCGAATACACCGGAAGCGTGACCTTGCTGCGCTGACCGGCACTTCCGACTTGGAAAAGCCCCGTGATGAACGGGGCTTTTTTCATGCACGGGCACTTGCCCGACCCAGGCCTTGCACCATACCGCCAAGCCGGTATAATGATGTTGCAAAAAAGCCGCTCCAAAATGCTGGCGCTTGTTCGGCATGGAATAGATTCGTGGAATAATTCCGAGCCCATGCGCCTGAACTTGCTCGTTGCCTGTGTGCTGAATGCTTTTCTGCTGCAGGCCCAATTGGTGGATTTCGATCCACTGGATGTGATCATCGCCGCTGAACGCAACAGGCCGGTGCTGTCACCGGAGCGCAGCGGCGATGCAACCGCGCGCGGTTTCGACGTGACCTATGCCCGTTGCGAGTGGCAACTGGATCCCGCCATGCGTTACATCCAAGGCAGCGTGACCACCTATTTCCGCGCGGCCACGGCATTGTCCCACCTCGTGCTGGACCTGAGCGATACCTTGACGGTTACCGCCGTTACCGTGCACGGCGCATCCGTGCCGTTCACCCACGGCCCGCAGGACCTGCTCACCATAGAGCTGCCTGCACCCCTGGCCGACGGGCAACTCGATTCCGTGACAGTGGCCTACCATGGCGAACCGCCCCTTACCGGGTTCGGCAGCTTCGACACCATTGTGCACGCTGGCGCGCCCGTGATCTGGACGCTGAGCCAACCTTACGGTGCCAAGGATTGGTGGCCCTGCAAACAGGACCTGAACGACAAGATCGATTCGCTGGACTGCCTGATCACCGTGCCCTTGGGCAACCGCGCGGCCTGCAACGGCCTGCTGCTCGGCGGTGATACGGTGGGCAACCAAGTGACCTGGCATTGGCGGCACCGCTACCCGATCGATGCATACCTGGTGGGCGTGGCCGTTACCGATTACATGGTGGATGAACAGTACGTGCAATTGCAGGAGGACAGCCTGTTAATGCTCACCTATGCCTACCCCGACCATTTCAACGATGCGGTAACGGCCGCCACCAACCTGCTGCCCGTGATCAGCTTGTACGATCAGCTCTTCGGCACCTATCCCTTCATCAGGGAGAAATACGGCCATGCCGAGTTCAGCTGGTCGGGAGGCATGGAACACCAGACCATGAGCTTCATGGGCACCTACCACCCGGAGATCGCCGCGCACGAACTGGGGCACCAATGGTTCGGCGACAAGGTTACTTGCGCCAGTTGGGCCGAGGTATGGCTGAACGAAGGATTCGCCACCTACCTCAGTGGCCTCTATTACGAGCACCTTTCACCCATCTACTGGCCGATCTGGAAACGGCAAAAGGTGGCGCACATCACCAATTTACCTGATGGCAGTGTGTTCTGCACGGACACCACGTCCATCAACCGCCTGTTCAACAGCCGCCTTACGTACAACAAGGCCGCCATGGTGATCCACATGCTGCGCTGGGTATGCGGCGACAGCGCATTCTATGCCGGGCTGCGCAATTACCTCAACGACCCCGCATTGGCCTACGGCACCGCCACCACCGCCGACCTGCAGGCCCATCTGGAGGCCAGCTCCGGCCTGGACCTCGACCAGTTCCTGGCCGACTGGTACACCGGTGAAGGTTATCCGTCGTACACGGTGGTATGGGGGCAGGACCCACAAGGCGTGGTAACGGTGGAACTATCCCAGACCACCTCCCATCCTTCCGTCGATTTCTTCGCCCTCCCCGTGCCGTTGCAATTCATCGGCGGTGGCGGCGATACCACCGTGGTGCTGAACAATACCTCCAGTGGCCAATTGTTCTATTTCACGTTGCCGTTCACGGTGGACAGCGTGCTGTTCGATCCCGAAACCTGGCTGATCAGCGCGCACAACTTTGTAACGGGCGTGGAAGGCCCGGTGAGCGGGGACCGCCAATTGCAACTGCACCCCAATCCCGCGCAGGACCGGTTGTTCTGGCGCCATCCGTGGCCAGCTGTCCGTGGGCAAGTGCAAATAGTGGACATGAATGGGCGTGTTGTGCTGACGGGTGACCCGGACCGGTCTAGCTTGGACGTATCATCCTTGGGACGGGGCCTCTACATCCTCGAATTGCGCGGCAAGGGCGAGGTGGTGCGCGGGCGCTTCATCAAGGAGTAGCCCGGGCGGCCAACATACGGGCCACGTACTTGCCCAACACGTCGTACTCCACGTTCACACGGTGGCCCGGGGCCAAACGATGGAACGTGGTATGGGCGTAGGTATAGGGGATCACGGCCACACTGAAGTGCTCCTTTTCCAGCGCGGCCACGGTCAGGCTCACGCCATTGAGGCAAATGGAGCCCTTGGGCACCAGCAACTCCGGTTGTTCCGGCAGGTGGAACGTGAACCACCAACTGCCCTCACGTTCCTCCAGGGCCGTGCACTCCACCATGGTATCCACATGGCCTTGCACCATGTGCCCATCAAGCCGGTCGCCGAGGCGCAAGCTGCGCTCCAGATTCACCAGGTCGCCGGGCTGAAGCTTGCCCAGGTTGCTGCGCTGCAAGGTTTCTTCCACGGCCGTTACCCGGTAGGACCCGGCCAGCGGCCCGGATGCCGCCAATTCAACCACCGTTAGGCATACACCATTGTGCGCTATGCTTTGGTCCACCTTCAATGCCGGGGCCATGGCGGCCTGTACCCAAATGTCCTTGTTCCTTCCCTGCGCCCCAACTTGCCGCACGGCGCCCAGTTCTTCCACGATCCCGGTGAACATCAATTGCGCGTGGTGTGGTTGCCGCCCAGTACGTGCACACTGCCTTTCAGCACTACCATGTCGGCTCCTTCCAGCCGCTGGAAATACACTTGGCAAACGTAGAAGTACACGCCGTCCGGCACCGGTTCGCCGGTATTGTCCAAGGTGCCGTTCCATTTGATGTCGGGGTCGGTGGTGGCGAATACTTGTTGGCCCCAACGGTTGAACACCTGTAGGTCGATCTTCTTTACGCCGCGGTAAGGGAATGGAATGAACTGGTCATTCACCCGGTCGCCATTGGGGGTGAACACGTTGGGCAAGGTGTACTGCGGGCAGTTGTCGCCGCACACGCGGTTGCTGAAAGCGCTTTCGTTGCCCGTGGAATCGATGGCGGTTACCCAATAACAGCCGGCCACCGAGCTGCCGTCGGTGTGCACGTACGTGGTATCCTCCGCCCCGGTGATGGTGTGGACCAGTTGCGGCGCCCCGCCCAAGCTGTCGGAGAACCAGATGTTGTAGCGCCACGTGTCGTGTGCGCAACTGTTGTTGGTCCACGCAAGCGTGTTCAATGGCCGTTCGCAATCATTCTCCAAGGTGAGGTCGGGCGGGCATGGCGGTGTAAGGTCCTCGGGCCGTGCACAGGTCTGTTGGCTGAAGTTGATCAAAGGTGCCGTGATGGCGGGATCATCGTAGGCACCAATGCTCTTCACGTAGTAGCAGTATTCCGCGCCGTTCACAAGACCTGTATCCGTGTACACAGGCTGTGTGGTGGTGGCGATCAGGTCGAACACGGCACCATTCTGGCGATACACCTCGAACTGGGTGTTGATCCACGGCGTAACGTGATCCATGTGCAGGGTGATCTGCTCATCATTCGGCTCCGGCACCAGGAACACGGAGGATGCGGCATTGCCGGTGCCCACCAGCGTGGCACCACCGTTCGCATAAAATGCCACGCTGTAGGAGTGTCCCAAGGTGCGGGTGTCCAATCCTTGGTCGATGAAGCTGGTATCCGGGTGCGCCAGGTAAGGGTATGCCGTGCTGGTGTGGACCAATTGCGGGTTGGCGTTGTTCAGCCCGTTGGCGCGGTACAGCTTGAAAAGGTATGGGCCCGGGTACTGCAGCGTGTCCAGGTCGTAGGCGTTGCTCCAGCGCACGGTGTCCATCCCGGCGGCCTGGTCCGTTATGCCCACCGAAACATGGGTCATCACCGACAGGTCGCGCTGCAGCATGTTGCAGAACTCGATGCTGGCGTAGCTCTCCGCGCCATCGGGGAAGGTGGCCACCACACGGTAGCAATACTGTATGCCGAAGCTAAGACCTTGGTCGGTAAAGCTTGTACTGTTCAACCCCGAAGTGCTTCCGATGTACTGGTAGCCGGCATAACCGGGCACCCCGGTTTCACAATGGCCATGCTCCCAGGGGGAATGGCCCACGCGGCGGTACAGCCGGTACCCGCTGGCATTGGTGCATGGGCCGGCATCCCAGGTCAGCTGCATCTGGGCACCATCGGGCGTTGCGGACGGGTTTTCCGGGCCTGGGGCCACCACAGTAATGAACATGGTAGCATAATCCTGCAGCTGCACCACGTTGTAATTGTCCCGCGCGCTGAAGACCACCTGGTACGGTTGCTGGCGCACATGGGAGCAGTTGGTGTTCCAGGAAAACACGCCGTTCACCACGCCTTGCGCGGGCGAGGAAGCGAACACGGCCGGTGAGCTGGATACTTGGAAGGGGCCGCCCAACGCCTCCAGCGTAATGGTTTGCCCCGCATCGGGGTCGGTGGCCTGCACCGGGAAGGTGAGCAAAGTTCCGGCCTCCACGCAGGTATCGTTCAACTGCACCAGTTCCGGCGGCCGGTTGTTGCACGGCCCCACGATCACCTGCATGTCGCGTTCCACCCAGCCCACGCTTACCCAATGGCCGTTCACCATGCGCCATTCCCTAACAATGAAGGCGATGTTGTAGATGCCGCTTTGCTGCGGCGCATTCCAGGTGATGGTGCCGGTTACCGGGTTGATGGAGTACTGGTTGTTCGGCCCCGCCATTACCTCGTTGGGGAATTTGTAGCCGGGAATGGGGTCGCCGAACCCATCGCCGTTCAGGTCGGCGCCCAGGCACACCATGGGCTCGAAGGAGAGGCTGTCGCCATCGGTGTCGTACGCCCCCGGGTTGTGCACCCACGGCTGGCCCAGGCAGGCGTTTTGGATGGGCGGATTGAGGAACCGCGGGCTGCAGTTGTTGCCCGCCACGCTGATCACCAATTGCGTTTGCACGCACATCGGCACATTCACCGAGCCCGGAATGTTCACCACATCGGCCACGCGGTTGGGGTCGATGTACTGCAACAGGTACACCCCCGGCCCGGGGTACACGTGCGAGTGGATGTACAGGTTGCGCTGCGTGGTAACGCCGGCCA
>JBIQMI010000105.1:0-10546 GCA_044463585.1 Cryomorphaceae bacterium
GGGCTTGCCCACTTCGCGGTGCGCCGCGGTGATCTGCACCTTGAAGCTGATCCCGCCTTCAGGCGCGGGCGTGCTCGTGGCCTTTGGGGTGGTGACCGGTGCCGTGGCTTTGGGCGCGGCCTGTGCGCGTGCAGGCTCTGGTTTGGTGCTGGCGGGCGGTGTTGCCTTGGGCGCAGGTGCAGGCGCTTGGCTTGTGGTGGTGGGCGGCACAGGGGCGGCCGGTTGCTGTTCGGCGATCTCCTCTTGGCCGAAGGTGCCGTCCACATTGAAGCTGGAGCTGCCCACCACGGCGCGCTGGGTGAGGTCGTTGAGCAGGTAGCCGAATTCGCCGTTGATGGTGTAGGTGCCGGTGGCGTTGTCCGGCGCGATCAAGCGGTATGAGACACGCAGTTCATTCTTTGAGGGAAGGTTGAGCCACACGAATTTCACCATGCGGCCGCTTGCGCTGAAGATTGCGTCATCGCTGGTCTTTTCCAATGCGGTGAAGCCTTGCGGCAGGTTCTCCTGCAGTTTGCCGAACCCCCGGATGTTGCCCTTGGCCACGGTTACTTCCACCAGCAATTCGCCCTTGCCCGTTTGGGTCACCTTGCGTGTGGCGCCCACGTCCCCGGGGCCTACCTGCGAGGGCAGGCCGGGTGCGTCGGTCAGTATGGCATCGGGGATCACCCCGCCGGGCGCGGCGCTAACGATATCGTTGGAATGCGCCTGTTGCTCCTGCACGGGTTGTGCGGCCACTGCACCGGTACCCACCAGAATGGTGGCCGGCTTCATGTCGGCCGTTTTGCGCTCGTTGTCCTCGATGTATGAAAGACGGGCGATCACGGGCAACGTGCCGCTGGCGTTGGCATCGGCGCTGAGCGTGTAGCTCACCTTGAAGGAAGGCTGTGCGGGCAGGGCCATCCAAATGAACTTGGCCTTGCCATCGGCGAAGGTGAACGAGGCACCACGCGTTTCAATGGCGCTGGCGGACAACCCCGGCGGCAGGTCGATCTGCAATTTGGCGAAGCCGCTCACCTGCGCCTTGTTCACGGTAACGGTCACGCGTACCTCGGTGCCGGGCTCCATGCGGGCCGGCAGGTCCTGCACAATGCTTACATCCCCGGCGAAGAACAGGTTGAACAGCAATAGGCCGGCGATGTTGAACAGGGTGAAAAGCTTGATCATGGGCTTGTTCCGCTAGGGTGCTACTATGGACGCGAGCAAATCTATCCTTGCCCGGCGTGGGAACGCATGCCCGCGGTTCCATCTTCCAACAATCAAGTGTTGAAGGCCCCTTTTTGGCCGCGCTGGCGTTCAGCCCTTCAATTCCTGTTCGAGGAAATGGGCGGTGTAGCCCTTGCCCAGCATGGCCACTGCCTCGGGCGTGCCCTTGGCCACTATGGTCCCGCCGCCTTCACCGCCTTCGGGCCCTAGGTCGATCACGTGGTCGGCCACTTTGATCATGTCCATGTTGTGTTCGATCACCAGCACGGTGTTGCCCTGTTCCACCAAGCGGTCCAGCACATGGATCAATTGCCGCGTGTCCTCGAAATGCAGCCCCGTGGTGGGTTCGTCCAAAATGTAGAACGTGCTTCCGGTCTGCCGTTTGCTCAACTCGGCCGATAGCTTGATGCGCTGCGCCTCGCCGCCGCTGAGCGTTGTGCTGCCCTGCCCCAGGGTAATGTAGCCCAGGCCCACGTCCAGCAAGGTTTCGAGCTTGTTGCGTATGGCGGGTATCTCGCCGAATACTTCCATGGCCTCTTCCACGCTCAGCGCCAGGATGTCGGCGATGTTCTTTCCCTTGAAGCGCACTTCCAGCGTTTCGCGGTCGTAGCGCTTGCCGCGGCAGGTTTCGCAGGGTACTTCCACATCGGGCAGGAAATTCATGGCAATGGTGCGCACGCCCGCCCCTTTGCAGGTTTCGCAGCGCCCGCCGGGCGTGTTGAAGCTGAATCGCCCGGCCTTGTACCCGCGGATCTTGGCGCTGGGCAACGCCGCGAACAGCTGCCGGATGTGGTCGAACAGTCCGGTGTACGTGGCCGGGTTGCTGCGCGGGGTGCGGCCGATCGGCGATTGGTCCACTTCGATCACCTTGTCCAAATGCTTCAGGCCCTCGATGCTGCGATAGGGGAGCGGATGCTTTTGTGCCCGGTGGAAGGCCTTGGCGAGGATGGGGTAGAGCGTGTCGTCGATCAACGTGCTCTTGCCGCTGCCGCTTACGCCCGTGATGCAGATCAATGTGCCCAATGGCAACTCGAGGTCCACGTTCTTCAGGTTGTTGCCGGTGGCGCCCTTCAGGCGCAGGAAATGGCCGTTGCCCTTGCGCCGCACCGGCGGGATGGCGATGCGTTTTTCGCCCGACAGGTATTGCGAGGTGAGCGATCCGCCCTGCAGGAATTGGACGGGGTCGCCTTGTGCGGTTATGCGGCCACCATGCACACCGGCGCCCGGCCCTATGTCGATGATGTGGTCGGCCTGCAGCATCATTTCCTTGTCGTGCTCCACCACCAGCACGCTGTTGCCGGCATCGCGCAGGTCGCGCAGGCTCTGGATCAGCCGGTGGTCGTCGCGCATGTGCAGCCCAATGCTGGGCTCGTCCAGTATGTACAGCACACCGGTGAGCTGGCTGCCGATCTGCGTGGCCAGGCGTATGCGCTGCGCCTCGCCGCCGCTAAGGGTGCGCGCACTGCGGTCCAGGGTGAGGTAGTCAAGTCCCACATCGAGCAGGAATTGGCTGCGCGAGGCGATCTCCTTGATCACCTCATGGGCGATCAAGGCGCGCCGCTCGTCGAGTTTTTCTTCCAGGCCCAGCATGTGGGCGTGCAACTGGTCCATGGGCATGCGGGCCAACTGGGTGATGTCATGGCCTGCAATGCGGAACCAGCGCGCGGTCTTTTTCAGTCGGGTGCCTTCGCATACCGGGCATTCCACCATGTGGGTGAACTGCTCGGCCAGCTTGCGGGCCTGGTAGGTGCCTTCCTGCGCTTGGTCGAGTATATGGTCGATGATGCCGTCGAACTGCAGGCTGCGGTCGCTCAGGCCGGCCTTGCTAACGATCCGCAGCGGCTCTTCCATGCCGTTCAGGATGGCGGTGAGCACTTCTTCCTCCAGGTCCTCGAAAGGGGTGTTGGCATCGTGGCCGAAATGTTCCAGCACGGCCTCCACCATGCGGAAGATGCCCGATGGCTTGTAGGTGCCCAATGCGGGAATGGCGCCGCGCTTCAGGCTCTTCTTGCGGTCGGGCACGATCTTTTCCGGCGCGGCCTCGGTCACTTCGCCCAGGCCGCCGCAGCGCGGGCAGGCGCCGTACGGGCTGTTGAAGCTGAACAGGTTGGGCTCGGGGTCCTGGTAGGCGATGCCGCTCACCGGGTCCATCAAGTGGCGGCTGAGGTAACGGGGCTGGTCCGGTGCCTTGATGTCCAGTGCCATCAGGTTCCCCTTGCCGTACTTCAGTGCGGTGGCGCAGCTTTCGTGCAGGCGCTTGGCCTGCCCCGCCGCCACCTTCAGCCGGTCCACCACCAGTTCGATGTCGTGCACCTTGTAGCGGTCCAGGCGCGGGCGTGCGGTAAGGTCCAGCACGTTGCCGTCCACACGGGCGCGCAGGAAGCCTTGCCTCAACAGCTGCTCGAAGAGTTCGCGGTAGTGGCCCTTGCGGCCGCGTACCAACGGCGCCAGTATGAGTATTTCCTTGTCGGCGTATTCCTTCAGCAGCAGGTCGGTGATCTGCTGGTCGGTATAGCGCACCATGGGCTCGCCCGTTACGTGGCTGAAGGCCTCGCCCACGCGTGCGTACAGCAGGCGCAACAGGTCGTAGATCTCGGTAATGGTGCCCACGGTGCTCCGCGGGTTGCGGCTGATCGTTTTCTGCTCGATCGCGATCACCGGGCTCAACCCGTTGATCATGTCCACATCGGGGCGCTCGATGCCGCCCAGGAACTGGCGGGCGTAGGCGTTGAAGGTTTCGATGTAGCGGCGCTGGCCTTCGGCGTGTATGGTGTCGAAGGCCAAGGAGCTTTTCCCGCTGCCGCTCAGGCCGGTGAGCACCACCAGCCTATCGCGCGGGATCTTCACGTCCACGTTCTTCAGGTTGTGCACGCGGGCCCCATATACCTCGATCTGTTCCGCTTCTTCCGCCAGGCCGTTGTGCTCCGGTGCAGTGGTCTCGTTCGCTTGCTTATTGGCCATCGTCGGCGGGCGGGGTATCAAAATCCTTCGCGGGCAGCAGCACGGTGTACGTTTTGGCCGCGGCCGTCTTCAGCGTATTGTCCCTTAGCCAGGGGTTCAACAATTTCAGCATCTTGTAGTTCGTGCCGTTTGCCACGGCAAATGCGTTCAGGTCGGCCACGGGCGGCACCAAGCTTACCTCCCGCGTGCGGTAGGGCGGGTAAAGGTCCTTGGCGCGCAGGTGGAAGCCGTACCGCTCCGGGTCGCTGATGATCGATTTCATGGCCAGGATGCGGAAAACATAGCGCGAGGTTTCCTCGGGCAGCAACAGGTTGAAGTAGTCGCTACCCCCTTGGCGCCCCACTTGGCGATCGAGGTTGCCATGCCCCAGGTTGAAGCTGGCCGCGGCCATGGCCCACGAGCCGTACCGCTTTTTCGCCTCCTTCAGGTAGCGGCAGGCGGCCTCGGTGCTGCGCACCACATTGTACCGCTCGTCCACTTCGCTGGCCACTTCCAGCCCGTGGGCAATGGCGGTGGGTTGCATGAATTGCCAGAAGCCCACCGCGCCGGCGGGACTGGTCACGTTGGTGAAATTGCTTTCCACCAGCGGTATGTACTTCATATCGTCCGGCACGCCTTCGCGTTTGAGGATGGGCTCGATCACGGGGAACCAACGGTTGGCCCGCTTATGCGCGAGCAGCGAGTTGCTTTGCCAGTAGGTATTCACCAGCAGTTCCCGATCCAGCCTTTCGCGCACGTCGAGCATTTCCAGCGGTACCCGTTCCCCGCAGAATTCGAGGTTGGTGGGCAGGTTCAGGCTGAAGATGTTGTAGTTCTCGTTGAACCGGCGTTGGTACACGAGGTCGCTATCGCTGGGCGCGGTACTGTACGTGAAGAGCTGTATGGCCATGGCGGCGCCGCCAATAAGCAGCACCAGCAGCAGGGTTTTGCCGGCCAAGTTGAAAAAAGGACGCATTCGGGCCTACAAAGATCGGGCGATCCCGCGCCTTTTCGTCAGGCTGAACAAGAAGAGCGCTACCAAAAAGGCATAACCCAGGTAGAGCACGGTGTGCATGGGCCGCCAAACCTGTATGTAGTACATGCCCACCAGGGCGAGAAAGGCGGAGATGATGCCCAGGCCGCCAAAGCTCATGGCCACCTGCGCATCGGTAAGCCCGGCATAGCTGAGGTAATGCGTGGTGTGGTCCTTTCCGCCCACAAAGGGCGAGCTGCCGCGCAGCATGCGGTTGATGGTGACCGTGGTGGTATCGGCTATGGGCAAAATGAAGATGACCACCGCGAGGGAGATCTGCTGCCAAATGTTCGCGCTTCCATGTGGTGTCCAGTTCCAGAAGTAGTGGATGCCGAGGTAGGCCAGCAAAACGCCCAGGAACTGGCTGCCCGTGTCGCCCATGTACATGCGCGAGGGGTACCAATTGAAGAAGAGGAAGCCGCCGATGGCGCCAAGGGTAGCGATGATGAGCACGGAATGGATGTCGCTGGCCGGGCCCAGGAGCAGTTGCGCGGACATGGCGGCCAGCAAGATCGCCATGGCCACCACGGAGGTGATGGCATCCATGTTGTCCAGCATGTTGATGGCGTTCATCATGCCCACTACCCAGATCACCGTTAGCGGTTGGTCGAGGCCTGGGGTGTTGAAGATGGAAATGGTAGTGCCCGTGGCGATGAGCACGAAGCCGCATGCCACCTGCGCCACGAACTTGAGCAAGGGCCGCGTGTTGTAGGCATCGTCGGCCAGGCCCATGAGGAAGCCGATGCCCGTTGCGGCCAGCAGCCCGATCAGTTCGCTGCGGAAGGGGTCGCCCTGCTTGGCGAAGAGCACGCCATAAGCGGCGAAGGCGAAAAGGAAAACGATGAAGAAGCCGATGCCCCCGAAGGCCGGCTTGGAGGATTGGTTCCAGCGCACCATGCGGGGCGCGTTCTCGCGAATGCCGAAGGTGCGGAAGAAGCGCATGAACACCGAGTTCACCAGCAGGGTGAACACCAGCGCCAGCAGGAATAGCACCGCCAGCAGGAGGAAGAGCTGCTCGCTGGAATACATGCTCAGTTGGGCTCCACCCCGGCCAGCAGGCTCCCCGCTTGGTCCTTGAGGCTTACGAGCGGGTCCTCCACGCCCCATTCGATGCCCAGCGCGGGGTCGTTCCAAAGCAGCGTGCGTTCCGCTTCCGGCGCATAGTACGCCGTGCATTTATACGAGAACACGGTGTCGTCCGCCAGTGAAAGGAAGCCGTGCGCCATGCCGCCGGGGATGAAAAGCAGTTCGTTGGACACGTCGTCGAGCCGCAGCTTGTAATGCTTGCCGAACATGGGACTGCCACGGCGCAAATCAACACAAACATCGAGCACGGCTCCTTTCACCACGCGCACCAGCTTGCCTTGGGCGTGTGGGGCCACCTGGTAATGCAGCCCGCGCAGCACGCCTTTGGCCGAGCGGCTTTCGTTGTCCTGCACGAATTGCGCACCAATGCCGGCCTCCTCCGCAAACCGGCGGGCATTGAATGTTTCCATGAATTGTCCCCTTTCATCCGCGAACACCCTTGGCCGCACCCGTACCAGCCCAGGGAATCCGGTCTTGATCACTTCGATCATGCCTTGTTGAATAAACCAGCAAGCCAGCCCTTCTGCTTTTTCTTGCTGCGGTCCTCGTAATAGCCATAGCCGTAGCCATAACCGTAGCCATATCCGTAGCCGTAGCTGTAGCCGTACTTGTTGCGGTCCACGTCCACGCCGTTCAGCACCACGCTCAACCGGTTGATGCGGTTCTCGTTGATCAACCGGTCCACGTTCTGCACGAAGGTCTTCTTCGAGTAGTCGGCGCGGAAGATGTAGATCGGCATATCGGCCTTCTGGATCATGGCGATGCCGTCGGTAACGAGCCCCACCGGCGGCGTATCGATCAGCACCACGTCGTACATGGTCTTCAATTGCTCGGTGATCCGGTTCATCCGGTCGCCGATGATCAGCTCGCTGGGGTTGGGCGGGATAGGGCCGGCTGTAATGAGATCGAGGCCGGGCAGGTTGCTGTGCTGGATGCAATCGGCCAAGGTGTCCTTGCCGATCAGCAGGGTGCTCATGCCTTTTTGGTTGGCCACGCCGAAACCGAGGTGGATCTTCGGCTTGCGCATGTCCAGGTCGAGGATCACCACGCGTTTGTCGCTGAAGCTGATGATGCCGGCCAGATTGATGGCCACAAAGGTTTTCCCTTCGCCTGAGATCGTGCTGGTTACCGCGATCACCTTGGGCCCCGGGCTGTTGTCCACGAACTGCAGGTTGGTGCGCACGCTCCGGAAGCTTTCGGCGATCAGCGATTTGGGGTGCTTGTCCACCAGCAACTGGCTTACCGGTATTTCTTTTTTGTACTTCGGCACCATGCCCAGTATGCCCACGGAGGAGTTGCTGGCCTTGGCCACGTCGTTCAGCGAGGTGATGTTGTTGTGCAGCAGGTAGCGCACCACCACGATCATTACGCCGATGATCAACCCGGTGAGCATGTACGACAACATCACCAGCCCACGGTTGGGCGTGATCGGCGCCGTGGGCAGCACCGCCGATTCCAGCACCCGGTTCTCCGGCACGTACCCGGCCTTGCTGATCCGGTATTCAATGTCCTTCTCCAGCAGTTGGGTGTAGTACTTCTCGTTGATGTTGAACAGCCGTTCGATGCGCGCGTAGGCCAGTTCCTTCTCGGGCAATTGGCTGAAGCGCTGTTCGTAATCGCCCAGTTTGGCGTTGAAATCGGCCATGCGCGACCCGATCCTGTCCCGCATTACGGCGATGCTTTGCAGGATCAGCCCTTGTTGCAGTTCGATCTGCCGGTCCAGCACGCGCAGGTTCTCGTTTTCAGTGGTGGCCTCAAAGGCCATGGTCTCGCGCTGTTGCAGCAGGTCGCCCAGCACGTTCAGTGCATCCTGCAGCGTGTTGCCCAGGTCGGTGCCGGCCAGCAACGGACGCAAGTGGTACACGTCCATGTGCCCCTTGTCCTGCTTGGCCGCGTGTTCCACCTCCTTCAGCAGGTTGTCCTGCATGCGCAGCTTCAGCATTTCGTCCTCATACTCGTCGGACCGCGCCAGCAGCAGGGGTGTCAATTGCTCGAGGTTGGCCACGCGGTTGTCGCGCTTGAACATGCCGAGCTGCAACTCGCTGTCGCGCAGTTCGCGGAACACGGTGTCCTTCTGGCTTTCGATGAAGCGCAGTATGCTTTCGGCGCTTTCCGATTTGCGCTGCACATCGTAGGTGATGTAGGCATCGCCCATGGCCTGGCACAGGTCCCGGGCCAGCACAGGGTTGTGGTCGCGGGCCGAGATCTGTATCGTTTTGGCGTTCGGGTCGGCAATGGCCACGGCGATCTGCCCTGCCAGTTGCGCAGTCAACGAACGGTTGTCGTTCAGCGTGAAATAATGCGTGTTGCGTTCCGTGCCCGTGGGCCATTCACGCCCGCCTTTGATGGAGATCCTTGCGCTGAAATGCGGAGTGGCCACCATTTGCCCCGGATGGACGGAATGGTTCACCACTTCGCCGCCCATGGTGTACGAGAGCAACAAGCGCCCATCATCAAGTCCGGAAATGTTGATGGGCCTACCCATCACGGCGGCATCGTTCACCTGTACCTGGTCCACCTCGTAGAAGGACTGCTTGTAGCGCTCCTCGGTAAGGATCTGGCCGCGCAGGAAATACCGCACTTGCAACGGCAACAGTTCCACGGCCTTGGCGATGAAGAATTTCGAGCGCAACAGCTGCACATCGGCCTGCAGGTTGTTGTCCTCCACCAGGTTGTTGGACATCTTCAGCACCATTTGGGCATTGTTCGTTTGCCCCAATTGCAGCATTACGCTGCTGGCGTAGGTAGGCGCGGTGTACCGGAGATAGATGTACGCGGCGCCGAAGGCCAGCACCAGGCACATGGCGATCCAGATCAGGCTTCGTTTCAGGATATAGACGAAGAGCCCGAGGTCGAACTCGTTGCTGAAGTTGGTGATGCGTTCGCGGTAGCTGTCCAGCTGGGCCGCCTTGTTGCTCACCTCATCGTTCAGCATGCCCTTGTTACTTGAATGTGCGAACGATGCCCCATACCAGCACCACGCTCGATAACAGGGTGACCAATGGGGTGATTTCCTGCAAAATGCCGCGTGCCAGTTCCGGGTTGGGCTGCACGTAAAGCACATCGTCCGCCTGCATCACCAGGTCGGCGTACCGCAGGTTGTCGATGTCCGACAGGTCGAATTGCATCACTTTGCGCTTGTCGCCGATACGCCTGAACAGCTTCACCTTGCGCGCATCCCCCCGTTTGGCAATGCCGCCCGCCCGGGCCAGCACCTCCAGCATGGTGGTGTTGTTGTTCTCCAGCATGATCACCTTGGCATCGCCGCCACCGCCCGGGAAAACCACCACGCGCCGGTTGCTCACCGTCAGAAGCACGAACGGCTTTTGGTAATATGTGGCAAAACGTTCCTCCAGCATCAGCTCGGCCTGCTGCACCGTAAGCCCCGCCACTTGCACGTCGCCCACCACGGGCAACTTGGCGTGGCCATCCGGGTACACCAAGTATTGGAATTGGATCCGGTTCACGGAGTTCATGGCCGTTTGCTGCTCGTTCACCATGTCCACCATCTTGAAACCATCATTGGCGTACATGCGGAACGAAAGAATATCGTCCGGCTGGATGGTGAACTGGCGCTCAAGCGTATCGGACACGACGTCGAACTGGTAATCGCGCGGTGTTTTGAACATGATGTCGCGGTTGATCGCACATCCTGACAACATGATCATGACCAAGGCCAACTTGGCCACTACCTTCCCCATACCTTTCGGATTTGGCGCAAAAGTAACCATCGGTGCCGCCCGGCGTCAGGCGGTGATTTCGTGGTAGAGGCTGGCCATTTCGCTCACCAACCGGGCGTAATGGTACCGCTCGCCCACATGCGACCAGCCTTTGTCGGCCATGGTGGCCCGCAAGTGGTCGTCCTCCACCAGTTGCAACAGGTTGCTGCCGAAGGCTCCGGGATCGTTGTTGCCGCATAGCAGGCCGGTAACGCCGTGCTCCACCACGTTCTCGATGCCGCCCACGCAGGTGCTTACCACGGGCTTGCCGGCGGCCTGTGCCTCGATCAGGCTCACCGGTGTGCCTTCGTTGAAGCTGGTGAGCGCCACGATGTCGGCGCCAGCATGCACCACGTCGATCTCATTTACCCAACTGGTGAAGGTGAGCTGTGCCCTTGGCACCACCGGTGTGCTGCCCACGCCGTGCCCAAAGCCATGCCCGTTGAAGCTTTGCGCCCGTGCAATGCCGATGCCCATGCCGGCAGCGGCCTGCTCGATCGCGCCGCGCTCCGCGCCGTCGCCAACGATGAAGGCCCGCACCTTTCTGCCGGTATGCTCCTGCACA
>JBIQMI010000106.1:0-10485 GCA_044463585.1 Cryomorphaceae bacterium
AGGCTGCATGGGTGTGCATGCCGGTGGCGATCAGCCGCTGGATCCATTCCACCATCAGCGGCGTGATCTTCTTCTGTAGCACGGGGTCGTCGTAGTAGTTCAGGTTCAGCCAAGTGCCTTTGGGGCCCTTGCGGGTGAAGCCGAGCGGGCAGAGCGATTGCACGTACACCTTGCCATAAAAGGCTTGGGGGCCGCCCGCGGCGCGCACCATGCGGTAGAAGAAATCGCTGCTGGGCTCGTGGGTCTGCATGCCTTCCACGGGTATGCCAAGGTCGGCCACGCAGCGCTTGGTGTCGGTGAAGCAGATGCCCGTGCTGCCGGCGCCGAGCCGCCCCGGGTTGATGCCGAGCATGAGCATGCGCGGCCGTTCATCGCCATAGAACAAGTGGTGGAATTGCTCCACGTTCCGTTTCACCTGTTCACCATGTTCCCCGTTGAAGGGATCGAGCACGCCGATGCGCTTGGGCAGCTTGGCGCGCGAAATGTCGAAGCTGTACAATTCGTTCAGCAACCTCTCCGCCAGCATGCTGCAAAGTTCGCCCTTTAAGGCCGAAGCGGCCTCGGCGAAAAGCTGTTATCGGTCAGTTTGCGGCGCGGCGGGCGTGCGCTACTTTGCGCCATGCCCACCTTCGAAGCATTCCGCGACCGCATGGCGGAGTTCAAGGCCGAGGGCCGGAAGATCTTTGCCAGCACCAGTTTCCAAGGGCACAGCGTGCCCATGCTGCACATGCTCATGCGCATCGATCCCACGGTGCCCGTGTACTATGTGAACACCGGCTACCTCTTTCCCGAAACACTGCGCTACCGCGATACGCTGCGCAAATTGCTCGGCCTGAACTTCGTGCAACTGCGCCCGCTGGTGCCCAAAAGCCAGCAGATGAACAGCGAGGGCCTGCTGATGTACAGCTGGGACCCCGACCGCTGCTCGTACCTGAACAAGGTGCAGCCCATGGAGCGCGTGCTGGCCGAGCACGACGTGTGGATCAACGGCGTGCGGGCCGACCAAAGTGCGGCGCGCAAGGCGCTGGCCGTGGAGCAACCTGCGGCCTACGGCTGCCTCCGCTACCACCCCATGCTGGATTGGACGGCGAAAATGGTGCACGCGTACAGCAAGGAACACGGCCTTCCGCCGCACCCGCTTGAGGCGGAAGGCTACTTCAGCATTGGCGATATGCCGTACACGCGGAAAGCGATGGACGGTTACGATGAACGCACCAGCCGCTGGTACGGGCTGAAGAAGACCGAATGCGGGCTGAACACGGACTTGGTGCAACCGGCAAAAAAGACGGAATGAAGGTATTGGTGACCGGCGGGGCGGGCTACATCGGCGCGGAACTGTGCGCCTTGCTCGCCCAGGACGAACGCGTGGACGAACTGGTGATCTACGACATCCTTGACCGTGGCCACTTCGGCGTTTTCATGGGGCCGCCGCTGGCCGGCGCGAAGGTGCGCTTCGTGCAGGCCGATGTGCTCGACTCCCGGCGGCTGTTGCAGGAATTGCGCGGCTGCGACATGGTGTACCACTTGGCCGCCAAGGTGACCACCCCGTTTTCCGACGCGGGCCACAGCCAGTTCGAGCAGGTGAACCATTGGGGCACCGCGGAAGTGGTGTACGCCATTGAAGAGGCCGCCCCAAACGCGCGCGTGGCCTACCTCAGCAGCGCCGCGGTGTACGGGCAAGGCCATGGTTCGGCGCTGGACAGCAACAAGCCCTCCCCACGGTCCGCTTACGGCCACAGCAAACTGCGCGGCGAGGCCCACATGGACCGGCTGGGCGATGCACAGCACGTGGTCATCCTGCGCTGCGCGAACGTGTACGGACACGGCCGTTCCATGCGTTTCGATGCCGTGATCAACCGTTTCGTGTTCCAGGCGCATTTCCAGGGGCGCATCACCATCAGCGGCAGCGGCGGGCAAAAGCGGCCCTTCATCCATGTGCACGCCGTGGTGGAAACCCTGGCCGCGCTGCTCGGACCCGAAGCGCCACGCGGCACCTTCGACCTGGTGGAGCATTCATGGTCCGTGCTGGACCTGGTGGAGGCCCTGCGCACGCACTACCCCGGCACCGAGCTGCTTTTCGTGGACCAGCACCTGGACCTGTTGGGCGTGGAAGTGCCGCGCGACGCGCGCTTGCAGGGCCTTCAGCCGTTGCGCAACACCAGCTTGGCCGAGGACCTGAAAGGCATGGCGGCGCACTTCGCGTGGTGAGCTACTTGGGCGCTTTCCAGTAGATCCACACGCCGATGATGCCGAAGATGATGTTCGGCAACCACACGGCCAACCGCGGGTCGAAATTGGAATTGGTGGCGGCCACGGTCGTCATTTTCATGGCGAACACGTAGAGCAGGCTCAGCAATACGCCCAGCACCAGGTGCACGCCGGTGCCGCCGCGCACCTTGCGGCTGGCAATGCCCACGCCGATCAGCGTGAACACGTAGGTGGCGAAAGGGTAGGAGGTCCGCTGTTCCTGCTCCACTTCGTAGAAGGCCACCGTGTTGCCGCCGCGCGCTTTTTCCGCCGCGATGAATTCCGCGATCTCCTTGCGGCCCATAGCACCGGCGATGGCCAGCCGCTGGCCCAGGTCTGAGAGCTTGAGCTGGATCACCGTGTCCATTTGGGCGCCCCGTGTAATGCGTTCGGCAGGCATGTATTCCTGCGCCGGCACTTCGTTGCCCGGTGGAGGAAAGTTGCCGTCCAGCGCAGCGAAGCCCCGATCGGCGGGGATTTCGCGGATCATGTAGTCGTACACCGTCCAATGCCCGGAAACCGTATCGAAAACGGCCCGGTCGCTGATCAGCTTCTTCCGCAATTGGCCGCCTTCCCATTTTTCCATGCTGAAGCGGTAGCCCGTGAGCTTGGGCACGTCCACCGCCTCGAAATAGACGATCTCGCCCGGGGCGATCTCGCGCAGTACGTTGTGCTCCTCCAACGTGTAGGGGTTCCAGATGTAGGCCTTCTCAAAGGCGAGCCGCGTTTGGTTGGCATGCGGAAGCAGGAACACGTTCACGTAAAGCGATAGCGCCGTGAGTATGGTGGCCGTAACAAAAAACGGGCGCACGAAACGCGGGAAGCTCACCCCGCTGCTCAGCGCCGCAATGACCTCGCTGCGGCCCGCCAAGCGGCTGGTGAACAACAGCACCGCAAGGAAGATCAACAGCCCGCTGAACAGGTTGCTGTAGTAGATCACGAAGTTCACGTAGTAGTCCACCACGATCTCGTAAAGGCTGGCCGAGGCCTTGGCGAAATCCTCCGTTTTCTCGCTGATGTCGAACACCACCGCAATGCTCATGATCAGCACCAGGATCAGGAAAAATGTTCCCAGGAACTGGCGGATGATGTAGCGGTCGAGCGTCTTGAACATCAATGCGAAGGTCGGGGAATTTGGGCTTTGACTGTCTTGTGCTGGGTGTCTTATGTCCTATGCTCGGTGTCCTATGTCCTATGCTTGGTGTCTTATGTCCTATGCTCGATGTCCTATGTCCTATGCTTGGTGTCCGCATAAGACATTCCGCATAAGACATAAGACATAGGACAATCCGCAAAAGACAATCAGCATAAGACACTCCGCAAAAGGCACTCCCTCATCCCGTTATCCGGTTCTTCAACTTCGGCAGCATGGTGGCTTTCCATTGGGTGAAGGAGCCATCGAGGATCTTTTCACGTGCCTCGGCCACCAAGGCCAGGTAGAATGCCAGGTTGTGCAGGCTGGCGATCTGCAGCCCCAGCAGCTCATTGGTAACGAACAGGTGGCGCACGAAGGCCTTGGTATATGCGCGGTCCACGTAGCTCGTGCCCTCGGGGTCCAAGGGGGTGTGGTCCTCGGCCCAGCGCTTGTTCTTGATCTGTACCACGCCCTGCCGGGTGAACAGCATGCCGTTGCGCCCGTTGCGAGTGGGCATTACGCAATCGAACATGTCCACGCCCAGCGCGATGTTCTCCAGCAGGTTCCACGGCGTGCCCACGCCCATGAGGTAGCGCGGCCGCTGCTTGGGCAAAATATCGCAGCACAACTCGGCCATGGCGTACATCTCTTCTTCGGGCTCGCCCACGCTCAAACCGCCGATGGCATTGCCCACGGCATCCTTGGCCGCTATGTACTCGGCGCTGGCCTTGCGCAGTTCGGGGTAGGTGCTGCCCTGCACAATGGGGAACAGGGCCTGCTCGTGGCCGTATTTGGGCGCAGTGGCATTGAAGCGGTCGATGCAGCGGTCCAGCCAGCGGTGGGTGCGGTGCATGCTGTTGGTGGCATATTCCAGCGGACAGGGCCAGGGCGTGCATTCGTCGAACGCCATCATGATGTCCGGGCCGATGGTGCGCTGCAGGTCCATCACGCTTTCGGGGGTGAACAGGTGCCGGCTTCCATCGATGTGGCTGCTGAACTTCACGCCCTCCTCGGTGATCTTGCGCATATCGCTCAGCGAATGCACTTGGAAGCCCCCGCTGTCGGTGAGGATCGGGCCGTCCCAACCATTGAAGCGGTGCAGCCCGCCCGCGCTTTCCAGCACTTGCATGCCGGGCCGCAGGTACAGGTGGTATGTGTTGCTGAGCATGATCTTGGCCTTCACATCGTCGCGCAGTTCGTGCATGTGCACCGCCTTCACATCGCCAAGGGTGCCCACCGGCATGAAAATGGGCGTGGGCACCATGCCATGGCCGGTGTGCAGTTCGCCGGCCCGGGCCTTGCTGCCCGGATCGGTGGTCAAGAGCTTGAATTCCATCGGGGCGCGAAGATCGCACCGCCCGGCCCGTTGCTTCGCTGTACGTTCGTGCCTTACATGCGCGACCTGTTCAAAAAGCCGTACCGCTCGCCCCATGCAGGCAAGGGCGGCCTGCGCCTGGCGTTGTTCTTCGGAGCCTTCGTTTTCCTGTTCCTCTTCATTTTCCGGCCCTTTTCCCTGCCACAGGCAAACGCAGGGCTTTTTCTGGTGGCCTTGGGTTACGGCCTGGTCTGCACCTTCACCATGGCCGTGCTCAATATGCTGGTACCCGCGGTGGCGGGCGGCTTTTTCAATGAAGCGCGCTGGACCGTGGGCCGGGAGATCCTGTGGGTGTTGGTGAACTTGGCGTTCATCGGTTTGGCCAACCTGTTGTACAGTGCTGCTTTGGGCTTCATCGGCCTCAATCTGGCCGGATTGCTCCGCTTCGAGGCATACACCTTCCTGCTGGGAGCCATCCCCGTGGCCATGCTGGTATTGGCCAACGAGGCGCGGCTTGCCAAACGCTACCGGCTGGGTTCCCTGCAGATCAACCGCGACCATGCACCGGCGGGACCAACCATTCGCAACGCGCCCAGCGCCGTGGAGGTGGTGATCCCATCCGAGAATGGGAAGGAGGACATGCACTTGGCGCTGAATGAATTGCTGTTCATCCGTTCGGCCGCCAACTACATGGAGGTATTCCACGGCACGCCGGTGCGGAAGCAATTGGTGCGCGGCAGTTTGAAGCGGACGGAAGAGGCTTTTGCGGCCCATGGCCGGGTGTTGCGCTGCCATAAAAGCCACATCGTGAACCTGGACCGTGTGGCACGCGTGAGCGGCAATGCGCAGGGCTTCCACCTGCATTTCGCGGCCACCGATGAAACGGTCCCGGTATCGCGCAGCCTCAACGCAAGGATCGGGGATTTGCTTGCCGCACGTCCCTGAGCCTTCCCGTTCATCCCTCGGCCTTCCCGTTGCCCCCAAGCCTTCCCGTTGGCCCCAAATGCCTTGCAGAACCTGCTATGGGCCAGCACTTTTGGCGGCATCAACAACAACCGCCAACATGCAATTGCTCCACACTTCCGCCTTGGTCGTGCACGTGCTCACCGGCCTCTTTGGGCTGCTGGCAGGCACCATCATCATGTTCATCCGCAAGGGTGGCAAATGGCACCGTAAGCTCGGTACGCTCTTCTTCTATTGCCTGCTTGGCGTGTCCTTTTCGGCCATCACCTTGGCCTTGATCAACCCCAGCACTTTCCTGCTGCTGATCGGCGGCTTCACGCTGTACCAAGGACTTACCGGCTACCGGGCGGTGAAGGTGCGCCTGAAGAAGATCGGCCTGGCCGACGTGCTCATTTCCGCATTGGGGGCGGTGAGCGCCGTTCCCATGTTGCTGAGCGGCCAATTGGTGCTGCAAGTATTCGGCGGTATTTGCGCGCTGCTGGTGGTGCGCGATATCACCATGTTCCGGTCGTGCCTGCGGAAGAAGCCCCTTCCGAACATGCTTTGGTTGCAGCGCCACATCGGCCACATGATGGGCAGCTACATCGCCATGGTCACCGCCTTCCTGGTGGTCAATTTCTCGGGGGCCACGGCCTATGACCTGGTGATCTGGCTGGCGCCCACGGCCATTGGCGTGCCGCTGCTGGTATACTGGACCTTCCGCTACCGCACGCGCCGGCCCGCCGCGCGCCCGGCCGTGGCCTGAACAGGCTGTTGCAAGCTGCGCCCCGCTTGTTCATAACTGTGCCCCGCAACTGTGCCTTTGGCACGCTTGGCCGGATAGTTTCGCGGCCGTACCACACAGCGCCCCGGGCGCATCGCTTTGATCTCCACCGTAGTCCTTTACCTGTTGGCAGCGGCCGTTTTGGTGCTGGCCTTTTTCCACCTGCTGATCTTCAGCCGGTTGGCCTTCCGCAAGCAGGAAGTACAGCCGGACCGCGAACTGCCGGTGAGCATTGTGGTGTGCGCCCGCAACGAGCGCAATGCCTTGCAGAAGCTCATACCCGTGCTGTTGGCCCAGGACCACCGGGAGTTTGAACTGGTGGTGGTGAACGATCGCAGCGACGATGATACCTGGGAAACGCTGCAGTGGATGAAGCCGGAACACCCGCGGTTGCGGCCGGTGAACATCCAGGCGGACGAGAAATTCAGCTACGGCAAAAAGATCGCGCTGGGCGTGGGCGTGCGCAGTGCCAAATACCCGCATGTGCTGGTGACCGACGCCGATTGCGTGCCCAGCGGACCCGATTGGCTCAGCACCATGGCGGCCGGGTTCAAGGGCGGCCGCCAGATCGTGATCGGGCACAGCCCGTACGAAAAACGGCCGGGCCTCACCAACCTGCTGGAGCGGTACGACGGCTACAACAAGGCGGTGCAGTACATCAGCTTCGCCCAGGCCGGCTTCCCGTACATGGGCGTGGGGCGCAACATGGCCTTCACCAGCGACCTGTTCTTCGGTGCCAAGGGCGACCGCCGCCACCAGCAGCTCATGAGCGGCGATGATGACCTGTTCATCAACGAAGTGGCCCGGGCACGCAACACGTCCGCCGTGGCCGATGCCCGCTCGTACATGACCACCCGCGCCACGCCCGACCTGGCCACCTGGTTCCGCCGCAAGCGCCGGCATTACACCACGGCAAGGTTCTACCGCGCGGGCCACCAGTTCCTGCTCACCCTGTTGCCCGCTGCGCGCCTGGTGCTCTGGGCCACTGTGGTCTACCTCCTTCTCACGGGGCACTTCGAGGCGGCCATCGCGGGGCTGGCGGTTGAACTGCTTACCTTCATGCCCATTGGCATGCTGGCCATGCGCCGCTTGGGCGCCGGAGGCATCATTTGGTTGGCCCTTCCCCTGGAATGGCTGTTTCTACTTTTGGATCCCTGCATCTATATCAGCACCCTCATCTTCAAGCCACAACGATGGAAGTGAGCCCGAACCTCTCAGAAAAGGCCGTGTACGACCTCAACCTCGTGCGCCGCGCCGTGGACAAGAAGGACCAGAAGGCCTATGCGGAACTGATGGCGCGCTACCGCGATTCGGTCTATTTCATGTTGTTGAAAATGATCAACAACAAGGATGACGCGGACGACCTCACCATCGAAGCCTTCGGCAAGGCCTTCAACCGGCTGCACCAGTACACGCCCAACTACGCCTTCAGCACCTGGCTCTTCAAGATCGCGTCCAACAACTGCATCGATTGGATCCGCAAGCAGAAAAAGAAGAAGATGCTCAGCATCGACAACCCCATCGGCACACAGGACGGCGATGAGATGCACATCGAGCTGAAGGGGCATGGCCTGGATCCCTCCGAAGTGGTGATCAAGGAGCAGAAAAGCGAGGTGATGCGCGAGGTGGTGGAAAAGCTGAAGCCGCGCTACCGCACGCTGGTGGAGCTGCGCTACTACAAGGAATACAGCTATGAGGAGATCGCCGATGAGCTCGACCTGCCGTTGGGCACGGTGAAGGCGCAATTGTTCCGCGCCCGCGAATTCCTCGAAAACCTGCTCAATACCCGCAAGGACACCATTTGAGCCGGCATGGAGGGCGTGGACCTAATCCGGCGCTATTTCCCCGGCCTGTCGCCCCAGCAGGAAGCAAGGTTCAACGCGCTGGGTGCGCTTTACGCGGAATGGAACGAGCGGGTGAACCTGATCTCGCGCAAGGACATCGAACACCTGTACGAAAGGCACGTCCTTCATTCATTGGGCTTAGCCAAGGTGCACCGCTTCGCGGCCGGAACGCGTGTGGTGGACGTGGGCACCGGAGGTGGATTCCCGTTGGTGCCACTGGCCATTCTCTTCCCCGACAGCACGTTCCATGGCATCGACAGCATCGGCAAGAAGATCGGTGCTGTGCAGGATGTGGTCGGTGCCTTGGGCCTTGAAAATTGCTCGGCGGAGCAGGTGCGCAGCGAAGATCACAAGCGGAAGTACGACTTCATCATCAGCCGCGCCGTTACCGCGCTGCCCGAGTTTTTGCGCATGACCAGGCACTTGGTGCCCAAAGGCCGTGGCAAGCTCTTCTACCTCAAGGGCGGCGAACTGGCCGATGAACTGCGGCCCGTGCGAGAACGCTTCCGGGTGCACGAACTGGCCCCATTTTTCAAGGAGGAGTTCTTCGCCACCAAGAAGGTGGTGGAGGTGGACCTGTGAGCCGCTGCCCGCCTGGACCGGGTAGCGTGCGCGTGCCGCCGCAACACGCGGAATGGCACAAGGGGATCACTCGTTGCCCTTGCAGGCCGGTGCGGTAAAACCGCATCCAACCGGTCCCGAATGTGTTGCGTGTATTCCACGTCCCAAGCGATCATTCATTGGTCTGCGTCGTAGCGGGCCCGGGCAATGTCCTCCTTCAAGAGGGAATAGTCAAAACGAAGAACCTCCTTGAACAAGGTCATGTCAATGTTCATTGCAAGGCCAACGGTCCATATGGAATCCGGGCTGTTGGTCGGGTCGATCAGTACCGATTTGCGTACACGCCCCGGAGCTGAATAGGACAAGCGGTAGATGCGGTCCCTGCCCAGTTCAACCTCATACCGGCCACGCTTGTTGGTGCTCAGCACCACCAGGTTGCCGGGTTACCCGGAATGCTTACGGCGATGGAGCCCCGGGCAGTGAATCGCGCTCCTCGTAGGTCTTCACCGTGCCGTACACGTACAGGGCCGGGGCCTGCGCTTCAGCGTTGGGGGTGTCCTGCGCATGGCAAAGGAAGGGGGAGGCAAAAAGGGAAATGGCAGCGGGAAGTATCAAAAACCTCATGGGGCCAGCGGCGTGTGTGCGGCCCTGAAAGTAAGGAGAAGCGGCAGTGGGTTGATTTTTGCGGAAGCCGTGGCGTTCAGGTCCGTTCCAGTTGCAGGCTGCTCAGGCTGTGGTACATGCCATGGGCGTCCGCGAGCAGCTCGTCGTGCGTGCCGCTTTCCACTACGGTGCCTTTGTCCAGCACCAGTATGCGGTCCGCATTGCGGATGGTGCTCAAGCGGTGCGCGATCACGATGCTGGTGCGGCCTTTCATCAGCTCGTCCAGCGCTTCCTGCACCAAGCGTTCGCTTTCGCTGTCCAATGCGCTTGTGGCCTCATCGAGGATGAGGATGGCGGGATCCTTCAGCACGGCACGGGCAATGGCGATCCGCTGGCGTTGACCGCCGCTGAGCTGCACGCCGCGCTCGCCCACCACGGTGTTATAGCCTTCCGGGAATTGCTGGATGAAGTCGTGTGCGTTGGCCTTGCGCGCAGCTTCCTCTATCGCTTGTTGCGCGGCGCCCGGCCGGCCGTATGCAATGTTCTCGCGGATGGAGCCGCCGAAGAGCAGCACCTCCTGTGGCACGATCGCCATGCGGTCGCGCAGCGGTGTCAGCTCATATTCCCCGGCGTCCCGGCCGTCGATCAGCACGTTGCCACCAATGGGGTCGTAGAAGCGCAGTACCAGCGAGGCGATGGTGCTTTTACCAGCGCCGCTCGGGCCCACCAAGGCCACGCGCTGGCCGGGTTCGGCGCGGAACGAAACGCCTTGCAGCACCGGCATATCAGGGCGCGAGGCATAGTGGAAGTCCACGTTCCGGAATTCGATCTTGCCGCGCAGGTGCAGCGGTGCGGCCTTGGGGCCGAGGTGAATGGGCTCGGCCGGTTCTTCCTGCAGGTCCATCAGCCGCTCGGTGGCGCCCACGGCCTTGAGCAATGAGGTCACTTGCTCGGGGATCCCGGCGATGCTGGCGCCGATCATGATGCTGAAGGCCACGAACGAAGTGATCTCGCCCATGGTCATGGCGCCGGCATCCTTCAGCAACGCGGCGCG
>JBIQMI010000107.1:0-10389 GCA_044463585.1 Cryomorphaceae bacterium
AATTGTCCACTACATTCACCATCAGCGCACCCGAGGCCTTGGCCGCCGTAGTGCAGCAAACGCCCACCACCTGCCCGCAGAGTGCTGACGGACGCGTGGAACTGGAACTGGCCGGCGGCACCGCACCCTACACCGTGGCCTGGAGCAACGGTGCCACGGGAACGGAACTGATCGCGCAGGCCGGTGCATACACCGCCGTGGTGACCGATGCGGCCGGTTGCACAACGCCCCCCCTACAGGCCAACATTGAAGCGGGCGAAGGCGCTTTGGCCGCATTCGATGTGGGCGGTGCCACCCTGGTGGCGAACGTGCCCGTGCAATTCACCAACAACTCGGTGCTGGCCGATGGCTACCTCTGGGACTTCGGCGATGGCAGCACCAGCACCGATGCCGCCCCCATGCACGCTTGGGCCGTGCCCGGCACCTACACCGTAACGCTAACGGCCACCGGCGGCGGGTGCACCAGCACCTTCAGCATGGCCTTGGTGGTGGAGGTGAACACCGGCTTGGCGGAAAGCAGCAACACCGGCCGCCTGGCGGTCTGGGGCACGGCCGACCACTTCGTGATCGAACACCCCTTCCGCAATGCACCGGTTGATGTGGCCGTATTCGATGCCACGGGCAGGTTGGCCCTCGACCGTGCCGAAGTATCACGGCCGGATCGCTTCACCATCGGCAACCGCAGCCTTGGCACCGGCGTATGGTTCGTGCGCATCACCAGCGGCGATGTACAGCGCACCTTCCGCGTGCCGCTAACGCGCTGACCAAGCACCATCCGAAAAAGCCCCGCCCCAACAAGGCGGGGCTTTTTCATGCCCCCATGAACCCTTTTTTGCGGGCCACGTAGAAGAATCAACTCCATCCAATTCCCATGCGAGCACTGCACCCCTTCGCCCTGCTCTTGGCCGCCCTGGCCTTTGGCCCGTCCACTGCGCAGCAATGGCACCCTTTGGGCACCGGCACCAACACCAATGGCCCCAACGGCATACCTTGCCCCTTCGGCGATATCTACGCCGGGCAGCGCGCGCAGTACATCTACCTGGCCACGGAACTGGCGGCCGCAGGCCTGCAACCCGGTGATGCCATAGCCCGTGTGCGCTGGGTGGTCACCGCGCTCAATGGCTCCGGCATGCACGAGAACTATACGGTGCGCATGGGCCACACCACGGCCACGGCCCTCAGCGGCTTCCTGCCCAACCCCACCGGCGCCACCACCACGCCGGTGGACCACCAGCCCGTGCTGGGCAATAACGACTTCACGTTCAACACGCCCTTTGTATGGAACGGCACCGACAACCTGCTGGTGGAGGTCACGCATTTCAGCGCCACCTACGGCACCGCGTCGGCGAATGCCTCGGTGGCCTTCACCAGCACCGCGCCTGTGAAGCGCAGCTATTCCATGCTCGACGACCTGATGTTCTCCGTGGAACAGACCAACCCGCTGGAGGGCGAACTGATGAACTCCACCGGCCTGCCCAACATCGTGCTGGGCGTGGCCGCGCCGTGCGCGCCCTTGGAGGTCACCAACTATTCCATTTGCGCGGGTGGAAGCATCCCGGCAGGGCAAGGGCCCGCCGTGGCCGGGTGCAGCGACGCCCTCGGCGGCAACTTCCAAGTGGCAGCGGATTTCCCCGGCACTGATCTGGTGTGTGCCGCAGGCCCCTGGGTGCAGCGCTCCAGCATCACCCTGCCCGAATTGCCTGCCGGTGCCGTGGTGTCCCGCGCAAGGCTGATCCTCAACACGGTGGAGGCGCCCGACCCCACCTGGATGAACGACCTCTACCTGAAGCTGGAAGGCGCCGTGTCCGGTGAAGTGCAATTGATGCCGGCCTTCGAGGGATACTCCGGCACCGTGCCCCAACTGATCATCGCCATGACCGGCCCTTATGAGGCAGGTATTGCCACCCTGTGGTTGCGCAGCACCAACGGCGAAGGCCACATCGGCAGTGCACGCATGGAGTTCGATTACCTGCTCCCCACCCCGTTCTGGTACGATGCGCCCACCGGTGGCAACATGATCGCCTACGGCCAGCAGACGCTGGACCCCATTGCGATCGGCCTTGCCGATGGTGCCACGCCAGGCACCACCACCCTGTATGCCGATTGCGGCCGCCAACCTTCGGCCTGCCTCTCCACCCGTGCGGCCGTGGACTTCACCGTGACCCCACTGCCGGAACCGCAATTCAGCGTGCTGGATGAGCCCGTTGTGGCAGGTGTTGCCGCCCAACTTTCGTACACGGGCACATCCGCCGATAGCGTGGTTTGGAACTTCGGCGACGGCACCACCGGCACCGGCACCGCACCCTTGCATACTTGGGCCACGCCGGGCAGCTACACCGTGGTGGTAACGGCCCACGCAGGCGGCTGCCAGGCCACGCTAATGGGCACCGTGGTGGTGGAGGTGAACACCGGCACGGCAACAAGCGATGCACCCTTGGCCATGCTCGTCTTCAACGATGGCCAGCACTTGGTGGTGCAGCATCCCTTCGCAGGCGCACCCGTGCAGGTGGATGTGTTCGATGCGGTAGGCCGACAGCTTCTACGGCATACCAGCAGCAACCCCGGGCGCATATTGCTGCCCGCGGACCAGTTGCCGGGTGGCATTTGCTATGTGCGCGTGCAAAGCGGCAGCAGCCAACGCACCTTCCGCGTGCCGGTAGTGCGCTAACGCGGCTATATGCCCAACAGCCTGGCCATGCGCCGGGCGGCCCGTGCATGGCGCGCCCTTAGCTCGGCCAGCTCGTTGCAGTGCGCCGCATGCAACCGGTGCAGGCGCGCCAAAAGGGCATCATCCACCTGCCCCGTGGCCGATGCGATCAACCCCGCGATGGTGCTGGGCGCAGCGCTGCCCTCCCCTTCCGTGTGCAGCAATGCCAACAGGTCCTTGCCGAAGACCGCGGCAAGCTGCTGCAACCGTTCCAGATCGAGGCGCGTGGTGCCGCACTCCAGCCGGCTGTAGGCACTCTGCGACATGTTCAAGCGATGCGCCAGCTCGGCCTCGCTCCAGCCGCGCGCCAAACGCAGCTCACGCAAATTCACCGTCAACATCAGCATGCATGGTTTTGGGGGTGATGCAAACTTCGCATAAACCTATGCAAAAAGCGGGTAGGAATTATGGTGGCTGGCAATTCCCTTTGTGATGGTATTGTGCCTGCCTCCCCAAAACCTTCCTCACCCCATGAAGCATTTCGACTTTTCGGCGACACAGCGCATTTCGGATTTGATGAGCACCACGGAAGCTGGCACGCACAAGGTCCCGCGCCCGGTGCCTCGTTGGTTGTTACCCGTGCTATTGGCCGCCATGACCTGGCCGTCCTGGGCATTCGGGGCACCGGACACGCTCCTTGTTGTAGCCCAAGTAAGCAACTACAATGGGTTTGCGGTGAGCTGTTTCGGCATGAAGGACGGATGGATCGACCTAACGGTCACAGGTGGCCAAGGCCCGATCGAATTCAAATGGAGCAATGGTGCCGACAGCGAGGACGTCGGCGAGTTGGCTGCCGGGTATTACAAGGTCGATGTTCTCGATCACTCAGGCCAAAGAGTGACCTTGGAATTTACCTTGGAACAGCCGCTGGCCATGAAGCTGGACGTGGACGTGTATGAATACACGAACGGCTATAACATCAGTTGCTACGAATGCTACAATGGGAATGCTTCCGTGGTAGTCCTCGGCGGCGCACCGCCGTTTACGATTGCTTGGAGCGACGGACCTGTGGGCGCGGAACGGTATAACCTCGGACCGAAGGATTACAAGATCACCGCTTCAGATGCCAATGGCTGCCTCGGTGCCTCTGCCACTATCCTCTTGCGCGGACCGGAGCGCAGCGATTGGAGCATGACCGGAAACAGCAACACCACTCCAGGCCCGCAATATATCGGAACAGCAGACGGCAAGGACGTGGTATTCAAGAGTAACGGACAGGAGCGGATGAGGTTGCGGGCGGATGGACATATCACACTTACGGATACCACGCTGTTCGGGAAGAACCTATATGTGCGCGGAGATGGGGTGATCGATGCCATCACAGATCACCCTGAAAACCCTGGACCGGCGGACCCCTGTGCAACAAACCCTGTTGGCCCTGGCATGGATGCACATTGGCGGATAGGCGGGAACGTTTTCCAATACCCTTTATGCCTGACCAATTTCCCTCAAATTGGGACTAAAGTGCCATTGAACTTCGGTTTTATTACCGATGACCAAGTTCGCATGGTAATTAACAGCACGGGTAAGGTAGGCATCGGCACAGGACAACCGATGGCCAAGCTCCATATCGATGGTGACCTGCTGGTTCGAGCTAAGGAAGGTGTGTATGGCGACATAACGAGTTCGGCCGATTCCTTGACAGGAGTGGCCATATGGGCGCGCAACACGCACGCGGCGTGGGGATTGTCGATTGATTCCGCTGGCAATGGCCATATCATGGGTGATTGGAACCAACCTCATCCGATCATGACATTCACCTATAACAAGGTTGGGATCGGCACCGTTCCCCCAAGCAATAGTAACTATCAACTGTTTGTTGAAGGGGGTATTTCGACGCGTGATGTCATGGTGAAAGTTGGTGCTTGGCCTGACTTTGTTTTTGACCCGGATTATCCATTGCTGCCGTTGCCGGAGTTGCGTGCGTTCCTTCAAAGCCGCCACCATCTACCAGGTGTTCCATCCGCTGCTGAACTGGAGGGCAAAGGAGGAATAGAACTCGGCGACATGCAAACGCGGTTGCTGAGGTTAGTGGAAGAGCAAGCACTTTACATCCTCCATTTGGAGGAAAGACAGGCGGACATGGAATACAGGATCCGAGCATTGGAAGGTCAGCAACGCTAAGGCCATGCACTCCATGATGCCCAAACCCGCCCATTCGTTGGAATCGCCCTATCCCACGATACTGGTGCGATTGAAATGGAATGTCCCAGCTCTCCTCGCATCTTGTTCGTCGTTCTTAAGCATCGTGGCATTCGGACAAACCAATTACCCGGACCACTTGGTGCAGGGTGAAACCTGGACGGACGGCGTACACCACATAGCGGTGACCCAAAAAGTCCTCTCGCCGGGCGATGTGCATTACCCCATGAACATAGCGGGCACGGCCCATGCGGAATTCACGTCCGGTACGCGGGTTCATTTGGCACCGGGCTTCCATGCAGGTGGCTTTACCGGTACTGGTGAGTTCCATGTGTACATCGACGATGCATTGGGGCCGGATGGCGATGTGGTGGCGATCGCGCCGGACCCGGCCACGCACATCATCGGCAACGTGCTGCATGTGAACAAATGGGAGAAGTTGGAGATCGGACTGCAATTGCCGCAGGACTATCAAGATGCCATCGACCGGTTCTTCAATCATTACTACGCCGACCCCGTTGATCCCTTTGTGGCCACGCCGGACGACGTGGACCCCGCGCATGACCTGAATCCTTATGCGGACGATTCCCTGCAAGTGGTGTTGACACTTACCAAGCCCGATGGCAGCAAAACCCTGAAGTGGGGCTACTTCATGCGCGAAGCCAAATGGAATGGTACCGCGCGAACATCACTACTTGTAGAAGACCCCGCGAACCCGCTGCATCCCTACCACATCCGCTTCCGCATGGCTCCGGACATGGAGGGAACGTGGCGGTTCAAGGTGAGCTTGGCGGCACCGGGCGTACGCACCTTGGCGAACGTACAGTTGGCGCCCTATGAATACACCGGCTATGCCTTCGTATGTGACCAGCCCCTGCCGGACAACCATGGGGCCCTGCGCGTGAACGAAGCGAACCGGCGCACACTGAGGTTTGAGGATGGCACACCGTATTTCGGTTTGGGCACCAATTTCTCCGTGGTCGCGGGACATGGGAATGGTTGGTGGGATATGGATGATTACCGCTTGACAAGGGAAAGCTTCACGGAAGCAGGGGATGCCTTGGAGGCCTTGCGAAGCGTGGGGGGCAATTTCGTGCGGATCTTCCTTGGGAACAGGACGTTTTCACCCGAGTATGTGCACTTGGGGGTCTATGACCGGTATGTGGAATCGCTGGGTTGCAATCCTGGAGACATCCCGATCGGCAAGGGCAGCTACCAGAACAATTGCTGGGCTCTCGACCAATTGGTCAACCATGCACGGACCACTGGCACCTATCTCCAGGCCTGTGTCAAGCCCTACCCGCCCATCACTGCCTACGAGACATGGGGGTGGCATAACGATGCCTATTTGAGCAACTTCGTGGAGCCACGAAATCCCCTGACGAGTATGTACGACATGAAACGCTATTTCTACACAAATGGCGACCCGGCCACCGCGCAGGACAGTGGCAGTGCCTTCTACTACTGGAAGCGCAGGTACAAATACATAATGAACCGTTGGGGGTACTCGGTGAACATCCCCATCATCGAGCCTTTCAATGAGATCGACCAGACGCTCACATATCAGGATGTGACGGCGACCGAACTGTGCCCAGAAAATAATATTCACTGGGCCAAGGATGACAGCCTCCCAGGTCTCATTAGCCAATGGATCTCGGACATCGCACAGTTCGTGCGTGGCGATGTGGACTTGAATGATCCCACCAGCTCCCCGCTGGGCTATGACAAGAAGCTCTTCTTGATGAGCTATGCCATGTCTGACCCGAACATGGCCGATGGCAGCAACTTCTATGCGCCATTTCTGAACCCCGACGTGGACCTTATCGATGCACACCGCGGAATGTATTCGGGGGAGCATGAACTTTCAAACAGTTTTGATCATTCCCAGGATTTTCGGAACAATTACGCGAGCACCACGAATGGGGTCACCAATACAAAGCCCTTCCACCAAGGGGAGTCCAATTACTACCAGTCCGTGGATATAGCCACTTATGAAGGGAACGATACCGTACCCAACGTGAAGGAGGCCGCTGCCTACTTTGACAACTACGATGTCTCCTTCCACAACGAGCTGTGGGCCAGCACCTTCTTCGGCAACTTCGCGGCAGCCAGCACTTGGCACAAGGAGAGGGTGTTCTGGTGGATCAGGGACGAAGAGAAGGGAAGGCCAATTTTTGATAATAATAACCCGTTTTACTTTGATTACCCGAGGACCGCAGCGTTAGGTGGGGTGAATGCCTTAAAAATCCCAAGCGATTCGCTGCCGATCCTTGTTCAGAATCGAACGCTCTATCACCACTTCAAACCGCTTTCGGATTTCCTGGGCGTGGTAGCAACCGAACCGGGCGGATTCTTTGACCAAGCCCATGAGCCTCGGAAAGTGTACGATGATACCGGAGAAATTGAGTGTTACTACCTGCTGAATGAAACCCAGAACATGGCCGTCGGTTGGGTACACAATCTGAACGCCCATTGGGAGAACCATTACTACGTGTTGAATCAGAAGCAGAATTACTTGGGCTGCACCTCTCCCAATGCCCAGAGCGTGGCCCTTCCCGGGTTACAGCCGGGCATGGACTACCATGTAAGCTGGTTCCCCACCCGGATGGACATGATCGACCTGCCTACCGATCACGACGATACCACCCAAACGGGGACGGTGGTCTTGGATTTCTCCACATTGCCGTTCAATGGTATATACTCTTGGCCCCCAAACGACAACTTGGACACCCTTCGGAGCGACTATGCCTTCCTGATACAACCCAAAATGGAATTGCGGATGGTACCGAACAGTCTGGCAGAAAGCCCTTCATCCGTTCCGTGGGATTTCAGTCTTTACCCCAATCCCACCACCGGCCGTTTGCACGTGCTGTTGCCGCCAGGCCCACCGATGGAACTCGCGGCAATGGATGCCTCCGGGAGGCAGCTGTTGCACCTGTACGACCTTTCCGAAGGCATGCACCAACTCGATCTTTCGAAGCTATCGCCAGGCGCTTACGGAGTGAGAGTTACAGTGGATAAACAAACAAGGACCAAACTCTTGATCAAGCACTGAACGATGAAAAAGTTGATAGCCTTTCTTATCGTGGCTTTGTGTAGCGGGCAACCTGAAGCCATGGCACAATACACCTTTGGCAAAGCATATTCCTGCGATGGGGCAGCAAGATTGATTCCTCTAAGCGGCGGGAAGACGCTGGCCAACATCGGGTGGGGTTCCGCCCTGACCCTGTTGGACAGCCTTGGCCAGCCCATATGGACCCAATGGAAACGAGGCAATGAGGCACAGCCCATCTACTACCCATGGCGCATCGCCAAGCTCAGCGAGTCCTCTTTCTATGGGGTTGGAGGATACCAGAGTTCCGGGTTCCAACCCGTGCTGGCCCGCTTGGATTCCACCGGGGATGTCGTTGAAGCGGCACGATACGCCATTGCAAATACCATGGTGAACTTTGTCGAGGACTTGACCGTGACCATGGATAGCGGCACTGTGATGTGGAGTGAACCAGGGTTCAATGGCTTTTTCATGCTCAGGACCCGATCGGACCTTTCGCATCAATGGTCCCATTTCTTCAACAAGAATGGAGCAATCAAATTCGTGAAGGAGCTTCCCGGCGGGGACTTGTTGGCCGGCATCAACATGGACACGGCAGGTGCTGCCGTTGCGCGTTATGACGCAGAGGGTAATTTGCTTTGGTGCAAGAGCTACATCCGCCCCAAGGGCGTGGTGCATGATGCCGTGGTGGAGTCCGACTCTTCCTTCGTCATCACCGGCTATACGGACAGCACCGCTGCGCAAAATGTGCCGCCCGGTTATGCCCCGAAGCTTTTCCTGATGAAGCTGAATGGCGCTGGTGAAGTGCAATGGTGCAAAGGGTACAAGGGGGCCAACCGCTGGTATGCCCGGGATGGACAGAAAACCGTACCCGCACAGGGCGGTGGCTATGTGCTGATGGCAAATGCTGGACCGGTGCCCGTATTGCTGAAGTTGGATGCCAATGGTGACACCCTGTGGACCCGCGCTACCAACACACCTACTTATACGTATAGCACCATGGACATGACCGGGAGGGAGGATGGAGGCTATATGCTATCCATGGCGGCATTTGGTTATGGTTTCGAATCCGGTGGGCCCAGCCTGATCAAGACCGACTCCCTCGGCCATTTCCCCTGTGGCGACCGTATTTACCCGGTTCAGATCACGGACCTGTTCCCTGTGGACAGCGCCTTCGCCCTGGTTCCTTCGGTGAGTGGCGCCACTGCCTATCCTGTCACTTTCAGGGATACAGTGTTCGACCCGATCACCACGTATGACCTCTGCTCCCTCGTTACCGATGTGCCCAACCCCGTACGGCTTACCCAGCCCCGCATCCGTCCCAACCCCTCCACAGGCCAATTCACCGTTTCCTTCACCGACCCGCTCACAGCGGACAGCTTCTATTCAGTGTATGATGCCACCGGGCAACTGCTCTTCCAGCGGCCGCTCACAACGGGCAGCGCGGAAGTGCAGATGGATCTTTCGCGCTACGGCAAAGGCATGTACCTGGTCCGCTTTTCGGACAGGAACGGGGTGTGCTCGGAGCGGGTGGTTGTGGAGTGAGGCAATTTGCCAAATTGCCAATGGGCCAGATCGCCAATACCTTGGGATGCCGCCGAGTGGCCGCAGGACCTCTGGTGAGGGAGGCCATGCGCCAATGCGGAGGCACAAAACCCACTATGCACATACGATCGCGAATATTGACTACATTACTTCTATTCCCATTCACACCCCTAGTAGCCCAGCAAACGGTTGATTCCACTTTGCTTCACGGCAAAGGCAACTTAAGATTCGTGCACGATGTATTATTGGCGAACTTGGTTTTCGGCCGGTACGCAATAACCCAGGATGGATTCACCTTTTACCCTCTACATCCAACTTGGTTTATGGATTCTCTCCGCATTCCAGCTGTTGCTATTGACTCAGTAACGTCAGGACTATTTGCACTACACATCCATTTTAAAGATAAAGAACCTGGAAGGCTCAGGCTGAAGTGCCAACATCCGGGCAAGGTGGCAGCCGAATGGCGGTTGCTCATGGGGCAAGGGGATGCATTACCCGCTGATTCCGTTCCGGACCAAAATGACTTGGGCGCTGGTTATGTGGCAAACGTGTGCGGCACCACCTTCGGAAGTACACTCTATACCCCGATCTGCTTTAATGCCCGCTTGATATTCGACGCCAATGGCTTAACGATGAGGCCTGTGGATACACCCTTGTCCTTCATTCATGTTCACTATGCACGGGATCAAATAAAGCGAGTTCAGATGCGATCAAACCGGATAGCCGTGATCCTTCATGAAGGCGGACGTTTCGCCATACGCAAATCCGATAATGATCAGCTGAAAAAGGCCATGTCGGACTGGTCCTCCTCCTCGGGGCCAAACATGCGATGAGCTCCAAGAATGAAGTGAGGCGTATGATTTGACGTCACGTGCCCTCTGAAAGTTGGGATCACCGCACTTTCACTCCAGCAAAAAGTTGGGATCACCGCCCCTTCCCTTCC
>JBIQMI010000108.1:0-10154 GCA_044463585.1 Cryomorphaceae bacterium
GTCTTGCCCTCGTCATCCACCTCGGTCTTGTAAATGGGCGGGGTGGGCACCAGCAGCTTGTTGATGTCGGCGTTGAAGGTGATCGAGTTGTACGGGTCGAGGTCGATGGTGAGCGCCGGCCCGAAGCGCAGGTTCATCGGCAGGAAGTCGGTGCGCGATGTTTCGCTGTACGACATCTTGTTGCCGAGGTTGGAGATGTTCACCCCAAAGGCGAAGGTGGCGTCGCGCTTGCTGATCACCATTTCATCGTTGCGGTAGAAGAAGGAGAGGTCGGCGGCCACGGCCTGGCCGGCCTTGGTGTTGGCCCCGTTCACGTTCAGCCCGCCGGTGAGGTTGCTGTTAATGTAGCGCAGTGAGATGCCGCCCGAGAAACGGTCGCTGAACTGCTGGGCGAAGGCGAGGTCCACGGCGAATTCTGCCGGCTTGAAGTCGCGGATCAGCCCTCCGTTGATATCGGTGAAGGTGATGCTGCCCATGTTGAAATAGCGCAGCGAACCGCCCACCGCGCTGCGCTTGTTGGCCAGCTTCTTGTACCCGGCCAGGTAGGCCAGGCTCATGTCGGGCACCAATTGGCGCAGCCAGGGCGAAACCGAGATCCTGAACTCGCCTTCATTCTCGGCAAAGGCCAGCTTGCTGGGGTTCCAGTGCATGGCGTTGGCATCGGCGGGCAGCGCCACACCGCCATCGCCCATGCCGCCCGAGCGGCTATCGGGGCCGATCATCAGGAACGGGACGGCCGTGGTGATGGTGTTCAGGCGCGGGCCGCATTCCTGGCCGCTGATCTCACTGATGCAGCCTTTGTTGATCTGTGCGTGAAGTGAAACGGAGGCAGCGACCGCGCATAGCGCAACGGCATGGCGGGCAAAATGGCTCATGGGCGGGTGCATTCGGCGAAAGGCCGCAAATATACGCGGCCCGTCAGGGGTTATTGTGTGGCTAGCGGAGTATAACAAGCTTCTCGAGCTTTTCGGCGCGTTCGCCCATCGGTGTGGTAATGCTCAAGCGGTACACGTACACGCCGCGGCCGATCCGGTCGCCGTTGTCGTCAAGGCCGTTCCAGGCCACGGGCTCGCTGCGGAAACCATCGCATTGCAGGCGGCGGTTTATCGTTTTCACCAGTCGGCCTGCAATGGTGAAAACCTGCACCTGGCAATCCAATGTGGAGCATGGGCGGTTGTGCTCGAAGTAGAATTCGGTGTGCGTGGTGAACGGGTTCGGGTAATTGAGCACGTGCTCCAAGGCGAGCTCGGCGCTGGGCGCCACCACGAATTCCGTGCTCTTGGTGCTGGAGTTGTTGTACACGTCCCACGCTTTCAGGTCCAAGGTGTGCCGCCCTTCGGGCAGATCGCTCAACCGGTAGCGCACCTGGCCGCTTTTGTAGGTGTCCTTGTCGGCCTCGTACCAATCGTTCAGCACAATGGCGTTCTGCGTGTTCGCGTCGATCACGGCCGTTAGGTCATGCCCGATGCTGCTGCCCAGGGTGTTGATGCCGCTGGGGTCGTACAGCTTGGCCCAAAGCAATGGTGTTTCGTTCGTGGTGCCGCCGTTCACGAAGCTTTCATCGTTCATGTACAGTTCTATGCGCGGCCCTTCGTTGTCGGCCAAGGCGGTGTTATCGGTGCCGCCCACCAACGGGTCGTTGCTGTAGCCCGCGGCATTGGTGGCCATGCTTTCGGCGTAGACCGAAACGCGCCCCGAATCCACCCGGTAGTCGATGTCCTTGGGCACCACGAAGGTGAAGCTGAATTGGCCATTGGTAACGGTGGCGCGGCCGCGGTAGATAATGTTCTTGCGCACCTTGAAATGGAATGGCGTGGCCGTGGGCACGGGATCGTTCACCAAGGTGGCCACCGGCACTTTTTTATCATAGAAGGTGGGGATGGCCAGGCCGTTGAAATCGCTCATCACCTGGCCGTTCGGCCCGTTCACCGTACCGGTCACGCGTATGGTGGAAAGGGCCTTCACGGTATCCACCGGATTGCCCAAGGTATCTGTAATGGCGGTGATGCGCACCTGGTTCGCGGGCATGGCCAGCCGCATGGATGGATCACCGAGGAGGGAGAAGTTGCGGTGGTTGGGCGTGCCCGTGTTGCCGGTGGGTGTGGCGGCCACTTTTGTGCGCCGGTAAATATCGCCCAGGCGCTGGGGCCTCCCCGCTTCATCGGTGGGCTTGAACACGAAGTTGTAGAAGTAGTTGGACAGTACCTGGTTCTGGCTGCTGTAGGCGATGCGCGTGGTGGTCATCAGGCCGATCCCGCCGCCTTTCGGGTTCAGGAGCACGTTCTCCCCCGCTGATGTGCGCACGGGGTCGTCCCACCGGCTGAATTCGCAGGTGGCGGTCATGAACAGCGGCAAGCGGTCCGCATTGGTCCAGCCCAGTATGGTGCCATTGTCCAGGAAGCGTTCATGCGCCCAACCTACTTCGCCGCCGTGGCCCACGTAGTTCACCAGCAATGTTCCCTTCTGCACGCGGTCGCGCAGCTCCTTGGCGGCGTCGGGGTAGCGCTGCCCGCCGGGGGTGCTGTACTGCACGTAGGCATCGAGGTAGATCTTGTTGATGTTGAGCCAGGGCGATTCCACCTCCACGCGCTTGGCCAACTGGTCGCTGTTGAACATGTGCACATGCCCTTCGTACCCGCCACCGTCCTGGTCATCGGAGGCGAACAGTACCGTGGTGCGCCAGTCGGTGGCGCCGCCGTCGCCGCCGGCGTCGCAACTGTTCCCGCCAGCGGCCAGCAGGTCCAGCTTGTCGTAGTTCAGCAATTTGTCCACCACGGCACGCGCTTGTTGCAGGCTGCTCACCGCTAGGCGGCCCACGCCCATGTCGATCGGGTCGCTTTGTGCCTCGCCGCGGTTATCGGCCAGGATCACGAAGTAATCGTCCGAGGTGTATGACAGGTTGAGCTGGATCGAGTTGAGGCTTTGGTAGGTGGGGATCCAGTTCTGGTTGCTCGGGCTTTGCGACAGGTTGTTGAAGGATCCATCGCCGAAGAGCAGCAGGTAGCGTGGCTTGAGCTGGGCATCACCGTTCGCCCGGTCGTACAGCATCTTCATGTAGCGCTTGATCGCGGTGGCATCGCGCTGGCCCGATGAGAATTCGTTGTACACCTGCTGGGTGGTCACCACGGCCACGTTCAGGCCCTCCTGCATGCGCCGCTGGGCCAACCGGTCGGCCTCGCTCTTGAATTCGGCGGGCACAACGATCACCAGGTCCGTGGGCAATGGCGTGGCGTGCAGGTTCTGCGCCGGCACCTTGCCAATGGCCTTTGGCGTCAACAGCCCCGTGCCCTTGAAAGCGATGAATTCGCGCAGGCTGTCCGTGGCCACGGTGAAGGACTTTTGGTTGCCCGTGGTGGTGGCCGCCACCTCGCGCACTTCCGTGGGCGAGGTGATCTCCCAAATGCGCTGTACCCCGCTGGCCTGGTCCAACGTGAAACGGCCGGTACGGCCAGGGCCCACCGAGTTCAGGTCGCGGAAGATCAACTGGTCGCCGCTCATCCGCAGGTCGCGCCGCGCGTTCAGCTCCAAATAATCCATGTAGCCCAGCGAGGTGACCGGGTCCGACTTGTTGAAGGCCACCGATACGGGAACACTGTGCCCGCCGATCTTCAGGGGGATCAACGTGCTGGTATAGATGCCATAGGGCTGGGCTTCACCGATGTTCACATTGCCGATGGGCACCGGTTGCTGCGTACCGGCCGCATTGATGACGAATGAAGCGGACCCGCCCAGTGAACGCCCCAGCAGGTTCACCTGCAACCACGTGGTATCGCCCGGCCTGAGATTGGGGGCGTTGAAACTGTAGTTGTAGCTGGTCACTTGGTCGAACAGGTCGCCGAACATCATGCGGCCCGATTTGTACAGGTTCACCTGGTCGTTGTCGATGAATTGGCGGTCGTTGAAGCCGGTCACCTCGTCGGTGGGCGGGTTCGTGCCCAACTGTGCGGGGGCCACCCGTTTGGGGGCGTCGGTGTTGATGCCCACGAAATAGCTGGCGGAATCGGAGTAGATGTTCTTCACATGGTTGAAGAGCTTTCCATTGGCGGAGCGCTCCCAGCGCTGCGGGCCGGTAGCATAGAACAGCACGCGATCACCGGGATTGAAACGGCCATCGCCACCATCCTCCACCACAATGGCATTCTGCACCAGGTCGGTGGGCAGCACCGGGCTGTTCTGGAAGGGAAGCATGCCGGCATGGTTGCCATAGATGTTGATCGCGTCCGACGGCAGGTTGGCCACGTCCACGCCCAGTTGCTGCAGAAAGGCATAGGTCAGTTCGTACACGCCGTCCTTCGGCACGGTGAAACGGTACCAATCGCCTTGGGCAAGCTTCGAATTGTCCGGATAGTCCGCTGCCCTGCCCGAACGCAGGCCGCCGTGCTGTTCCACCACTTCCAGCCGGTAATTCACCAATTGCTCCACTTGGCCGGTGGCCGGGTTGGTGCGGTAGGGTTCCACTTCCACCGTACCGAATGGCCGGCCGGCGCTTGTACCGAAGAAGGTATGGATCACCGGTGCGGGCCCGGGGTTGCCCAAACCGGGCAGGGCCTGCCTTTCTGCCGGGGTGAGCACGCGCCATTGCTCGTCGGCCAAATAAGCGGTGAAGCCGGTTGCACCGGCACCCAGCTCGCGGTATTCATGCGCCAAGGGCAAATTTTGCCGGTCTGCATCGAATACGGCCCGGCCCCACCAGGCCGGTTGCGCTGGGTCCCCCGTGTTCACCGGGGCTTCGGGCCGCATGGCCACGGCACCTGTTCGGGCGCTTGCAGGGGTGCCGCGCTGGGCGGGCGGAAGGGTTTGGGCAAACAGGTCCAGGCTGAGCAACAATAGGAAGCCGAGGATGCCGCGCATAAGTTTCGGAATGGGGTTAACACTTGGATCGGGTCGAAAGTATACCTTCGACCCCGTTCAAATCCGGACAACTCGTCAACGCCCCTGCCGCCAGCTTATTGCGGGGGCAATAACAACGAACTCCGATACGCTACGTATACTTGGCGGTCCTAATGGCAACGAACGATCGTGCAGCATGATTATATGGTCAGGTAGAAGTGTGGCCCTCGGGCTTGTCCTGAGCCTGTTAGGGGTCCTCTCTGCGCACGCGCAGGACCCCCAGTTCACCCAGTTCTATGCCAATCCGCTTTACTTGAACCCGGCCTTTGCGGGTACGGCGCGCTGCCCGCGTGTGGCCTTGAACTACCGCAACCAATGGCCCGCGCTCAGCGGCACGTTCGTTACCACCAGCGCCAGCTACGACCAGGACGTGCGTGGCCTGATGGGCGGACTTGGCCTGCTGGTCACCAGCGACCAGGCGGGCAAGGGAACCCTCAACACCACCACGGTCAGCGGCATTTACTCCTACACCCAGGCCGTCAGCCGCAAATTCTCCATCAAGGCCGGCTTCCAAGCCACATATTTCCAGAAATCGCTGGACTGGAACAAGCTCACCTTCGGCGACATGATCGACCCGCGCAGGGGCTTCATCTACGCCACCAACGATGTGCCCCGGGGCGGCAGCGTGGGCAATGCCGACTTCTCCGCGGGCATCCTGGGCTACACCGATGTCTTCTTCGTGGGCTTCGCCGCCAACCACCTCACCGAACCCAATGAATCGCTGATCGTAGGAACGAGCAAAATGCCCATGAAGCTCACCGCCCACGGCGGCGCCGCCATTCCCTTGGGCATGCGCGGCAAGTACGGCGAGGCCAAGACCAAGCTTTCGCCCAACATACTATACCAGCAACAGGCCGCGTTCAGGCAACTGAACCTGGGCCTCTATGTGGACCACGGCCCCATTATGGCCGGCCTTTGGTACCGCTCGCGCGATGCCTTCATCGCATTGATCGGCTTCCACACGGAGCACCTCAAATTCGGCTACAGCTACGACGTTACCACAAGCAAGCTCACCACCGCCACCGCGGGATCGCACGAGATCAGCCTTACCTTGCAATTCGACTGCAAGAAGAAAAGGCGCCGGGTACGCACCGTGCCCTGCCCAACGTTCTAGGCCAAAGGAGCACAAAGCAAGGAACCTGCAAGAACCTGCAACGAACCATGAAGACCATGAACCTGCTACGCAACGTAGGGCTGCTCGCCGCATCGGCGGCAGCACTTACCGGTTGCCGCTTCGAACAAAGCAGCGCCACGGGTTGGAACTACAACGACTCCCGTAACGGAGGCTTCGAAAAGGCCCCGTTCGAGGAACAGGAGACCGGGCCCGGACTGGTGCTGGTGGAAGGTGGCCAATTCACCATGGGCCGCGTGGTGGACGACCTCACACACGAGTGGAACAACATCCCCCGCACGGTCACCGTGTCCTCCTTCTACATGGATGAGACCGAGGTGACCAACCTGCACTGGTGCGAATACCTCTACTGGCTGGACCGCGTGTACGGCGCCGATTACCCCGAGATCTACAAGAAGGCCCTGCCCGACACGCTCGTGTGGCGCAGCAAGCTCGCCTTCATGGAACCCAAGGTGGAATACTACCTGCGCCACCCCGCCTACCGCGACTACCCCGTGGTGGGCGTGAACTGGCTGCAGGCGAACGACTACTGCGCATGGCGCGGCGACCGCGTGAACGAGGCCATCCTCATCCGCGAGGGTCTGTTCGAGCACTACCCCAACCAGATCAACGAGGACCACTTCACCACAGACAGCTACCTGGCCGGCCAGTACGAAAGCGGCAAGAAGGTGGACGGCATCAAGGATTTCAACCCCAACCGCGACACCCGCAACGTGCGCATGGAAGATGGCATCCTGCTGCCCCGCTACCGCCTACCAACGGAGGCCGAATGGGAATATGCCGCCTATGGCCTGGTGGGCAACACCGTGGACGAGCGCATTGTTGAGCGCCGCATCTATCCTTGGAACGGGCACTTCGTGCGCTACGACAGCCGCAAGAAGGGAGGCTCCTTCTTCGGCGACTTCCGCGGAAACTTCATGCGCGGCCGCGGCGACTACATGGGCGTGGCCGGCAGCCTGAACGACAACGCCGACATCACAGCACCGGTATTCTCCTACTGGCCCAACGATTACGGCCTGTACAACATGGCCGGCAACGTGAGCGAATGGACCATGGACGTGTACCGCCCGCTGAGCTTCGAGGACGTGAACGACCTGCAGCCCTTCCGCGGCAACGTGTTCAAGACCAAGGTGCTGAACAGCGACGGGGCCATAGCCGACAAGTACGACAAGGTGATCTACGACATCGACGGCATCAAGTACTGGCTCACCCAATTCCAGGAGCGCGTGCAGGGCCGCGCCACCGAGGAAGAAGCCACGCTGATCGACAACCTGATGACCAAGGTTGACCAGGCCGTGGACCTGCAGCAGCAACGCAAGAGCGATCCCGCCAACCAGCAGATCCAGGACATGGTGGACATGATCAAGAGCCAGGACCTGGAGATCTGCCCCCTGCTGCTGTCGGGCCTTAGCGAATACCAAAGCCAGCAGCCCGGCGTGGTGAAGGAGCGCCGCGTAACCGTGGAGGAGAACATCGACCGGCGGAACTATCGCCAATCGGACAACATCGACTACCGCGACGGCGACCTGGAGAGCAGCATCTTCTACGACCGGGAGGAGAACGACGGCAACCCGATGTACGATTGGGGCAAGACCACGCTAATCAATGATCACGCGCGCGTGTACAAGGGCGCCAGCTGGGCCGATCGCATCTATTGGGCCAACCCCGGCACCCGCCGCTACCTCGATGAGCGCCAAAGCACCGCCACCATCGGCTTCCGCTGCGCCATGACGCGCGTGGGCAGCCCGGTGGGGCTGGGCGACAACAAGCGGCGCAAGAACCTGAAAAAGTAAACGGACCAAACTTCCCTGGTCGGCCCCGGCACATTCCATGCGCCGGGGCCGTTCTTTTGCACCATGGACCACATCGAGCAACTGTACCAACGCTTCCTCCGCTCAACCGGCGTGTGCACCGATACGCGCAAGCCCGTGCCCGGCGCGATCTTCTTCGCCCTCAGCGGGCCACGCTTCAACGCAAATGAATTCGCCGCACAGGCCTTGGAGGCAGGTTGTGCCCACGCCGTGGTGGACCAGCCCAGCGCCGCCGTGGACGAACGCTATACGCTGGTGCCCGACACGCTGAAGGCCCTCCAGGACCTCGCGCTCCACCACCGCCGCACGTTCAAAGGCCCCGTGGTGGCCATAACCGGCACCAACGGAAAAACCACCACCAAGGAACTGGCCCGCGACGTGCTGGCCACCACGCGCAAGGTGCTGGCCACCGAAGGCAACCTCAACAACCACATCGGCGTGCCCCTCACCCTGCTCAAGCTGAACCCGGAGCACCAGATCGCCATCATTGAAATGGGGGCCAGCAAACGCGGCGACATTGCCGAACTGTGCGCCATTGCCGAACCCGACCACGGCCTGATCACCAACATCGGCAAGGCCCATTTGGAAGGCTTCGGCAGCGTGGAAGGCGTGGTGGCCACCAAGACCGAGCTGTATGCCTGGCTGCGCGAACACGGCGGCACCGCCTTCGTGAACGGCGACGATGCCCTGCTCATGGAAAAAAGCGAAGGCATAAAACGGCGCGTTACCTATGGCACCGGCGAACAATGCCGCATCCGCGGCGATTTCGCCGATGGCCCCGCGCCCTTCCTCAACTTCTATTTCAGCGTCCCCTCGCCTGCCGGCGTGCCCACCGTGCCCGGCATGCCCAGCGGCTGGTTCTGCGAAACCAAGCTCGTGGGCACCTACAACCTGCCCAATGCCCTGGCCGCGGTGGCCATGGGCAAATACTTCGGCATTTTCGACGACTTCATCACCGACGCCATCTGCAGCTACGAACCCGCCAACAGCCGCAGCCAATTCAAGGACACCGGCCGCAACCAGCTCATCCTCGATGCCTACAACGCCAACCCCACCAGCATGGGCGCGGCACTCACCAACTTTGCCCACATGCCCAGCGACCGGCCCAAACTGGCCCTCCTGGGCGATATGCTGGAGCTGGGCGAGGTGAGCCAGGCCGAACACAAGGCCATCATCGAAAAAGTGAACAAGCTTGGCATCGATGCCCTGTTCATCGGCCAGGAATTCATGCGTGCCGCAAAGGATACAGAGGCCCGTGCCTACGCCACCGCCACCGACGTAGCAAGCATGTTCCAAAGCAACCCACCAACAAACAAGCTGATCTTGGTGAAGGGGTCGCGCGGGGTGAAGCTGGAAGAGGTGGTGGAGGGGTTGTGAACGCTTGGAGCGGTGTACCCGTTGACCACATCCTGTTCGCCAACAACATAGAGACTTCGCCATGCGAAACCATATATATTGCATCCGAATAGGTTACCACGCATCTTCAATGCTTGCGCTGGCCCATTTTTGAAGCGCACGGCTCAAGCAGAACCGTAACAAATCACAAGCACAGAACTAATGGAGGTAACGGAAAGAACGGATTTTGAGCAACAATTAAAGGGCAGCGGCTTCCATGTTCTCACATTTGCAGAGACCGGATTTGCTATGCTGAACCAGTATTGCCGCGAATACGGATTGGACAACGACACGATCGAGAACTTCTCCCGGACGGTGAATCAGAGAGATGAATCAGGTTCATTACATCCAGTTGCCCCGATTAGCGCGGTGCCGCGCCGGTTCATACGCGACAGTCACGCCGCCCAACCGCTGACCGATCAAATCATTGATTTCCTTCGAGCGAACCAAGCCCATATCGGAGCAAGGAACATCCTATTCGACTTCAGGGCGGGAATAAAACCTTTTGTCATCACTGCCTGCAGGAATGCACTGGCTGACAGCGCTGCACAAAACCTTGACCAAGTAATCATTATAAATACCATTAATAAGCACCGGTAGTTCTTAATAAGCGTCCGCAAGCAGCCGACAGTGATTGTGTCTCGGCCACGAACAACGGCCACAAGCAGCATCCATTCCGCATCCGGGTTAACGGGTCGGCGCAGCAACACTTTCTTGGCTATTTTACCGGCGCACCTGATCAAATCGGGTTTATTCACTTTCCGTTCAAGCCATGAAAGGTTTGTTCACGCTGTGCACTTCGATCGGCCCATTTTCAATTGCCCTGGCCGGCGCTGGCGCCCCCGTTTCAAAGGATACGCTGGCCACGGTCGAAAACCCTGTTGCGCGCTTCGCCGCCACCATTGCCTACTTGCAGCATGAGCAAA
>JBIQMI010000109.1:0-1640 GCA_044463585.1 Cryomorphaceae bacterium
AGAAAAGCCGCGGCCGCCAGTTGGGCGCTCCGGCGGCCTACTTCCGCTCGTAGGAGGGGTTCACCACCTTGCTGCGCTCAAAGGCATTCTGCTTCACCGGCGGGCAGGCCCAGCCCTTGGGGTAGCGCAGGAAAAGGAAGCGCACGCTGAGGATGAGCGGTCGGTAGGTGCTGCTGAACCATTGCAGCTTGCCGAGGTTGCCGCCATCGGTGGGCTGTATGCTGAAGATGGGCGTTTCAATGGCCGGAATGACCATGAGTTGCTGGGTAAGCTTGAAACCGTAGCCCAGCTTGGCGTGTACCTGCCCGGTGAGTTCCGGCGGGAAATCCCAACGGTTGATCGCCGTGAAATCGCCGGTGTGATCGTGCGCGGTGGCGAAGCGCCAATCCACGTTGGCGCCCAGGCTGAACTGGATGAATTGGTAATCCTTCACCTGGAAGAGCTTGTTGGCGTTGGCATGCAGGGTGAGGTGACTATCGTTGAAACCCCCTTCCCCCGCCAGCCTGCCGATGCTATCGCCGCGCATGAGCGTGCCGGTGAATTGCTCCGCGCCCCTGAACTGCTTGTAGGCCAGCCCGAAATCCCAATAATCCAGGATCACGGGATCGCTGGTGGCATGGAACCAGCCGGCCTCCAGGTAGAGCCCGACCTTGCCCTTGGGGTCGAACAGGGCGGTGTAGCTTGAATCGGCGTGCTGGTACACGGTTTCCTCCTCATTCTTGAAGCGCGGCAGCGTGTAGGTGATGCCGGGCGCCACGTAGAAGCCGCCGCGCCGCATCTTGCCGTCCGTGGGGAAAATTTCCGGCCGTTTGCGTCCGTACACGCTTTGTGCGCTGAGCGTGCCCACGAAGAGCAGGCCGAAGGCGAGGGCGAAGAGGCGGTTCATCGGTGCAAAGGAAGGTGTGCCACATGCCCTTAACGCGGGAATTACCGGGGAAGTGTGAACGGTGGGATGTTGGGGAGCGTGGTGGAATGCGGGGTGGGCGGGTTGCGTATGAATAGCGGCTGCGCTTCGGGGTCGAGGAATTGCCGGGGCGCAGGGTCCCTTGCAGGAGACCCTACGCGGGTACAGGACGGTTATGATCCCGCCGGAACCGGGAATCTTTGGCAAATTGGCAAATTGGCAACTTGGCGAATTGTTGGAACGTCGGCTGCGACCCCGCCGGGGTCGGGATAAAATCGTTTCTGCTACCCCTCCAGGGTCGGATCCACGTTGGGAATACGATATTTCTACGTTCTGCGACCCCATTCGGGGTCGATGAATACGTGGTTCGACCCCGCCGGGTCAAGGAATTGCCGGGGGCGCAGGGTGCCTTGCAGGAGACCCTACGCGGGTACAGGAATGACGCATGGGATAACGGTTATGATCCCGCCGGAGCCGGTAATCTTTGGCAAATTGGCAACTTGGCAAATTGGCGAATTGTTGAAACGCCGGCTACGCTTCGGGGTCAAGGAATTGCCGGGGGCGCAGGGTGCCTTGCAGGAGACCCTACGCGGGTACAGGACGGTTATGATCCCGCCGGAGCCGGTAATCTTTGGCAAATTGGCAAATTGGCAAATTGGCGAATTGTTGAAACGCCGGCTACGCTTCGGGGTCGAGGAATTGCCGGGGCGCAGGGTCCCTTGCAGGAGACCCTACG
>JBIQMI010000109.1:1740-9953 GCA_044463585.1 Cryomorphaceae bacterium
GCTTCGGGGTCGAGGAATTGCCGGGGCGCAGGGTCCCTTGCAGGAGACCCTACGCAGGTACAGGACGGTTATGATCCCGCCGGAACGGGAATCTTTGGCAAATTGGCAACTTGGCAATTTGGCGAATTGTTGGAACGTCGGCTGCGACCCCGTCGGGGGTCGAATAAAATCGTTTCTGCGACCCCTCCAGGGTCAGATCCACATTGAAAATCGATATTTCTACGTTCTGCGACCCCGTTCGGGGTCGGATATGCATACGTGGTTCGACCCCACCGGGTCAAGGAATTGCCGGGGGCGCAGGGTCCCTTGCAGGAGACCCTACGCGGGCACAGGCGGTTATGATCCCGCCGGAGCCGGGAATCTTTGGCATATTGGCAATTTGGCAATTTGGCGAATTGTTGGAACATCGGCTACGCTTCGGGGTCAAGGAATTTCCGGGGCGCAGGGTCCCTTGCAGGAGACCCTACGCAGGTACATTCACGGCGGGGAAATACGATATTTCTACGTTCTGCGACCCCGTTCGGGGTCGATGAATACATTCCGCACGATCCGCTCTGCGCCTCAGTGCCTCTGCGGCAAAAACCATCGCGGCCTAGGCATTTCCTCGGCGCCCTGGTCGAACCTGAGGTTCGACGCTACGGCTGCTCCGCGTACTCCGCGCCCTCCGCGGTTAAACCCATCGCGGCCTAGGCATTTATTCTGTGTCCCCTGTGTTCTCTGTGGATGGAACCCGTCGCGGCAAGGCATTCAGCATTCTCAGCTACGGATCGACTTCATCAATTCCTCGGCCGTTTCATCACTCTCCCACGCGCCACATGCACGCCAAAACCTATCGGAAAGATCTTTTTGCGGCTTGCGCTTGGACTCCAAGCTTCGCTCCAGCACACGAATGATCGCCTTCTTGGTGGAGGCACTTAGTCCAAGCATCCGCTCCACGTATGTGTTCAGCCAAGGCTCTTTGAAACTAAGCGCTTTCATCTCTCCAAATATATCGCATTCCGTGTACTGGCGATAAGGTCAGCTTCAGCTCACCGCTCCGTTTCCAGCAGGCCCAGCACTTTCTTTTCCACCTCCTCTTGGAACGCTGAATCGGTTTCCCACCGTTCGGCCAGGTTTGGCGTTGCGAGCACCTTTTCCATGATGCGGTCGTGGCGCTGGCCTTCGCGCAGGGCTTCGGAGTAGGGCATGTCGGTGTATTTCACCATGGTGTACAGGGGCAGCCATTGGGTGGGGTGCTTGGCCTGCATGCGTTCCTCGATCTTTTTGCGCAGGATGAAGCGCGGGTCGGCCACCAGGTCGCGCATTTCGGTGAAGTTGCGCTTGCTGAGGGCGGTGATGGCCTGCCCGTTGGCCACGCGCTCCGCGTTGTAGGCCTGCAGCACGGTGCCCCAGTTGTCGTCGCCATGCTTGTTGAGCAGGTCGTTCAGCACGCGGCAATCCTCCAGGCCCGCATTCATGCCTTCGCCATAGAAGGGCACCATGGCGTGGGCGGCATCGCCCAGCAGGGCCACCGTGCCGCCGTGCACCCACGGGCTGCAATAGATCTCCACCAGCACGCCTTGCGGGTTGCGCATGTACTGGGCCGTCATGTCGGGGATCATGGCGTAGGCGTCGGGGAAATGCTTGCGCAGGAAGCTGTCGGCCTGTTCCTCGGTGCGCACCTTGTCGAAGCCTGCGTCCGGTGCCTCGGGCACGGCGTTGTGCGGCATGAAGAGCGTGCCGGTGAAGCTGCCGTTGCGGTTGGCCAGGCCCATGAGCATGTAGTAGCGGCGGGGCCAGATGTGCAGGCACTGGGGATCCATCTGGGGCTGGCCGTCGGCGTGCGCGGGAAAGGCGATCTCCTTGTAGTCGTGCTCGATGTATTCCTGGCTGTAGTTCATGCGGCCGAACTGCATTTTCAGGCGCACCGCGCTGAAGGCGCCATCGCAGGCCAGCACCAAGTCGGCTGCCACGGTTTTCGGTTCCGCGCCCTTGCGGGTGAAGGTGCAGCTGGCCTTGTCGAGGTCGGCATCCACGCAGCGGTGGCCGAAGTGCAGGGTTACCCCCGGCATGCGCTCGGCCTCGTCCAGCAGGCGGTTGTTCAATTCGCCGCGGCTTACCGACCAGTTGGCCAGGCCCTCGATGCTGTACGGCATGCGGTTGAGCCGGCCCTGCGGGTCGTGCGTCATGCGGGCGTACACGGGCACGGTGATCTCGCGGATGCGCTCATCGATGCCCGCCTCGCGCAGGGCGCGCCAGCCGCGGTGGCTGATCACCAGGTTGATCGAGCGCCCCTCCCACTGCTTGGCGGTGCGGGGATCGTCGCGCCGCTCGTAAACGTCCACCTTGTGGCCACGCTTGGCCATGAGCACGGCCAGCAGGCTGCCCACCAGCCCGCCCCCGACAATGGTTATGTTCTTCATTGCAACAATGTACTGGCGTGCCGGACGGCCCGCGCGATCACTAGCCTTTCAAACAGGTTTCCAGGGCCTTGCCGAAGCGGAATACATCCTCGAAGGAGTTGTACATGGGCACCGGCGCCATGCGGATCACGCCGCCCTTGCGCCCGTCCTTGCTGCCCGATTCGCGCCAGTCCACCGATACATATTCCTCCGATAGGCGATCGAACAGTGCCCTGCCCTTTCCATGGGCCATGATGGAAAGCTGGGATCCGCGCTGGGCGGGATCGGCGGGCGTAATGATCTCCAGTTCCGCGCCTTGTACGGCCGACACCGTTTTCACCACGCTTTCGGCGTAGGCCGTAAGCTTCAGGCTCTTGGCGCGCAGGCGGTCCATGCGGGCGTGCACGAACTGCGAAAGGGCCAGGTGGTGGATGGCCATGTTGAGCACGGGTGCATTGCTCACCTGCCAGGCCTCGGCGGTGGGCATGGGCTTGAATTCGTCCTCCATTTGGAAACGGGTGGCCTTGTCGTGCCCCCACCAGCCGGCGAACAACGGGAGGTCTTGGCCGAGGTGGCGTTGGTGCACGAAGGCGCCGCCCACGCTGCCCGGTCCGCTGTTGAGGTATTTGTAGGTGCACCAGCATGCGAAATCCACTTGCCAATCGTGCAGTTGCAGCGGCACGTTGCCGGCGGCATGGGCCAGGTCGAAGCCGGCCACCGCGCCCACTTCATGCGCCTTGGCGGTTATGGCCTCCAAGGGGAAGAACTGGCCCGTGAAGTACTGCACGCCGCCGAAAAGCACCAGCGCGAGCTCTTCGCCCATTTCCGCGATCTTGGCCAGTATGTCCTCTTCGCGCAGCACATGCTCGCCCTCGCGGGGCTGCATCTGCACCAGGTGCTCCTTGGGGTCCAGGCCATGGAAGCGCACATGCGAGGCCAAGGCGTAGGTATCGCTGGGGAACGGTTTGTGCTCGGTAAGGATCTTCACCCGTTTGCCCTGTGGCCGGTAGAAGCTCACCAACAGGAAATGCAGGTTGCTGGTGAGCTGGTTCATCATCACCACCTCCTCGCGCCGCGCGCCCACCACGGAGGCCGCACCGTCGGTAAGGCGCTCGTGGTAGCTGTACCACGGGTGCCGCGCGTGGAAGTGGCCCTCCACGCCGTAGCGCGCCCAATCCTCCAGCTCTTGGTTGATGGCGGCCTCGGCGTCCATGGGTTGCAGGCCGAGCGAGTTGCCGGTGAGATAGATCACCTCGGTGTTGTTGACACGGGGTATGCGGAATTGCTCGCGGAAACCGCGCAGCGGGTCTTCATCGTCCCATTTACGGGCGGAAGCAAGGTTGTATTCAGGCAGTTCCATAGGCGGCACGAATGTAGAAGCTGCCGCTTTTGCGGGATTGCAATTCACCCCAGCCACACGCCCAGCGCCGTGCACAGCGGCACCAGGATCATTACACCGTCCACCAATATGGCATAGTAGAAGGGATCGCGCCGCGGCTTGGCCGCAAGGGCCAGTACCACGGCCACGCCGTACCCGGCCACCACGGCCCAATGCGCGAACTGGTAGCCCAGGCCGTGGAGGAAAAGCACTTCAAGCCCGGCCGAGCACAGCAGCAGGAAAAGCACCACCGCCTTGGCGCCCTTCACGCCCAGCACCAGCGGGACCGTGCGCAGCGCCCGATCATCGGTGTGCATGTCGCGCACATCGAACAAGATGGCCAGGGCCAGGATCAGCGGCACGCGCATGCAGGTGAGGCCCGTGATGGTGAAGCTGCCATGGCCCGCGGGATCCAGCAACAGCGGCACCGCCACGGCCACCACCGACCACACCACCGCGATCAACAGCGCCTTGATGAAGGGCACCGTGCGCAGCCCTATGCCATGCCCGCCCGCAGTGGTGAACGGCGTTACGTAGAAGAAGGTGAGCAGCACCACCGGCACCAGCACTTTCCAGATGTGGGGCCAAAGCGGCCACATGAGCAGGAAGGCGGCCGCACCGGCCAGGGCCACCAGCACATGCATGAGCCCACGGTGCTGGCGGTACCAGCGCAGGTTGACGTACTGCCCCGTTTCCGGTGAGCGCAGCCGCGCCAAGCGCGTAACGCCGTACGCCGCGAAGGTGCCCAGAAAGGCCGCCAGCGCATACCGCCGCGCCAAGCTTCCCTCATTCAGGAAAAGCGTGGTCTGGAAGATCTGTGCGGCCACCGCCAGGGCCACCCACAGGTGCCCGAAGATCAACCAGCGCAGCACCGGCCCCTTCACCTCGCCGGGCATCTTCAGCGCTTTTGGGCCGGGTCGACCACCAGCTTGTTCATGGCGATGCCCACGCCCACGCCCAATGCCGTGGAGAGCAGGCTGTTCAGCACGCGCTTGGGCCGCCCGACGGCGCTGTAGCCCGTGGCGTAAATGGGGTCGCCCTCCATGTTGGGGTCGCTGATCGAGCCGCGCGTAACGTACACCCGCGGCCAGGCCATCAGCCCGGCATAAATGGGCGGAAGCAGCAACGAATTCACCTCCAGGTCAAGCGCCATGGTAAGGCCCGAGCCCAGCACGAAACCGCCGATCATCGGGCCCCAAGGGCGGTACCCTTTCCGCGCATCACGTTCGCCCTGTATGAACCAGCGCATTTCCTGCACGCTGTACTCGTTGCCGAAAAGCGTGTCCATGAAATACCACACCTTCTCGCGGCCAATACTGTCGGTAACGCTGAACACGCTGCTGGTGGGCTCCGAGCGCTCCACCAGCTTGCTCTTCTTCGGCACCAGGTAGCGGATCTCCAGCGTGCTCTGCCCGATCACCTTCCCTTCCAGCACCTGGCCGTTCATGAGGTTGATCTTGTCCTGTGCCACGGCCAATGAACCGTACAGCAGGGCAAGGAGGGCGAGGGCGAAGCGCATGGCGCGGCGAAGGTGGTGCAGAAAGACGATACGCGCACGGGCGGCCCCGACTTTGTGCAACGTCAGCGCCCGGCGGTGCCTGACGGTTGTCACCTGCCCTGCCTGATATCTTTGCCGCCCTCTCAACGAAGCCTACCACACGCCATGCAACGCAACGCTTACCAGGCCCGCCACATCGGGCCCACCGCCGCCGAGACCGCCTCCATGCTGGAGGCCATTGGATTGCCCTCCCTGGACAAACTGGTGGAACGCACCCTGCCGGACAGCATCCGCTCGGCCAAGCCCATGGACATCGGTCCCGCGCTGGACGAGAGCGCGCAACTGGCCCACATGCGCGAACTGGGCGCCCGCAACAAGGTGTTCCGCAGCTACATCGGCATGGGGTACTACGCCACCGATACGCCCTCGGCCATCCGCCGCAACATCTTCGAGAATCCCGGTTGGTACACGGCCTACACGCCGTACCAGGCCGAGATCAGCCAAGGGCGCTTGGAGGCGCTGCTCACCTTCCAGACCATGGTGGCCGACCTCACCGGGCTGCCCATCGCCAACGCCTCGCTGCTGGATGAAGGCACCGCCATTGCCGAGGCCATGCTCATGTTCCACAACGAACGCCGCAAGGAGCACGAGCACCGCAACGCCTTCTTCGTGGACCACAACCTGTTCCCCCAAAGCATCGACGTGCTGCACACGCGGGCCGGTGCGCTCGGCATTGAACTGGTGCTGGGCGATGCCTTGAACGACGAGATCCCCGAGAGCTGCTTCGGCATGGCGCTGCAATACCCCGGCATGGACGGTTCCGTGCAGGACCTGCGCGCCCTTACGGCCAAGGCCAAGGAGAACGGCATCCGCGTGGCGGTGTGCAGCGACCTGCTCGCCCTTACGCTGCTGGCCCCTCCGGGCGAATGGGGCGCCGATGTTTGCGTGGGCAACAGCCAGCGCTTCGGCGTGCCCATGGGCTACGGCGGTCCGCATGCCGGCTTCTTCAGCACCTCGGAAGAGTTCAAGCGCCTCATTCCCGGCCGCATCATCGGCGTGAGCAAGGACCGCCGCGGCCGCATGGGCCTGCGCATGGCCCTGCAAACCCGCGAGCAGCACATCCGCCGCGACAAGGCCACCAGCAACATCTGCACCGCGCAGGCCCTGCTGGCCGTAATGGCCGCCGCCTATTCCGTGTACCACGGCCCCGAAGGGCTGAAGGAGATCGCACAGCGCGTGCACCGGTTCACCGCGCAATTGGCCAAGGGTGCGCAGGACCTGGGCTACGAACTGCAGAACAAGACATTCTTCGACACCATTTCATTGGCACTGCCCACGGGCAGCGACGCCAAGCAATTGCGCGCCGCCCTGGAAAAGCGCGGCATCAACGTGTGCTACCGCGGCAACGTGGTGGGCATCGCCCTGGATGAGACCGTGCGCGAAACCGACGTGAAGGACCTGCTGGCGGCACTGGCCGAGGCCTGCGGAAAAAAGGCCGGCGCGCTGCCCACGGAGGCGGGCACCACGATCCCCCAAGCGCTGCAGCGCACCTCGGAATACCTCACGCACCCTGTATTCCACAGCTACCGCACCGAAACCGAACTGATGCGGTACCTGAAGCGCCTTGAGAACAAGGACTTCTCGCTCACCCACGGCATGATCCCCTTGGGTTCGTGCACGATGAAACTGAACGCCGCCACCACGCTGATCCCCCTGATGTGGCCGGAATGGGCCGGCCTGCACCCCTTTGTGCCGGTAGAACAGGCGGGCGGCTACCAAGCGCTGATCAACGAACTGGCCGCCATGCTGGCCAAGGCCACCGGCCTGAGCGCCACCAGCCTGCAGCCCAACAGCGGCGCACAGGGTGAATACGCCGGGCTGATGGTGATCCGCGCCTACCACCACAGCCGCAACGAGCAGCACCGCGACATCGCCCTGATACCCGCCAGCGCACACGGCACCAATCCCGCCAGCGCCGTAATGGCCGGCATGAAGGTGGTGGTGGTGAAGAGCGACGAACGCGGACAGGTGGACGTGGCCGACCTGAAGGCCAAGGCCGTGCAGTACAAGGACACGCTGGCCTGCATCATGATCACCTACCCCAGCACGCACGGCGTGTACGAGGCATCCATCAAGGAAGTGATCCAAACCGTGCACGACAACGGCGGCCTGGTGTACATGGACGGTGCCAACATGAACGCGCAGACGGGCCTTACCTCCCCCGGAGAAGTGGGTGCCGACGTATGCCACCTCAACCTGCACAAGACCTTCGCCATTCCGCACGGCGGTGGCGGCCCCGGCATGGGCCCCATTTGCGTGAACGACAAACTGAAGCCCTTCCTGCCCGGCCACAGCATGGTGGTCACCGGTGGTGAAAAGGCCATACCGGCCGTGAGCTCGGCACCCTTCGGCAGCGCGTTGATCCTGTTGATCAGCTACGCCTACATGAAGATGCTGGGCGATGACGGCCTCACCGATGCCACGCGCTACGCCATCCTCAACGCCAACTACCTGCGCGTGAAGCTGGAGGGCCACTACCCGATCTTGTACAAGGGCGACGTGGGCATGGTGGCGCACGAGATGATCCTGGACTGCCGCGATTTCAAGCGCACGGCGGGCGTGGAAGTGGAGGACATCGCCAAGCGGTTGATGGACTACGGGTTCCATGCACCCACGGTGAGCTTCCCCGTGGCGGGCACGCTGATGGTGGAACCCACCGAAAGCGAGAACAAGGCCGAACTGGACCGCTTCGTGGAGGCCATGATCAGCATCCGGCAGGAGATCGAGGACATTGCGCAAGGCAAGCTCGACAAGGCCGACAACCCGCTGAAGATGGCGCCCCACACCGCCGAGGAAGTGATCGCCGACCAATGGGACCACGCCTACGGCCGCGAAAGGGCAGCCTTCCCGGTACAGGGCCTGCGCAACGCCAAGTACTGGCCCACGGTAAGCCGCG
>JBIQMI010000110.1:0-9877 GCA_044463585.1 Cryomorphaceae bacterium
TAGTTCTTTCCCGCCTGCTTCACGGCGTACACCTTATTGCCCATCAGATTGTTGAAGATGCCGCACTCGGTGGGCGCAATGTTCACCGTGCCGGCCGGTAGGCAGAAGCTGTGGCCATTGCCATACCCGGGGCTGAGCGGGCTGGCCGCCGGCGAGTTATTCCCGTCCACGGTGTTGTCGAAAACATCGCGAAGCAGTAGCCCATTCCCCGGGGTACGGATCTCCCAGTAGCCGTTACCGTTGTTGCAGCAAAGGCCGCTGCCGTTCGTTTTCATGATCACGAACGAGTAACAGTTGCCGTTGGTGGTTGGCAGCGACCTGCTCTCGGTGATCAGCGTGTTGGCCTGGTTGATGTACGGCCCGCCATTGGCCACGGTCTGGTTGGCGCCATCGAGAATGGCCCAGAACAGCCAGCCTTGGGTGTTATTGTCCGTATGGATCTTGATCACCACATCCTCAGCGGCACGGGCTTGAAAACCAGCAACAGCCATGGACATGATCAGCGCCGTTGCGGCCAAAGGCCGCCCCAAGGCACGGGCGTGGGATTTGATCCCACTTGTTTTACCTGACATTATTGAGTTTGGTTTGAGTTTGGTGCCGGCCCCCTGGCTCAACAAGGAATTCTCCATTCCACGCCTGTACCAGCGCTGGCGCAGCTTGTTTTTGTTTCAGCGGCTAAGCTATGCGGCCAAAATCACCATTCGGCATGCGGCCTGAGTTATGAACCGCTCGCTCGAAGGGACCTTACCCTTAAAAGCCGAACGCTTCCACCCGTCGGCACCAAACATGACTTCATCTACTGCGGCGCGGCATTCATCTAAAATCAGCTGCTAGCGCAGGGTAGCCCTGCCGCTTTAATTCCCCCTGTTCACAAAGACCCGGATTGTTCATATCTTTTCTTCGGAATACGGTGGTCAACGTAGACTGATTTTCGCATGCAAAGCGGCGGGGGTCCCCCGTTTAGGGGATCCAATGTTCCAATAGGAATGGGTTGAATGAAAAAAGGGGATGGCGCACCATCCCCTTTTCAATGTTCAGGTCCTGATCACAGCTTCACCGTGATCCCCAAGCCGATGGCTTCCTTGAATTGCGTGCCTTTCCCCACGTAGTACAGATCGGTATCGCCCCAGGGCTTCAGCACTTGCGCCTTATCATCATAGATCAACAGGGTGTTCAACGTTGCAGCGAACCAATCATTCACCTTGAAGGTGAAGAGCGTTTCCCAGTTGATGACGATGTTCTCGGGATTCTGCAGGTAGTTGCTGAAGAAATCGGCCCGGGTAAGGAAGTTGATGTTCTTCGCCAAGTCGGCGGTGTACTTCATCTTCACATAGCCCCCGAATTCGAACAGGTTGTTCTCCCCTGCGGTGAGCCGTGCCCCGTCTTCATCAAAGGTGGCGGCTTTCACCCCGAAGGCACCGGCATCGGCCAGGTCCTGGTCCGTAACGAAGGTGATGCGTGCAGTGGCCGGTGAAATGAAGGCCGAGAATCGATCATTGGGCATATAGTCCATACCGAGGCCTACCAGCAAATAGCCGGGCGCCATGAAGTCGGAGATCTTGGTGCCGGTCTTCACATCGATACCCTCGGCAAACTGCGATTTGAACTGGGCCAAGGCGGCCAAGTACCATGCCTTCGACATTTCGTAGCCGTACTTGGTGTTCAGCTCAATGCGGTCATCGGTCTTCACCGGGGTCTGTTTTTCCTGCGAAAGCAGGCCATAGGCCAAGGCCACGGAATTGTCCCATGCGTGGCGGCCTTTCTTGCGGTTGGCGAAACCGTTGAACATGGCGATGCCGCTGAGCGAGCTGTAGCCGCCGGCGGTCCAGTTGGTGAGGTTCACCTGGCTCATATTCAATTGCAGGGTGCCGCCGCGGGTCCACAGCTTGCCGGTGGTGTCGGCATCGGCCTTGGCCTGCATGGCCTTTACCGCGGCCTCGCGCACGGCAGGGTCTTCCTGCGCCATAAGGGCAGGGCTGCCAAAGAGAAGAAAAAGTAACGCAAGCAAGATCGGATTGTACTTCATGCTAAAGGGTGTTTGGATCAGTGTATGGTACAGAAAGGTGCCGCGCAGGTTCCATGGTAAAGGCCCTCCATGGTGCATTTGTTCATCACCTTCCGCAAGGCCGGCGAACCGGACCCTGTATGTGGGCGTTACTGGATTCGAACCAGTGACCCCTACCCTGTCAAGGTAGTGCTCTGAACCAACTGAGCTAAACGCCCGAAAATGCCCGAAGCATTCCACTTTGGGGCGGCAAATGTAACGGTTGCACCAACTTTGCAGCAGCCTCGAACGTGCCGCCATTGAACGGCCAACGGTATTTTTGGGCTCCCTTATTGAAAATCCTATCCTATGGCACTGAAAACCAAACCCCAGACCGGAGCCGGGCGCATTTTCAAGAACCCGGTGCTGGAAGCGCTCACCAAAACTCACATCGCGATCCCGCTGGTGCTTTTTTGGAGCATCGGTGCGGTTACCCTGTGGTACTCCATCGGTCCGCTGGAGCTGCCTTGGGGCACGGTGGTGCTTTTCTTCATCGGCGGCATCATCCTGTTCACATTGGTGGAATACTTGATGCACCGCTTCCTGTACCACATACCCGCGGACACCCCGCGCGGCAAGCGCTTCCAGTATGTGATCCATGGCATACACCACGAACACCCACGCGACAAGGAGCGGTTGGCCATGCCGCCGGTGGTGAGCATTGTGCTGGCCGCCCTGTTCATCGGCCTGTTCCGCCTATCCATCGGACAGGAAGGCTACGCCTTTGGCGGAGGTTTCCTGTTCGGCTACAGCACATACCTGCTGGTGCACTATTCCGTGCACATCTACAAGCAGCCCAGATCGTTCCTGGGCGTGCTTTGGAAGCACCACAACCTGCACCATTACGTGGGCGACGATGGCGCCTTCGGGGTGAGCAGCCCATTCTGGGACTATGTGTTCGGCACCATGCCCAAGGAGCCCCGGCGCCGGAAGGCGCAGGAAGTGAACACGCTGTAACCCGTGCCTATCGGCCGAATGCGAGGTGTGGCACCCCGGACCATGCCTTGGAAAAAAATGGCCAAGCAGGCCGCCTGCACGCTGTTTCTTGCGACCGCCTTGCCCTGGCCAATGCGTTTGGCCGCGCAACACCAAGCGCAGGGCAACAACAAAGGCTTCGACCCCGATTACGTGGCCGACTTTTCCGATCGGCTTACCGGGCGCTTCTACCTGAGCACGAAGTACAACAAAATGCAGTTGGGCGGGTTGCGCGGCTCGCGTGCGATCGTTTACAGGCCGAACAATAAGATCAACTTCGGGCTGGGGGCCAGCTACCGTGCCTTAACGCTGAACATTGGCGTGGGCATACCCGGCGTGAACAAGGACCAGGACAAGCGTGGCAGGACACGCTACCTCGATGCGCAAGCCAACCTGTACACCAAGCGCTGGGCCACCAACCTGTTCCTGCAAGGCTTCCGCGGCTATTACATCAGCTCGCACACCAAGGCCGAACTGGGCTGGGTGCAGGACACCGAGCTGCCTACCCGGCCCGATGTGCGGGAATACAACTTCGGGGTGAGCACGGTGCATATTTTCAACAACGACCGCTTCAGCTACCGGGCGGCCTTCAACCAGGATGCTTGGCAGCGCAAGAGCCAAGGCACATTACTGGCGGGCGGTTACCTCACGTACTTCCGGCTCCGTTCCGATTCATCGCTGGTACCGATGCAGCTTGCACCGCAATTCGAAAGCGGCCTGCACATGCGCCGGGGTGGCTTCATTGATCTGGGCGCAAGCGGGGGCTACGCATACACACTGGTGATCAAGGAGCATATCTTCCTCACCGGCTCGCTGGTGCTGGGCGGCGGGTTGAGCGCGCAGCGTGCAGCCACCGTGGTGAACGGGAACGAACGGGTGAAGACAACGGCGGGCCCCGGCTGGCACAGCCAGTTCCGCGCGGGGGCCGGCTACAACAGCGCGCGCTATTATGCCGGCATCTATTTCAGCCAGGAAAACATCGGGTACCTGTTGGATGACCGCGACAGCTTTTATTGGAGCGTGGGCAACATCCGGGTGAACTTCGTGAAGCGGTTCGAGCTGCACGGTGGCACCGTGCACCGCGGCCTGCGCTGGTTCAGGAAGAATGTGCGCGAACCCGTGGAGGAAGCGCTGCCCGTGGCACCTTAGGCCACCTGCGGCTTTTTCGACTTCTTCCGCATGTTCTCATCCAGGATGATCTTGCGGATCCGCAGGTTCTTCGGCGTAACCTCCAAGTACTCATCGTCCTGGATGTACTCCATGCTTTCCTCCAGGCTGAAGCGGACCGGTGGCGCCAGGCTCACCTTGTCGTCGCTTCCGCTGGCGCGCATGTTGGTGAGCTTTTTCACACGGATCACGTTCACGGCAAGCTCCTCACCGGGCTTGGGGCTTTCGCCGATCACTTGGCCGGCATATACCTCCTCGCCAGGGGCGATGAAGAATTTGCCCCGGTCCTGCAGTTTGTCCAGCGCGTAGGCAATGGCCGTTCCGGTTTCGCCGCTCACGATGCAGCCCGGCCGCGGTTGGGCAATGGTACCTTTGTGCGGCTCGTACCCCTTGAAGCGGTGCGCGATGATGGCCTCGCCCTCGGTGGCGGTAAGCAGTGCATTGCGCAGGCCGATGATGCCACGGGCCGGTATGCTGAACTCCAGCACCGATCGGTCGCTCTTTTGCTCGATGTTCGCGATCTCGCCCTTGCGCCGCGTTACTTGGTCGATCACCTTGCTGCTGAATTGCTCGGGCACTTGCACGGTGAGCATTTCAATGGGCTCGCATTTCACCCCATCGATCTCCTTGTAGATCACCTGCGGCTGGCCCAGCTGGAACTCATAGCCCTCGCGGCGCATGGTCTCCACCAGGATGCTCAGGTGCAGGATGCCCCGGCCGAACACCAACAGCTTGTCCGGCGAATCGGTTTCCTGTACGCGCATCGCCAGGTTCTTTTCGATCTCCTTGTAGATGCGGTCGCGGATGTGGCGGCTGGTAACGAACTCCCCCTCCTTGCCGAAGAACGGCGAATTGTTGATGGTGAAGAGCATGCTCATGGTGGGTTCGTCCACCTTGAACTTGGGCAAGCCTTCCGGGTGTTCGGCGTCCGCCACGGTATCGCCGATATCGAAGTTCTCAAGCCCCATGATGGCCACGATCTCGCCGCAGCCCACTTCGTGCTTCACTTTTTCCTTGCCCAAGCCCTCGAACACCATCAGCTCCTTCACTTGGCTCTTGTGGCTGCCGCCCTGGTTCTTCACCAAGGTTACCTGCTGCCCGGGCTTGATGCTGCCGCGCGAAATACGGCCAACGGCTATCCGGCCCTGGAAGGAGCTGTAGTCCAAGGAGGTGATCCTCATCTGCAGGGTACCTTCCACCTGCTTGGGTGCGGGCACGTGCTTTACGATCAGGTCCAGCAGGTAGCTGAGGTCGGTGGTGGGCTGGCGCCAATCCGCGCTCATCCACCCTCCTTTGCCACTGCCGTAGGCCACGGGAAAGTCGAGCTGCTCCTCGGTGGCGCCCAGCGCGAACATGAGGTCGAACACGGCCTCGTGCACCTCCTCCGGCGTGCAGTTCGGCTTGTCCACCTTGTTGATCACCACCACGGGCTTCAACCCCAACTCTATGGCCTTGCCCAGCACGAAGCGCGTTTGGGGCATCGGCCCCTCGAAGGCGTCCACCAGCAAGATCACGCCATCGGCCATGTTCAGCACGCGCTCCACCTCACCGCCGAAGTCGCTGTGCCCAGGGGTATCGATCACGTTGATCTTTACCCCCTTGTAACGTACGCTCACGTTCTTGCTCAGGATGGTGATGCCGCGCTCCCGCTCCAGGTCGTTGTTGTCCAGCAGCAGGTCCTTCACCTCCTCGTTCACCCTGAAAAGCTGGCATTGGTGGAGGATCTTGTCCACCAAGGTGGTCTTTCCGTGGTCAACGTGGGCGATGATGGCTATGTTCCGTAGTTCTTGCATGGTAAGGGAGGGCGCTGAAAAAGCGGGCAAAGGTACGCACGGCGCGGAAAGCATGATAAGCAATAAAAAAGAATCGACCCTTTCACCTTGCCGGCATGGATAAATTTGCCGGCCTTCAATGGGCGGCCAGCAGCACCAACCACCCGGCGATCGTGCGCCATGTGCGGGATCGCTTCGAAAGGCCCGATACGTAAAGCACCCCGTGCCAACTTTGAAAACCTGGACCATGCGACTGCACCACCTGGCCTTTCTATCCGCCATTTGCGCCCTTGCAGCATGCACTTCGGCCCCGGGGCCACAGCCGGTGGCCGGGCACTATTGGGAAGGCGAGCTGCGCATACTGCCCGGCGATACCTCCTTCGCGCCCTGCGGAAGCTTGGTGCCGCTGAAGCTTACAGGCCCCGGCGTGGATAGCCTGGCGCGGCGCTATGCATGGCTCCGCACCGTGCAAGGCCAGTGGATAAAGACCTGGCTGCAGGGCCATATGGCCGCCTGCGGAACGGCGCACCATGACAGCATGCTCGTGGCCACAGCGTACGGCCACATGGACGTGGCCGTGGATTGCCCGTTGGTACCGGCGGACAGCCTGGCCGGGAGTTACCGCGCGGAGGCCACGGCAACGAACGGCACCCACCTGGAGGAGCTGGAGTTCCTGCCCGATGGGCGCGCCCTGATCATTACCACGAAACCGCAGCTGTATGCCGAGGTGGAGGGCAGCTGGGGAATGGACCACGACCACGACATCATGTTCCGCGAAGCCCGTGACCGGTTCAGGTTCCTCTATATCCGGCAGGGCGGTGCCTTGGTGCGCCCGTTGCCCAACGGCAACCTGGTGGTGTACCGGCCCATGGGCCCGGCGCGGCCCTTGGTGGGCGCATTCGGCCGGGTGGCCAAGTGGGTGCAAGCCCTGAGGCCGGAGGGCGCCTTGGACCCGCTTGCGCTAAGGCCCGCGATGCGCCTCGATAGCCTTTTCCCCGATGCTGCCGCCCAAGCCCTGCTTTACAGCAGTGTGGCCGATAGCCTCGCGTTGAACGAAGCCCAATTGGGCCAACTGAAGAACAATATGGCCACGCTGGGTGAACTTGCCGCCTTGCTGCGTTCACAAAAGGGCCATTAGCAGTACCTTCGCGCCCGCTCTTGAACGGCCCCGTAGTTCAATTGGATAGAATGACAGATTCCGGTTCTGTTGGTTGGAGGTTCGAATCCTCCCGGGGTCACTAAAAAAGGGGTGGATCATACGGTCCGCCCCTTTCTTCATTGGGCCAGTGCGGCCCAATTCGCCGCGATCAGCGGAGCACTTGAAGACGCTGGACCGCTAACACGCCACTGGCCAGCGACGGGCGTACGCTTCCACCTTCAACCCCGCCGATCAAGGCGGAAGAGGAAACCTTGCACGGCCCACATCACCACGCTGAAGATCAGGGCCCACCAAAAGCCGTTCACGGTGAAGCCGGGCACGATGCGCGCCGCCAGCATGACCATGGCGGCGTTGATCACCAGCACGAACAGGCCGAGCGTGAACACCGTAACGGGCAGGGTGAGCAGCACCAGCAAGGGTTTCACCACGGCATTGAGGAAGCCGAGCACCACGGCCACCAGCAGCGCGGTGGTAAGGTCCGGCGTATGCACGCCCGGCAGCAGCATGGCCGTTACCAGCACCGCGATGGTGGAAAGCAGTATGCGCACCAATAGGTCCATGCGGCTAATATAAACGTTGGTGGCACTGGTGTTCACCGCAGCACCGATCAGCTTTGCTTGAATTTTTCAAGGTCGCGCCGTTCGCGCTTGGTCGGCCTTCCTGCGCCCGCTGCACGCCCGGCGGCCTTTACCATGCGCGCCATTTCCAGCTTCTCCAGTTCTTCCCATGGTGTGATGTCGCGCAACAGTTCCGGTACCAGCTTGGCACCCACGCGCGAGGCGGGCAATTGCAACACCTCGAAGCGCCGCCAAATGGGCGCTTGGCGCACGCTGACCTGATCGCCCACTGCCACCTCCGCCGCCGCTTTCGCGGCCCGATCGTTCAATTGCACGTGGCCGCGCTTGCAGTCCCCGGCCGCATCGCCACGGGTTTTGCAAAGCCGCACGCACCAGAGGAACTTGTCCATCCGCATGCTGCGAAGTTCGCGCATCAGGCGCTGTTCCCCAATGCTGGCCGGCACTTGGCGGCCCCTGCAATTGTGGGCCCCTCCGTACCTTGCACCCATTGCCGAAACTGACAAATGCCCGCATCCACCGCGCAAAGCAAGAAAACCACCGACCGTCCGGACCAGGACACCCTGCTGAAGGCCTGGGAGCTGATGTGCACCGCCAAGGCCATGACGGACATTTACGAGGAAAACGCCAAGTTCACCAGCAAGTACGTGCATGCCACCTCGCGCGGCCACGAAGCCATCCAACTGGCCGTGGGGCTGCAATTGCAAGCGCAGGATTTCGTGGCGCCCTATTACCGGGACGACAGCATATTGCTGGGCATCGGCATGCGGCCGTACGAGCTGATGCTGCAACTGATGGCCAAGCGCGACGACCCGTTCAGCGGCGGCCGCTCGTACTACAGCCACCCCAGCCTGCGGCGAGAGGGCATGCCCCGGATCCCGCACCAAAGCAGCGCCACCGGCATGCAGGCCATACCCGCCACCGGCGTGGCCATGGGCATGCAGTACAAGGAGGCGGTGGGCCTGGACCAAGGCGGCGAAAAGCCGCTGGTGGTCTGCTCCATCGGCGATGCCGCCATGACCGAGGGCGAAGTGGCCGAGGCGCTGCACATGGCTGTACTGAAGCAATTGCCGATCATTTTCCTGGTGCAGGACAACGAGTGGGATATCAGTGCCACCGCGGAGGAGATCCGCGCGAACGATGCGGCGCATTTCGCCAAGGGCTTCAAGGGCCTGGAGGTGCGCAGCATCGATGGCACCGACTTCCCGTTGTGCTACAGCACGCTGCGCGAGGTGATCGCCACGGTGCGCAAGGAGCGGCGGCCGTTCCTGGTGCATGCCAAGGTGCCCCTGCTCAACCACCACACCAGCGGTGTGCGCATGGAATTCTACCGCAGCGCGGAGAACCTGGCGGAACACCGCAAGCGCGACCCGCAGCCGCGCTTTTTCCAGCACCTGCTGGACCATGGCATGCAGCGTCAGGGCCTGAAGGAATTGGAGCGCAAGGCCATCGAGCGGGTGAAAGCCGATTTCGAGGAGGCCAAACTCGCCGAGGACCCGCGGCCCGAGGACCTGTTCACGCACGTGTTCGCCCCCACAACCGTTACGCGTGAGGAGGGTGAACGCGCACCGGCGGACAAGGAGCCGACCTTGATGGTGGACTGTGCATTGTTCGCCATCCGCGAACTGATGCAGGAAGATCCCCGCTGCCTGCTTTACGGGCAGGACGTGGGTGCGCGCCTGGGCGGTGTGTTCCGCGAGGCCGCAACATTGGGCCGCGACTTCGGTGACCACCGCGTGTTCAACACACCGATCCAGGAGGCTTTCATCGTGGGCAGCACGGTGGGCATGAGCGCGGCCGGCCTGAAGCCGATCGTGGAAGTGCAATTCGCCGATTACATCTGGCCGGGCCTCAACCAGCTCTTCACCGAGGTGGCGCGCAGCAACTACCTCAGCAACGGCAAATGGCCGGTAAGCATGGTGCTGCGCGTGCCCACCGGCGCGTACGGGGCCGGCGGGCCGTACCACAGCAGCAGCGTGGAAAGCATACTGTGCAACATCAAGGGGATCAAGATCGCCTACCCCAGCACCGGCGCCGACATGAAGGGCCTGATGAAGGCCGCATACCACGACCCCAACCCCGTGGTGATGCTGGAGCACAAGGGCCTCTACTGGAGCAAGATCCCCGGCACCGAAGAGGCCAAAAGCATAGAACCTTCCAAGGATTACATCATCCCGTTCGGTAA
>JBIQMI010000111.1:0-9782 GCA_044463585.1 Cryomorphaceae bacterium
TTCATCGTCCTGCGCAAAGGCTTCCACAGCCGGCAGCACCACCTTCGTCCCGGCACCGCTCCTATGGTTCACCGCGGCCACCAGGTCGCGCGCCACCCCCCAATGCCCCATTGCATCGCTGCGGTTCGGCGTAAGGCCGATCTCGATCACGTGGTCGTCCTTCAATCCCAAAAAGGAAGCCGCCGCCATACCGGTCGGGGCCGCGGGATCCAGCACCATGATGCCGTCATGGTCTGTGCCCAGCCCCAGCTCATCGGCCGCGCAGATCATGCCGTGGCTTTCCACCCCGCGGATCTTGGCCTTTTTAATGGTGAAAGGCCCGCCCCCGACGGGGTGCAGCTCAGCGCCCACGGTGGCCACCAACACCTTCTGCCCCGCCGCCACATTGGGCGCGCCACAAACGATCTGTGCGGGCTGTTCGGCACCGATGTCCACCGTGCATACATGCAGGCGGTCGGCATCGGGATGCTTCGCGCAGCTGAGCACCTCGCCCACCACCACGCCCCCGAGCATGCCCGGCACGGGCATGAAACGCTCCACGCTCTCCACCTCCAGGCCGGTGCTGGTGAGGATGTCCGCAGCTTCCTGCGGCGACAGCCCAAGGTTATCGATCAAGCTTTGGAGCCAATTCCAGGAGATGCGCATGCCGTGTGAAAATGGATCGCGAAAGTAGCCAACGGAGCGGGCAGCCCTGTGCAAGCTGCTGCGCCATCGGCGGTATCCAACATGGAAAAGAAGGCCTCAGGCGCATCGTGCCTTTCGTTCGTTCTACTTTCGGCCTCCATGGCACTTGCGAAGAACACCACATTCAACGGGCTGTTGTACCTGGCCGCACTGGTGGGCACCTGCCTGGCGCAACTCAACGGCTGGCGCGGGCTGGAGCTGGTCTGCAAGCCGTTGCTGATGATCGTTCTCTCGTCGTGGTTCTTCTTCAACAGCCGCCGCGTGGGCGACCGCTTCACGCTGCTGGTGCAGGCCGGCCTGTTCTTTTCGCTGATCGGTGACGTGGCCCTGATGCTCACCTTCCTGGATGATTTCAATTTCCTGATCGGCCTCGGCGCATTCTTCCTTGCCCAGCTTTGCTATGCCTTCGCGTTCATCCAGAATATCGCCGACGTACGCGGGGCGGATGGCCTGTTGCTGCCCGTGCTGCTCACCTTCGGCATCGGCACCTATTCGTTCTTCTTCACCTGGGACCTGATGCCGCACCTGGAGGATGGGCTAGGCCTGCCGGTGGTGGCCTACGTTTCGGCCATCGCCTTCACCGCCATCATGGCCTCGTTCCGTTTCCGGCGCACTTACCCGCGCAGCTTTTGGCTGGTGCTGGTGGGCAGCTTGCTCTTCATTTTCTCGGACAGCGTGCTGGCGTGGGACCGCTTCCGATCACCGGTGGAATGGTCGCCGCTGGGGATCATGGTGCCGTATGCGCTGGCGCAGGCCATGATCGCCGGTGGTGCGCTCGCGCATGTGCTCGACCCGGATAACCTGCGGCGGCGGCAGGCGATCACGGCCTGATCGCACATTCAGCCCACCCGGCCCCACAAGGCCTTGTCCTTCATCTGCTCGTTGAGCGCGATGGCGATCGGCCGGTTCACCGGTTGCTCCAGTTCCGGGTCCTCTTCCAGCAGCCGTTGCGCCAACTCGCGCACGGCCTGCATCAGCTCGCCGTCCGTGGCCAGGTCGGCCATGTGCAGCTTGGGCAGGCCGCTTTGCTGGGTGCCCATGATATCGCCGGGGCCGCGCAACTGAAGGTCCACCTCGCTGATCTCAAAGCCGTCCTGCGTGCGCACCATGGTGCTGATGCGCTTGCGGCCGTCGATGCTGAGCTTTTCGCCGGTCATCAGGATGCAGTAGCTGTTCTCGGCGCCACGCCCCACGCGGCCGCGCAGTTGGTGCAACTGCGAAAGACCGAAGCGCTCGGCGTTCTCCACCACCATTACCGTGGCGTTGGGCACGTCCACCCCCACTTCGATCACGGTGGTGGCCACCAGCACGTTGGTCTCGCCCTTGGCGAAGCGCGCCATTTCGTATTCCTTGGTCTCCGGTGCCATGCGCCCATGCACGATGCCCACGGCATACTTGGGCAATGGGAAGCGGCGCGAGAGACTTTCGAAGCCGTCCATCACGTCCTTCAGGTCGCTCTTCTCGCTCTCCTGCACCAGCGGGTACACCACGTACACCTGCCTGCCCTTGGCGATCTCGGTTTCCAGGAAGTGGAAGACGGCATTGCGCGATTGGTCGGTGCGGTGCACGGTCTTGATCGGCTTGCGGCCCGGCGGCAGTTCATCGATCACGCTCACGTCCAGGTCGCCGTACAGCGTCATGGCCAAGGTGCGCGGTATGGGCGTGGCGGTCATCACCAGCACATGCGGCGGAACCTGCCCTTTGGCCTGCATGCGGGCCCGCTGTTCCACGCCGAACCGGTGCTGCTCATCGATCACCACAAGGCCCAGTTGCTGGAACACGACGCGGTCCTCCAGCAGGGCGTGCGTGCCCACCAAAATATGCACCTCGCCCATGCGCAGGGCGGTGAGCAGGCTTTTGCGCTCGGCGGCCTTGGTGCTGCCCGTGAGCAGGCGCACCACCACCGGCAGCCCCTCGAGAAAGCGGCTGATGCCCTTGAAATGTTGTTGCGCCAACAATTCGGTCGGTGCCATCATGGCCGCTTGGAAACCGTTGTCCATGGCCAACAGCATGGCCAACAAGGCGACCAGCGTTTTGCCGCTGCCCACGTCGCCCTGCACCAACCGGTTCATTTGGCGGCCGGTGCCCATGTCCTTGCGCAATTCGCGCACCACGCGTTTTTGGGCGCCGGTGAGCGGGAATGGCAGGTGATGCGAGTAGAACCTGTTGAACAGTTCCCCCACTTGGGCGAACACGTGCCCCCTCACATCGCGGGCCATCAGGTCCTTTCGTCGCAGCAATTGAAGCTGAAGGAAGAACAGTTCCTCCATTTTCAGCCGTTTCACGGCGCGGTCCAAGCGCTCGCGGTCCTGCGGGAAGTGGGCCTCGCAGATCGCCTCCTCCCGTCCAAGGCCACCGAAGTGCACGCGCATATCGTTGCTCAGCGTTTCAGGTAAGCTGCCTTGCACCTGGGGAAGCAACGTGCGCACCAGCTTACCAATGCCGCGGCTGTTGAGCCCCTTGGCCGAAGCCTTCTCGGTGGAACTGTACACCGGCTGCAGCGGCGTGGCAGCGCCTTCATCCCATGTGCTGGCCAATTCGATCTCGGGGTGTGCCAGGTTGAATTGTTCGCGGAAGCGGCTGGGTTTGCCGTACACCACATACTCAAGGCCATCCTTCAGCAAGGGCTGCAACCAGCGCAGGCCCCTGAACCATACAAGCTCAATGGTGCCGGTGGCATCGGTGAGCTTGGCCACCAAGCGCCGCGCCTGCCGCTCGCCCACCATGCGTACCTGCGATAGCCTGCCGCGCAATTGAACCGCAACCGTTTCATCCGCCACATCGCGCACCCGGTCGAATCGCGTGCGGTCCACATAGCGGAACGGGTAATGGAAAAGCAGGTCGCCGTAGGTGGAAATACCAAGCTCCTTGCGCAACAGCTCGCCGCGCTGGGGCCCCACGCCCTTCAAGTATTCGATCGGGGTGTCCAGGATCGGGGACATGGCCCTAAAATAGCGCGATGCACTTGGTTGCTCTTTCACGCTCACCCCTGCTCACTTTTTTCACTCCAGCTTCCCCGCTTCCTCCTTACCTGTGTTTCCGGTATTTGTCAATACTCTGTGAGATGTAGGTGAGGAAGGAAAAGAAGGAGATGAAGTAGAAGAAGGCAAGGAAGGTCACGAGCGCGCGGCATTTCCTCCCTTACCTGCATCATCCGCATTTCTCAATATCACTACGAGATGAAGGTGAGGAAGGAAAAGAAGGAGAAGGCGATGAAGGAGAAGAAGGAAGGAAGGTCTCGCTGACGTCCGTCACCATACCCCGGGGAACAGCCTCTTCACCCCACGCATCATCTCGGGATATTGGGGATGAACCTGTTCCAGCAGGCGCTCTTCGTGGCGGATCTTCAGCACCAATACCACCAGCACCGCGGCCAAGGTGCACCAGCGCAGCACCGTGGGTGCGCCGAGGCTTAGTGCGGTGCCGCACAGGATCACCGCCAAGTACATGGGGTGCCGAACGAACCGGTAAATGCCGCGCTTGGAAAGCACGTTGCCCTTGCGCGGCATGGGCATGATGGTGACGTTGCTGCTGCCCAGGCTTACGAAGGCCAGCAGGAAAGCGAGCATGCCCACGTCGAAAATGGCCCATGCCCAAATGGGCATCCGCCAAGGGCCGCCCACCACCAGCAGCGCAATGCAGATGAACTGGGCCGCTACGAGAACCCGCCCTTTGGTATCCGCAGGGGGCTTGTCCATGGTGTTAGATCGAGGCCGCTCCCAGCATCAGCACGGGATTCTCCAGCATGGCCTGCAGCGTTTGCATGAAGGCCGCACCCGTGGCACCGTCCACCGCGCGGTGATCGCAGCTGAGGGTGATCTTCATTACATGGCCCGGCACAATGGCCCCGTTCTTCACCACGGGTACCGCGTTGATGGCGCCCACCGCCAGGATGCAGGCATCGGGCGGGTTGATGATGGCGGTGAATTCATCGATGCCGAACATGCCCAGGTTGCTGATGGTGAAGGTGCTGCCCTCCCAATCGGCAGGCTGCAGCTTCTTGGCCTTGGCGCGCTGCGCGAAATCGCGGACCTCGGCACCGATCGAGCGCAGGGTCTTTGCGTCGGCAAAGCGTACCACGGGCACCAGCAGGCCATCCTCCACGGCCACGGCCACCCCGATGTGCACGTGTTCGTTGTAGCGGATCTTGTCACCCAGCCAGCTGCTGTTCACCTTGGGGTGCTGGCGCAGCGCCATGGCCGCCGCCTTGATCACCAGGTCGTTGAAGCTGATCTTGTCCGGGGCCAAGGCCTTGTTGATGGCCTCCCGCGCGGCCATGGCATTCTCCATGTCCACGTTCACCGTGAGGTAGAAGTGGGGCGCGCTGAACTTGCTTTCGGCCAATCGGCGGGCGATGGTCTTGCGCATTTGGCTCACCGGCACTTCGGTGAAGCGTTCTTCCTGCAGCGCCACCGGCGCCCCGCCCACGGCCAGGTAACCTTCGATGTCCTCCTTCACAATGCGGCCGTCGTCGCCGGTGCCGCGCACCCGTTTCAGGTCGATCCCACGCTCCTCGGCCAAGCGGCGGGCCAACGGACTGGCCTTGATGCGGCCGTCGCCCACGGTTTTCGCGGCGGCGGTGGTGCGGGCCGGGCCGAACATGGGCGCGGCCTCGGGTATGTGCGTGCCGCTTGCAGCAGCGGCCGGGCTTGGCGAAGCTTCGGTTTTCGCCTTGGGCCCGGGCTCCTTCTCTTTTTTCGGCGCTTCCTTGGCCGGCTCTTCCGGCTTGGCCTTGGCCTCTTCCTTGGCGGGTGCCGGCTTGGGCTCTTCCTTCTTCTGTTCCGCCTCCTTCAGCAGCGCGCTGATGTCCTCGCCTTTTTCGCCGATGATGGCCAGCAGGGAATCCACCGGGGCGGCCTCGCCCTGTGGCACGGCGATGTGCAGCAGCACGCCATCGTAATAGCTCTCGAATTCCATGGTGGCCTTGTCCGTCTCGATGTCGGCCAGGATCTCGCCGCTCTTCACCGTGTCGCCCACCTTCTTGTGCCAGGCACTTACCACGCCCTCGGTCATGGTATCGCTCAAGTGCGGCATATTGATCACCTCTGCCATGCTGCTATCGCCGTAATTATTTGGTGCCGTGCCGCAAGGCGGCAGCGGACCGGTTTCACTCCTTGATGAACGGATAATCCTTCTGCTTGTACACGTCGATGTAAAGTTCCTCCAGCGGCGGGTACGGGCTTTCCTCGGCAAACTTCACCGAGGCCTCCACTTCGGCCTTCACCTCCTTGTCCATTTTCTCCAGCTCCTTCTCACTGGCCCACTTGTTCTCCAGCAGGGTGCGCTTCACCAGTTCCAGCGGGTCGCGCTGGCGGTATTCCTCCACTTCCTCCTTGCTGCGGTAGGTGCCGGGGTCGCTCATGCTATGGCCCCTGTACCGGTAGGTCTTCAGCTCCAGCAGGAAAGGGCCGTTGCCGGCGCGTACATGGGCCGCGGCATCTGCGAAGGCGTTGTGCACTTCCTCGCAGCTCATGGCGTTCACCGGTGCGGCGGGCATCTCATACGAAAGGCCCAGCTTGTACAGCTCGTGCACATTGCTGGTGCGCTGCACACTGGTGCCCATGGCGTAGTCGTTGTTCTCTATGCAGAACACCACGGGCAGTTTCCAGTTCATGGCCATGTTGAAGGTTTCGTGCAGGATACCCTGGCGCACGGCGCCATCGCCCATGAAGCAGTAGGTGACCTGGTCGCCGCCCCGGTATTTGTCGGCAAAGGCAATGCCGGCGCCCAGTGCGATCTGGCCGCCCACTATGCCGTGGCCCCCGAAGAAGTGCCGTTCCTTGTCGAAGTAGTGCATGCTGCCACCCTTGCCCTTGCTGCTGCCGGTAATGCGGCCGTACAGTTCGGCCATAACGGCCGTGGCGGGGGTGCCCAGCACCAAGGGGTGCGCATGGTCGCGGTAGGCGGTAATGATGCGGTCGTCCGCGCGCATGGCGGTCACCAGCCCCGCCAATATGGCCTCCTGCCCGATGTACAGGTGGCAGAAGCCGCCGAATTTCTGCTGGGTGTACAGCTGCCCGGCCTTCTCCTCGAACCGCCGCATCAGCAGCATGTCCTTGTACCAGCGCAGCTGGATCTCCTTCCCGAACGCCTTTTTTTCCTGCGTATTCTTGCTCTTGCGGGGTTTTGTGACTGGATCGCTCATGATGTTGGATGAACGGTGCAAAGATAGCCTGCTCAACGGGGCTTCTTGCCCAACTGGCTGCTGTCGAACGAGAGGGGAAGCAGCGTTTCGGCGCTGAAGGTCTCGATCACCGGGCCTTTCACCACGCCCATCAGCAGGCGTATGGGCCCGCCCTGCCGCCGTTCCTGCTCCACCAAGGCCTGCCTGCAAATGCCGCAGGGCGTAACGGGCCGCGTGCCCTTTACCTGCGGCACCACTATGGCCAGGCTTTCCACCGTGCCCTTGGGCAGCACCGCCATGGCCGCGTGCAGTGCAGTCCGCTCGGCGCAGGTGCCCGCCGGGTAGCTCGCATTTTCCTGGTTGCTGCCGGGCACCAGCTCCCCGCTTTCCATGCGCAGCGCCGCACCCACCTTGAATTTGGAGTACGGCGCGTAGGCGTTGCGGGCGGCCTTCACCGCCAATTCCAGCAGTTCCCGGTCCTCGGCAGGAAGCGCATTCCATGAAGCATGCTGCAGGTAGTGCAGGGCGATCTTGCGTGTGTTGGCCATCGATGTTGAAAGGGTGCCGAAATTACACGCCCCGGCGATCCCGGCCACCGGTGCGCATCAGGTGTGCCACCGTGCACTTGCGCCGGGTTTACATAGCTTGGCACCTTCATACCATGGCCGCATTACAGGACGCCCTCGCCCGCTTTTCCACCATCTCGCTGCGGGAAATGGATGCCGTGGCCCTGCAATCGCGCATGGACACTAAATACCTGCTGGCCGCAGCCCGGCTGCCCGCGCTGTTGCACGAGCTGGCCAGGGAGTATCGACTGTTGGAAGTGAACGGGGTGCGCGGCGGCCTGTACCGCACGCTGTATTTCGATACCCCCGGATTGCAGGCCTACTATGACCACCACAACGGGCGCACCTTCCGGTGCAAGGTGCGGCTGCGCGAATACACAAGCTCGGGCGCCTGCTTCCTGGAGGTGAAAAGCCGCACCGGGCGGGGCGGTACCGAAAAGCGCCGCATTCCCGTGCCTGGCATGGCCGATGCGCTTACCGCCGGCCAACTGGCCTTTGTGGCCGGCGCCTGCGACCTGGGCCCGGAACTGATGCCCACGCTATGGAACGAATTCACACGGTACACCTTGGTGCACGCCGAGCGCATCGAGCGGATCACCCTGGACACCGGCCTTTTCTTCCACCGGGAAGAGCGCGAAGCACGGCTCACCGGCGTGTGCGTGGCCGAATTGAAGGAAGGCCGCACGGGCCATGGCTCGCCGTTCGCGGCGCTGATGCGCGCCCTGCCCTCCCCGCCCATGAACTTCAGCAAGTACTGCATAGGCACCGTACTGTTGCGGCCAGGGATCAAGTACAACCAGTTCAAACCTGCGCTGCTGCGTGCCGAACGGCTGGCCGCGGCCGCTTGAATACCCATTGAGCGATGAAGATTTTCGGCATGAACCTCTACCACGACGATCTGTGGGAACTGGTCTCGAAGTTCGCCCTGGACGCCATCGTGGTGTTCGTACTGATCCGGTTGATCTACTACCCCGTGCACCGCAAGAAGGAGAACCTGTTCACCTACTTCGTGTTCAACCTGCTCATCTTCTTCCTGTGCATCCTGATGAACAACGTGAAGCTGAGCATCGGTTTCGGCTTCGGGCTGTTCGCCATCTTCAGCGTGATCCGCTACCGCACCGAGCAGGTGGAGATCAAGGACATGACCTATTTGTTCGCAGTGATCACCATTGCCGTGATCAATTCCTTGGCGGGCAAAAAGATCAGTTGGGCCGAATTGTTCTTCGCCAACGGCATGATCCTGCTGCTGGTGTACCTGCTGGAGCAGGTATGGTTGACGCGGCATGAGGCCATGCGGCAGTTGGTGTACGAGCGCATCGAGCTGATCAAGCCCGCGCAGCGCGCGGCATTGTACGCGGACCTGGAGGCGCGCCTGGGCATCCGCGTGAGCCGCGTGGAAGTGGGCCGCATCGACCTGCTGCGCGACACCGCCCAGCTGCGCGTGTTCTATTTCGAGGATGAGCAGGACCACGGTGGCTTCATGGGCCCTGCCGAGGATGACGATTAGGCCTGCTCCACCAGCACCACCGCAAAGGCGGCCACGCCCTCGCCCCTGCCGGTGAAGCCCATGCGCTCATTGGTGCTGGCCTTCACGGAAACCGCGTCGGTGCCCACGCCCAGCAGGCCGGCTATGGAGTTGCGCATGTTGTCCACATGGGGGCGCAGCTTGGGTTGCTCCAGCACTACGGTACAATCCATGTTCACCACGCCCCAGCCCTTTTCGCGCAGCAGCCCCACCACGTGTGCCAATAGCTTCCTGCTGTCGGCGTCCTTCCATGCGGGATCCGTGTCGGGGAAGTGCATGCCGATATCGCCCATGGCCACCGCCCCGAGCAGCGCATCGGTGATCGCGTGCAGCAGCACATCGGCATCGCTATGGCCGGTGCAGCCCAAATGGAACGGGATGGTTATGCCTCCGAGGACGAAGGGGCGCCCTTCCACGAGCCGGTGCGAATCGTAGCCGAACCCGGTGCGTAACCTCATTCGGTATCGGCCTTCTTGCGGGCCTTGCCGTCGAAGTTGAAGCCCAACGTGAAGCGGAGCGTGTTGGCCAGCGGGCTGCGCGTGGTATTGGCGATCAGGTAGCTGAAGTCCAGCGAAAAAATGCTGTACTTCACGCCCAGGCCCATGGTGAAGTATTTGCGGTCGCCCTTGGTGGCCGCCTCCCAGAAGTAGCCGGTGCGGAAGGCGAATTGCTTGGCGTACCAGTATTCCAGGCCGCCCCCGTAGTAGAACTCGCGCAATTCCTCCTTCAGCCTGCTGCCGGCCTCCAGGTGCTGCACGCCTTCGCCGTCCACGTACACATTGCCCGGCGCATCGGAGAAGGAGCCGAATATGCCCGGGGCCACGCCACGGTTCGGGTCCTCGCCGCTGAAGATCACGTACTGGTCGCCCTCCTTCACGTACTG
>JBIQMI010000112.1:0-9689 GCA_044463585.1 Cryomorphaceae bacterium
CACGACCAGCGCATGCGGGCAAACCATGCGGCCTTCGAGGCCAGGCAGCGTGCCCACACGGATATGGTGAACGGCGTGAACAACGCGATCATGGGCGGGTACAACGGTACTTCGGGAACCATGGACCGCATGCAAAACACAACCATCAATGGCATCCGCGGGGAACAGGACGCGACCAATCCGTATACCGGCGAAGCAGGAAAGATCCAAGCGGGCCAGGATCAGTACTGGATGAACCGCGATGGCCAATACATCGGCACGAACGACGTGATGTACGATCCCAATGTGAACAGCAACGGCACCGACCAATGGCGGCAGGTGCCCACGGATCCTTGATCGCAGGGCGTACTTTCGTGCCACGCCATCCATGGCGGCCAACATGGAAAGGAAGGCCACAAATCCGCCCGGCACCGGAGTCCACCGCGGCCCGGAAGAACCCGGCCTGTATCCGAAAGCCTACCTCTACCGGCGGATCGTCCGGGCCAAGCTGATGATGGAGCAGCGCTTCACCGAGCCGTTAGATGGCGCCACACTGTGCGGCGAGGCCCACTTCTCCAGGTCACACTTCATCCGTTTGTTCAAGCAGGTTTACGGCGTGGCACCGCGTGTATTTCTCGGCAACCTGCGTTTGGAGCATGCGCGCACGCTGCTGGAGCAAGGGCACTCCACCACGGACTCCTGCTATGCCTCGGGCTACCAAAGCCTGCCCACGTTCAGCCGGGCCTTCAAGCAGCGCTTCGGGCTGGCCCCGTCCAAGTACAAGGAACGGCATTTGGAGCGTGCGGACCACATGCAAAGCGCGCCCATGGAGCATATTCCGCCGTGCTATGCCCATTGGCTGGGCTGGCCGCAAATTGGTGATCCAGGATAAGGGCGCCGACGCGGGGCAACTTTCCTTTGCCCCATGATCGCACGCATAACCCACGTTTCCGTGTACGTCCTCGACCAGGACGAGGCACTGGAGTTCTACACGAACAAGCTCGGCTTCCGCAAGCATGCCGACATTCCCATGCCGGGCGGCGGCCGGTGGTTGACGGTGACACCACCGGAACAACCTGGGCTGGAGGTGGCGTTGATGCCCACCTCGCCCTGGGGGCCTTGGAACGCCGAAAATGCCGCGATCATGCAAGGGCTGGTCCAAAAAAGCCTCTTCGGCTTCGCTGCCTTCAAATGCAAGGACGTGCGCGCCACCTACGAGGAGCTCAGCGCCAAGGGCGTTGAATTCCCGCTTGCACCCACGCAGCAGCCTTACGGCGTAATCGCCGTGTTGAAGGACAACAGCGGGAATACGTTCAGCCTTTCGGAATTGGAACCCAGTAAACCACGCCGCGGCAATGCCGAAAATTGAACGGATCATCTACTGGGTGTCCACGCTTTGGTTGGCGGCCGGCATGGTGGCCACTGGTGTGCAACAGCTCCTGCAGCTGCCCTTGGAAGGCGTGCAAGCACCGCCGGGGGCCTACGGCCTGCAGCAGTTGGGTTACCCGGCCTATCTGCTCACCCTGTTGGGCGTGGCCAAGTTGTTCGGCGTGCTGGTTCTGCTGTTGCCCCGGTTGCCGCTGGTGAAGGAATGGGCCTATGCCGGCTTCACCTTTCTTCTCGGCGGTGCCATTTGGTCGCATATAGCGGTAGGCCATGGCGTAGGCGGCTTGTTCCCCGCGGCCCTGCTCTTGGTGATGTTGGTGGCCTCCTGGCTCTGCCGGCCACCGGCGCGCCGCATGCTGCAGCCCGCCTACCGGGCCTAGGCCTTGCGCACGAATTCGCTCTTCAGTGCCATGGCACCAAAGCCATCGATGCGGCAATCGATGTTGTGGTCGCCATCCACCAGCCGTATGCCCTTCACCTTGGTCCCCGCTTTCAGGGCCTTGGGCGCGCCTTTCACGGGCAGGTCCTTCACCACCACCACATCATCGCCATCCTGCAGCACATTGCCGTTGGCATCGCGCACAACCGTTCCGGCCTCCTCGGCCACAGCCTCTTCAGGGTTCCATTCATGGCCGCATTCGGGGCACATTAAGCTTTGTCCGGTGGGGTAGGCAAACGCGGACCTGCATTCGGGGCAGGGTGGAATATTCGGCATGACCAATGTGTTCAATGGCGGCGAAGCTACCCTTTTGCCGCCGGGCGCTACCTGCCGCCCATCAGTTCCAGTGCTTTGTAGGCTGCGCGATGCAGTATGGTCAGGTGGCTTTCATCCGGGAATGGCACTTGCCAGAAACGGAATGGAGGGGCCATCCCCTCTAGGGCTTTCGCTACCTGTTTGATCTGCGACAGCATCATTTCATCGTCCGGCGCCCAGGCCAGGTATACCCGCTTCGGCACGCCGGTATGCTGCTTGGCCCATGCCGCTGCCGTGCCGGCAAGTGCGCCGTTGTTCCACCACAAGCTCGGGCTCACCAGGATGTAGTCGTCGAAAAGGCCCGGCCGGGTGAAGAGCACCTCGGCGGCCAGCAACCCGCCCAGCGATTGGCCCAGCAACGCATGGTGCCCGTTGGTGCGGTACCGGTCCTGCACGGCCGGCATCACTTCTTCCGCCAGGTAACGGATGAACGTAGCCGAACCCCCGTAGGAAGGCACCCAAACCTTATCGCTGTCGTTGGTTGTGCCGCCGGTAAAATCGTGATAGCGTGAACGGCCGTTGTTGGCAACGCCCACCACGATCGTAGGCGGGTACAGGCCGTACATGTTCATGAATTGCATCAAGCCTGCCAAATGCGGGAAATCCTCGTCCATGCCGCCATCCAGCACATATAACACGGGATAGGTGGCCGTGGTGTCATGGTAGCCATCCGGCAACCAAACGTTCAGCACCCGCTCTTGGGCCAGCACGGTAGACCGAAGTGTGAGCACCTTGCCGCATTCAAGCGGCTTTTCGGTGGGCTGCACGGGTTGTGCGACCGTCAGCAACGGCCATGCAAAGGCCCAAAAAAGAATGTTCCGCATACCCAAAGGTTGTACAGGACCCAGAAATTACCAACAGCGCTATCTTCACGGCACCCAACCGCTATTTATTTCCTGAATGAATTTGGAATACCTGCAGTGGCTATGCAGTGATGACCCTTCGCGCATGGCCGAATTTGTATCGCTGTACCTGCATGAGGCCCCGGGCCAATTCGCTGCCATGCATGCGTTGGCGTTGGCCAGTGAAGCCGCCAAGCTGGCCTTCGGGGCCCATGCCCTTCAACCCCAAGCCTTGTACATGGGCGACCACCGGCTTTGCGACCTGCTGGCGGATGTTGAACAGCGGGCCAAGGCCAACAACATGGCCGGTTGCGCGGAAGCGGCCCATGCCTGCCTGGTGCGAAATGAGGAACTGATGGCGGAATTGAGAACATGGATGGCCACGGCACCCATGGAACGGAACAGGTAGAAATACGCGTGGCCGGGCGGCAGGGCCATGCCAACTTGCTCGCCATGATCCAGATCGCGCTCGCCGATGACCAGATGCTCTTCCGCCGCGGCATGGCGCTGCTGCTGCGCGACATGCCCGATGTGCGGGTGGTGTTCGAATGCGCCAATGGGGCCGAGCTGCTTACCGGCATGCGCGATAACCACGTGGACATTGTGCTGCTGGACGTTGAAATGCCCGTGATGGATGGTTTTACGGCCATGCAGCACCTGCGCGAGGCATACCCCAAGGGGAGGTGATCATGCTGAGCATGCATGCCGGTGATGACATGATCGGGCGTGCGATGGACCTTGGCGCCAATGCCTACGTACCCAAGAACTCGACACCTGACGAGATCGAGGATGCCATCCGGGGGGTGGCCACCAACGGCTATCATTTCAGCGACCGTGTAAGTAACGTGATGCTGCACGGCCTGGTGAACAGCAAGAAAATAAAGCCCGAGTACGAGGTAACCGAACCCCTCACCGAGCGGGAGCTCGAGGTCCTGCGCGCCATTTGCCAGGAATTGACCACCACGGAGATAGCAGGCCAGCTCTTCCTAAGCCCCCGGACAGTTGAGGGGCACCGCAACAAGATCCTGCAAAAAACAAGGGCACGGAATACGGCAGGATTGGTGGTATTTGCGCTTACGAAGGGCAGGGCATGGTCATGGACATACTGCAAGACCGCACCGGTTTCATGTGGTTCGCCACCAAGGACGGGCTGAACCGTTACGATGGCTACACCTTCCGCGTGTTCAGGCACGATCCAGGGGACAGCACCTCCATTTGCTCGAGTTTCATCCTCTGCCTGATGGAGGACCGCAACGGCCGCCTGTGGGTAGGCACGAACAACGGTCTGGACGTGTTCGACCCGGCAACCGAAACCTTCCATCGCGTGCGCCTCGGGAACATCGATGCGGAGCATTCAACCGTCCACAGCCTGCACCAGGACCCGATTGGGCGGGTGTGGGCCTGTACCATCTCCAGGCTGTTCCGCACGGATGGCCCATGGAATGGGCACCAGCCAGCGCTACCCATCATGCAAGCCGTGGACTTCTCCCCCGAGCTGCGCACGATGTACATGGACTCCAAGGGCATCCTCTACGCCAAAAGCTTCCCTGGTGCTCCTCTATCTCCAACTGCGCACACGGAACCTGAAGCGCCAGCGCAACCGCTTGGGGCGCATTGTGCAAACAAGAACCTCGGAACTGCAGCTGGCCAAGGAGCGCGCCGAACACAGTGAACACGTGAAGCAGCAGTTCCTGGCGAACATGAGCCACGAGATACGTACCCCCATGCATGCCATTGTGGGGCTGAATGATGCGTTGCTGCGCAAGGAGCACCTGCCTGGGCAGGAAGCCTACCTGAAGGCCGTGGCCCAAAGCAGCAACAACCTGTTGGAATTGGTCAACGACATCCTGGACCTGAGCAAGATCGAGGCGGGCCGCATGGAGAAGGAAGCAGTGCCCCTGGACCCGGGGGAGATGATCGCTTCTCTTGTTTCCTTGCTAAGTCCGCGTGCGGAGGCCAAGGGCCTTGCACTAAGGTCCCGGATCGCACCGGAAGTGCCGGGAACCTTGATCGGCGACCCCGGCAGATTCAACCAAGTACTGATGAACATCGTGGGCAATGCCATAAAATTCACCGCGGAGGGCTACGTGAGCATTGCCGTTGATATGGAGAAACTTCCCTCTGGCCAGATCATGCTTAATACCGCCGTCTCGGACACCGGGATCGGCATTGCCGCAGCGCGCCTTCCCTCCATTTTCAATGAATTTTCCCAAGCTGACAACAGCCACACGCGCAAATACGGCGGCAGCGGACTGGGCCTGACCATTTCCAAGCGGCTCACGGAGCTATTGGGCGGCACACTCACCGTGGAAAGCAGCCCCGGCAAAGGCAGCACGTTCACCCTCACCATTCCGTTCACCTTGCCCCCGCCTGAAAAAGCACCTGCCACCACAATGGACGATAAACCCGATGCACCGGAGGGATTGAAGGACCTGAGGTCCTGTTGGTTGAGGACCATGCCCTGAACGTGATGGTTGCGCGCGAGGTGCTATCGGCCGCCATACCCGGCGTAACGATCGATGTGGCGTTGAACGGGCTGGAAGCGGTGGAAATGACCGCCACGAAACGCTACGATGTGATCCTGATGGATGTTCAAATGCCGATGATGGACGGCTACGAGGCCACGCGCATCATCCGCGCACGCGAGGCGGGCCACAAGCCCGTGCCGATCATTGGCGTAACCGCCAACGTAATGCCCACGGAATTGGAGCGCTGCATGGAGGCCGGCATGAACGGGCACCTGACCAAGCCGTTCACCAGGGAAGAGCTGATGGAAGTGGTGGGGAAAGCCTTGTTCAAGGGCCGATGAAACCATGGACCGCGGCGTCAGGCCCCGTTAAGCCATCCACGCCCGCATTCACGGTCCCGAAAGCAAATCAGGTATTTCCACTCTCACCGAACAGGTAGTTTCCCGCATTGCCGGCCGAACGGAAACGGGGACCTTCGCATTGGGAAGGCATCAGTCGCTTTGAATGCCTTTCCCGGAAAGGCAAATTATGATCAACGGTGACCTCACCGTACAGCGGTTGGGTATTTTCCGGTAGGGGTACTGGGAAAGTCGGCAGAGATGCCGGTTTGGCTGTCCCGATAGGCCGTTCTATTCGGGTGATCATAAAGGCCGAGGGGTCGTTCCGCAAGGAACGGCCCCTCATGTCTTTCAAGCAGTTGCCGTAAACCTTTACTTCACACCGGCGTTCGCTTCACGCATGCAGATCAAAGCCCCCACCCTCTCCTTCCTTCGCGATTTGGCCAAGCACAACTACCGCGAATGGTTCCAGGCCCATCGCACCCGCTACGAGGATGCGCTGGCCAACGTGCGCGCCTTTGCCGATGACCTGATCGAACGCATGAACCGGCACGACCGCATCGAAACGCCAAACGGCAAGGAGGCACTTTACCGCATCTACAACGATCAACGCTTCCACAAGGAGAAGCTGCCGTACAAAGAGCACTTGGCGGGCAGCTTGGTGCGAAGCAAGCCCGCCCTGCGCGGCGGCTATTATTTCCAGGTCAAGCCAGGCGCGTCATTCATCGGCTGCGGCTTCTGGGATCCAGGGAAGGAGGACCTGAAGCGTTTGCGCACCGACATCCTGTACGACCACCCGATGTGGGAAAGCCTGCTTAACGGCGAGCGCCTGAAACGGATGTGGGGCGGACTGGAGGGCGCCCAACTGAAAACCGCGCCGCGTGGCTTCCCAAAAGACCATCCCGCCATGGGGTTGTTGCGCCGGACACAATTCCTGTTCACCCGCCGCTATACCGACAAGCAGGTGCTTGATGCCGGATGGGCGGCTGATGCGGATCGTGCATTCCAAGCATTGCGACCTTGGCTGGACCACATGAGCGAAGTGCTGACCACCGACGAGAACGGGAATCCTGTTTAGCCAGGGCACCCGGCCGGATGGGTGCGGGGAATAGTCCGTTCCGTATGATCTGCGGAAGCTAAGCACCAGCGAACCTTGCCGATGGGGAAATGCCCCACTGCCCCGCCTCCGCCCCGTTTCCTTGCTCGAATTTGCTGGCTGCATCCACATCCTTTAGCACAGCATTGCCGTTGAAGGTGTTGCCTTCCTCCACCAGCGTGGCTCCGCCCAGCACGGGCCTATCGCGGCGCAGCACGAACACCTTGCCGTTGTTCGCGAAATCGCAGCCCGTGACCCGCACGGTTGATCCATCCAATGCGGCAATGGCCACCTTGTTGCCATTGAAGCGGCTGCCCTGTAGCGCGGCCTTCCCCCCGCGCGCCACGCGCACGGCGGTGAAGGGCAGGTCGGAGAAGCTGCAGCCGCGCAACAACAGGTCGGATGCCCGCATGTTCACGGCATTGCGCACGCCGGCCTCCGGTGCGCCACCGGGTTGAACGAAATTGCAGCGCTCAATGACCCCTTGTGTTTCCGCGAGTTCCAGGAAAGATCCGTGGGGGCCTTCCAAATAACAACCGGTCATTTTGAACCCGCCGCGCTGCGCGCTTACGGCGGCAGCGCCGAACGATTCCCCGATGCTGCAATTGTCCAAGATCGCATCAGCCCTGATGAAGCTGAGCATGCCGCCATGGTGCACGCCTTGCCACAGCAGGTCGCTGCCGCCGCTCATGCGCAGGCCCCTTATGCGCACCCGTGTACGGCCGTTGCCATTCACCGCAATGGAACCCCAGGGCCGGGCCTCATCCTGCGGGCGGATGAAAACAGGGTTCAGGTCGGTGCCACGCATGTGCAGCTCGCCATTGATCACCACGCTCACGCCCGGTGCCATGAACCAGCGTGCTCCCTTTTCGAGCACCACTGACATGCCTTCGGGCAGTACCAGGTCCTTGTCGATGTCGTATTTGCCCCTGATGAAACGAATGGTGTCCCCTTGTGTGCGGAACTGTTTGAGCCACGGGTCCAGCGGGAACGCATTCGGCGATGGGAGATCGGTGGGTTGGCCCAGGCAGGACATCACGTCCGGGTGGAAGAGGTGGTGCAGGAAATCCGTCCGGGCCCGGTCCACGCCTGCCTGTACCAGCCCGATGTTGCGGCCCTTGGCCAACACCGGGACCGCGGCGGAATCGATCGCCAGGAAACGGGCGGCCCAGGCCGCGCTGTCCAACCGCAGCCTGGCTGCCATTTGCAGCACCCTTTGCTGGTTCCCTTTCTCCGCCAGCGCGGCGCGGAAGCCGTCCTGCACGCTGGTGGAGGCCCCGGTGTGCACAACGCTGCGCGCGGCGTACAGGGGCTGCACATCGCCGGTAATGCCATCGCACAATGCTCCTGCAGCACCATCGCGCAGGTCGGGTCGTTGGCCCGCGCAAATAAGCAGGCCTAGGGCCGGGGTGGATACGGTATCGAAGCGTTGCGGATCAAGCAATCGGCGCTTGGCCGCCGCGCCGATCGTATCGCCTGCGGGCCGTGCGGTTTCTTCACCCCATGCCTTTCCATCGGCGTCCACCCAGGCCATGGCCACCTTCGTGCTCGCCATCACCTGGGCGGGGGTCATGCGTTGCTGCACCAAATAAGGCTCTTCCTTGCCGCCGTCGCGCACCACCTTCACCAAGGCCAGCCAAGGCGAACGGATAGGCAGCGAATCGGCCACGGCACCGGCATAGAGCGCGCCGAGTGAATTCAGGTCGGCCGGCATGAATTCCAGCATGAACGCCTTGCGGAACGGCGCCTCTTCATCGAACTGGAGCGTGAAACCCTGCCCGTGCCGTTGGAGCCTGGCCCCAGCCTCCTCGCCCGCTGCGGCCAACAGCACTGTGCCGTCCGGCCGCGTGCTCAATGAAAATACCTCGGCGTGGCCCTCCACATGTTGTCCCGGCCGGTGGTCGAAGATCTCCTGAAAGGCCATCACTTCGTCCTGCATGATCCCGAATGGCCAGTCGCGCACCATGCGGTCGTAGGGCAACAAGGAGAAGAGCATGAACAGAAGCGCGCCCGGTATGGCCAGTGCAAAAAGCCAAGCCTGTGCCGTAGTTCCGCTTCTCTTGCCTTTCCTCATGGCTTTTGCTATCGCTTTTTCACGGGGCTGAGCAGATAGACCAATACGGCCACCAGGGTGAGCGCCATGGCGCTGAGCACGAAGCCAAGCCCCAGCAGCGATGCGATCATGACCATGGGCACGCCCATGCCCCTTCCGTTTGAATTCCTTCCGAACAGGCCAGCGACGATCACCGAACCGCCGATGATCACCGGTTGCCACAATTCATCGTGGATGTGGCGTACCAGCAGGGCGGTGCCAAAGGCGAGCGTAAGCCAAAGCAACCGGACCAATGGCCCGCGCTCAACCGGCCTGAAGCCTTTGTTGTAGGCCCAGCCCACCAGCACCAAGGCCACCAGCAGCTGCAGCAACAGCACGGCGATGTCGCCTGTGCCTTCGGGCAACAGGTGCATCCATTGCAGTATCCGTTCTCGCATTGGGGCGAAGTTGGCCACATGGAGCGGCCGTGCCCGCCCAAGCAGCCGCCTTTCACCAACAGGGCAACGTGGGAAAAACCGCTATCCCTATAAATAGCGGGCCATCCAGGTGGTCCGCAACGGCGCTTTCAGGCGCTGTTCAAGCTCGCCCTTGGTGGCCACCAGATCATCGTATACAACGGTATCCCCAGTGAGCGTCCCGTCCTTCAGCAGGCCTTCCAACTGGGGTACCCGGCATGCGTTAATGCTTTCGCCCTGCTCGTATAATACCACCATGCGGTCGGTGAGCACCAGGCCCAGGTCGGCCATCACCGACACGCCGGCCTGGCGCGCGGC
>JBIQMI010000113.1:0-9545 GCA_044463585.1 Cryomorphaceae bacterium
GCAACCACGTTCAGGTCGTGGCGCCGGTCCCAACGGCTTGGGAACGGTTCGCCATTGTTCACCGCGGGGAATTCGCGCATCGTTTTGCTCCAGGTGTAGCCCACCCAGCCTGTGAGCTTGCCGTAGCGCCGTTTCACGAAGAATTCGGCGCCGTAGCTCCACCCCTTGCCGAACGTCAACCCATGGTCGTAGTTGGCATTGCCCGCGTCCTCCGGCTGCACGCCCTCGGCATATTCGATCTGGTTGGCCATGTCCTTGTAGTACACCTCCACGCTGGCCTCATAGGTGCGCTGCTTCAGGTCGCGGAACCAACCAACGGCGTATTGCAGCGCTTCCTGTGGCCGCACGTTCTTTCCGCTCGGTATCCAGGTGTCCGTGGGCAGGCCGATGGAGCTGAAGCTCGCCAGGTGCACGTACTGCATATTGCGGTTGAAGCTGGCTTTCACGCTGTTGTTCTTGTCGAGCGTGTAGCGCATGGAGGCCCGTGGCTCAAGCCCGTTGTATTGGGCAATGATCTGGCCGCTGCCATGGTCGTACGTGCCGGTGGTGTTGCCTTGCGTGTCGGTGAAGTATTCGTGGTACGGGCCGATGTGGGCGAACCAGCTGAAGCGCAGGCCGGCATTCAGGCGGAGCTGGTCGGTGATGTCGAAATCGTCCTGTACGTACAAGCCTGCCTCATGCGCGCGGAGCTTGCTGGGCGTATCGATGTTGAAGTCCACATCGCCGCTGTTCACCTCCACCGTGCTGGGCGTGTACATGTGGTACGTGTACTGGGCGCCGTAGCGCACGTTGTGGCGGATGTTGGGGTACTGGTTGAAATCCAGTTTGAGGCCATAGTCGCGGATGCCGCTCTTGAGGCTGAAACCGAACTGGTCCTGGCCACCACCGAAGGAGAATTTGTAGTCGCTCACCACCGCGGTGGCGTTCAGGAAAAGCTTCGGCCCGAACACGTGGTTCCAGCGGCCGGTAACGGTGGCGTTTCCCCAGGGGATCTTGAAGCTGGGGCTGCCGGGCTGATTGCCATGCAGGTTGAAGACATCGCGGCCGAAGTAGCCGCTGACGAAGAAGCGGTCCTTGTCGCTGAGCCGGTAGTTGGCCTTTGCGTTGAGGTCGTAGAAGAAGTAGCCGCTTCCCGCGAAACGGCTCTCCGGGTTCACGAATGGCTTGGCCAGCATATCGATGTAGGTGCGCCGGCCGCTTACGATGAACGAGCTTTTCTCCTTTACGATAGGCCCTTCCAAGGTGAACCGGCTGCTGATGATGCCGATGCCGCCCTGGCCATGAAAGGTTTTATCGTTGCCTTCCTTCATGGTGATGTCGAGCACGCTGCTGCTGCGGCCGCCGTATTGGGCCGGCATGCCGCCCTTGATAAGCTCGATGTCCTTCACGGCATCGGCGTTGAACACGCTGAAGAAGCCGAACAGGTGGCTGGCATTGTACACGGTGGCCCCGTCCAGCAAGATCAAGTTCTGGTCCGGGCCGCCGCCGCGCACGTAGAAACCGCTGTTGCCCTCGCCGTTGCTTTGCACGCCGGGCAGGTACTGCAGCGTTTTCAGGATGTCCACCTCGCCCATAAGGGCCGGCAGGGTTTGCAGCTTCTGCACGTCCAGGTCCATGCGGCCCATATCGGTGCTTTCGGTCTGGCTCTTCGCGCGCTGGCCGGTCACTTCCACGGCCTTCATCTCCTGTACCGTCGACCTCAGCCGCAGGTTCATCTTGCGGTCGGCGTTCAACACCACGCTGCGGCGCAGATCGGTATAGCCCATGTACTTCACCAAAAGCGTGTACGGGCCTTGGTCCAGCGTTGCGGAATAATAGCCGTACGTGTTGGTGGGCACGCCTTTGCCGATCTCTTCAATGAAGACCGACGCGCCGATCAATGCCTCGCCGGTTGCCGAATCGGTGACATAACCGCTAACGGTGAAACGCTGGGCGTGCGTAAGGGTGCCGAAGGCAGCGAACAGAAGCGTGAGGAACAGTTGGCGTGGCATGCGGCGGGCAAAAGTAGCGGCGGGCCTGCGCCTGCCTTGGCCGCTGCTGTGCGGGGGCGGCCGTTCGTGGAATGGCGGCCGTGGCGGTCAATGGCCGCTTGGCGGGCATAATTCCGCCAATGCCTGCGATGCCTGCGCATGGCCCAATTGCGTCGCCCGCTGAAGCTCCGCGCATCCATCGGCCCCGTTGCGGACCTTGGCTATGCCCAACAGGAACCACGCAGTCGCCTCGTTCGGATCAAGCCTTACCAGCTTGTTGAGGTCCATGATCGCGGCATCCTGGTTGCCCAGCCAGCCGTAGCTGATGGCCCGGTTCAACAAACAGGCGGCCTGGTCGTGCCCCAGCAGCATGGCCTTCGAATACTCCTCCACTGCCCCGGTGTGATCTCCGGCACGGGCCATCTGCCGGCCCAACAGGTAATGGGCAGGTGCAAATGCCGGCTGGCGCTGAATGGCCGACCCCAGGTCGCTGGCCTCAAGCCCCGGCCTGTCCTCATCGGCATAACAACGCGCCCTTTGGTAGTACGCCATGAAGATGTTGGGGTGGCCAGGCGCGGCTTTGATGGCTGATGAGAAATTGTCGATCGCTTCACTGTTTTGGTGGAGAGCGGCATTCACGGTACCCAAGCCCATCCATGCCTGAACGTAGGCCGGGTTTAACCGGGTGGCCACGGTGAAATGTTCCCGCGCTTCCTTGAAACGGCCCGCTGTACGATAGGCGTTTGCGAGGTTGAATTGGGGGATGTCACTGGCCGGGTACTGTCCCACCATATCCTCGAACAATGCCACTTCGTTGCCCCAAAGGGCTGCACGGCCGTGGGATAAGTCAGCATACAGCAGCAGAATGGCTGCGAACAAGCCACGTCCCATGGCCTGGCGGATGTGAGACGGTTCGGCAAAACGCACGATGGCGCGGGCCATGATGAAGTAGACCGGGAGGCAGGCCACATAGCCATAGCGGTCCGCCATCAACGCCTCGCCGAACGGAAGCAGTTGTAGCACGGGGATCAGCGGCCCGGCATACATCAGCAACAGGCCGCATTTTTGGGCGCGTACGGCCCTGGGTTTCCACAGGAAGGCGAGTGCGGTCAACAGGCCCGACAGGCCAAGGACGACATGGTACCATGCTATTCTTGCGGGCATGGTGTATAAGGCTGAAAGGTCGTAAGGCAGTACCATGCGTACCGCGTACTTCGCAAGTGCGTAGAGGGCAAGTATGCCCCGTTCGTAAAGGGGAATGTCCAATCGTTCCGGCCGCAGATAGCCGCCATGGGATTGGGCGCCAATGGCCAAGACCCCGAAAAGCAGGGCCAGGAATGCCATGGGAAGCAGGCTGCGCCAGTGGTGGGCAAGCCCATTGCGCCCGGCGTGAAAAAGCAAAAGTCCGAGCAGGCTCAAGGGCAAGGTTATCGCCGAAGCCTTTGAAAGCAGCGCCAAAATGGCGAAAAGGAGAAGCAGGCCATAGCTTCCGGCCGCACGGTTCTTGAGCCACTTCAAATAGTAAAGCATGGCCAGCAAATAGAACAACCCGCTCCATAGGGTTTTCTGTTCCGCGATCCAAGCGACGGATTCAACTTGAACGGGCGAGGCGACGAATAAGAGCGCCGTAAAGGCCGACGTCCAGGGATTTCCGGAGAGAAGCCAGATATGGCATGTACAACCATGCCCGTAAGGTGGAAGACGAATGGATCCCCATTTCCTATCCGCCATTCCAAGGCATAGAGGAACATGGTGACCGGCTGGTAGATGCCGTGGTAAGGGGTTGTGAAATAGAGCAACAGATGATGGAAGGACAGGGCGTGTACATGGCTGTTGCGTACCACCATGTCCGGGTCATCCCACGAAAAGAAACCGGCAGAGAGGTTGGTCAAATAAATCAGGATGCTTACAAGGATGATAACCGGACTGATTGGATTCTTCATTGTAAAGCATCAGGATGTGCGCTCCGTGTTTTGTCGTAAAACTAGAAGCGGAGAGACTTTTCAGCCTCACCGCTTGTTCCAGTCGGGGTGAGAGGATTCGAGGCTCCGACGCTCCCGCCCCTTGGGCGGGATGCGCTACCGTGCTGTTGTTGTGAAAATGAAAGCGGAGAGACGATGGTGTTGCTGTAAAACGAAAGCGGAGAGACTTTTCAGCCTCTCCGCTCATTCCAGTCGGGGTGAGAGGATTCGAACCTCCGACCCCTTGCACCCCATGCAAGTGCGCTACCGGGCTGCGCTACACCCCGAAATGGGCGGCGAAGGTAAGCAGATCGATCATATCCGCATCAAAGGTTCATTGGGCGGTTGCCGCCATACGTGTCCGGAAGGCCGTGGAAGCTCACCCGGCCCACCTTTGCGCAGGCCAGTACATTTGCGCCCTGCGTTATGACACACTATTCCCGACTGATCCCGTTGGCCCTTGCTTGTGCAGTTCTTTCGGCCTGTACTGCAGATGAGGCGGCAACCGGGGCAACTCCTTCAGCCGAAACCAAGTACGCCATGGACCCACACAGCTATGCGCGACCCGAGGAGGCCGCTTCCACACATCTCGATCTTGACATCCATGTGGACATGGCGGCGCACCAGATCCGCGGTACCGCCACATACACGTTGAAACGCCACAAAGGCGACAGCGTGATCTTCGATACCGATGGCCTGACCATACAGAAGGTGACGCTTGGCGATGGCACGGCCGCTGCATTCACGATAGGAGCGCCGGATCCCATATTGGGCCAGGCGCTTCGGGTGGCCTTGCCCAAAGGGGCGGACAAAGTGGCCATTAGCTACACCGCCGGGCCAGATGCCAAGGCATTGCAATGGCTTACGCCCGCCCAAACCCGCGACAAGAAGCATCCGTTCCTCTTCACCCAGGGGGAAGCCATACTTACCCGCTCATGGATCCCCGTGCAGGACAGCCCGGGCATCCGGATCACCTACAACGCACATGTTACCGTGCCCGCCGAGCTGATGGCCGTAATGAGCGCTACCAATCCGCAGGAGCGCAGCCCCGATGGTTCGTATAAATTCAAAATGGACAAGGCCATTCCGCCTTACCTGATCGCGTTGGCCGTGGGCGACCTTGAATTCAAGGCCACGGGGGCGCGCACCGGGGTGTACGCCGAGCGCAGCATGGTGGAGCCCGCCGCGTGGGAATTGGCGGACATGGAGGAAATGGTGGAGGCCGCAGAGGCGCTGTACGGCCCGTACCGCTGGGGCCGGTATGATGTGATCATTCTTCCGCCGAGCTTTCCGTTCGGGGGCATGGAGAACCCCTGCCTCACCTTCGCCACCCCAACGATCATAGCGGGGGACCGCACGCTTACCTCATTGATCGCGCATGAATTGGCGCACAGCTGGAGCGGCAACCTGGTGACCAACGCAACATGGAATGATTTCTGGCTGAACGAAGGATTCACCGTGTATTTCGAACACCGCATCACCGAAGCGATCTATGGCAAGGAATACAACGACATGACCACGTTGCTGGGCTACCAGGACCTGTTGGCAACCATCGCCGAGATCGATAGCAGCAAGCACCCGGATGACACGGCGCTGCACCTTGACCTGGCCGGCAGGAACCCGGATGATGGCATGACGGACATTGCCTATGAAAAAGGGTATGCGTTGCTGAGACTGATCGAAAGCAAGGTGGGACGTGGGAAGTTCGATGCGTTCCTCACGGGCTACTTCGATCACTTCGCGTTCAGGAGCATCACCACGGACACCTTCAAGACCTACATCCGCCGCGAGCTGCTCGAACCGTTGAAGGTGGACCTCGATCTTGATCATTGGGTGGAACAGCCGGGCTTGCCGCCGGACGTGCTAGTTCCGCAAAGCGAAAGATTTGTGCAGGTGGACGACCAGTTGGCACGATGGAATGAAGGTATGGCGGCCAAAGCGCTCAATACCCAGGACTGGGGGACATTCCGCTGGATGCATTTCCTGCGGCATTTGCCAAAGGGCCAATCGGGCCAGCGCATGGCGGAATTGGACGCGGCCTTCGGGTTCACGCGTTCGGGCAACGCGGAAATAGTGGCGGCGTGGCTGGAGCAATGCGTGAAGAACAATTACCGCGCGGCATTCCCGAAGTTGAATGAATTCCTGACCACCGTGGGCCGCCGGAAGTTCCTGGTGCCGTTGTACGGCGCATTGGTGGCCACGCAGGAGGGGAAGGAAGTGGCCATGGACATCTATGCCAAGGCACGGCCGAACTACCACAGCGTAAGTGTGCGCACCATCGACGAGATGCTCGGGTGGAAAGGGCCCAAGGAGCACCAGTTCTGAGGAACCGAAAGCGGTTGTAGTAGCCCTTGGATCCGCGTTCGAGCTACCCGGAATGGCCGCGTGGCTGGAGCAATGCGTGAAGAACAAATACCGCGCGGTTTTTCCCAAGTTGAATGAATTCCTGACCACCGTGGTCCGGTAAAAGTGGCACGCAGGAGGGAAGTGGCCATGGACAGCTATGCCAAGGCCCGGCCGAACTACCACAGCGTAAGTGTGCGCACCATCGACGAGATGCTCGGGTGGAAAGGGCCCAAGGAGCACCAGTTCTGAGGAACCGAAAGCGGTTGTAGTAGCCCTTGGATCCGCGTTCGAGCTACCCGGAATGGCCGCGTGGCTGGAGCAATGCGTGAAGAACAAATACCGCGCGGTTTTTCCCAAGTTGAATGAATTCCTGACCACCGTGGTCCGGTAAAAGTGGCACGCAGGAGGGAAGGGAAGTGGCCATGGACATCTATGCCAAGGCCCGGCCGAACTACCACGGCATAAGTGTGCGCACAATCGACGGGATGCCGGGGTGGAATGTATCCCAAGGAGCACCCGTTCTGCGTTCGTTAAACGCCATTGTGCTGTCGTCAAAGGGCATGGAAAATGAGAAGGCCGCCCGGGCAGGGCGGCCTTCCTGTTGTGGCACGTGCGGATCCTTATTGGATCACGATGCGCTGTTCTGCCTTGTTGCCTTGGTTGATCAGGCGGAGCACGTAGCTGCCTGGCGCCACTTTGCCTGCCAGCGCCAGCTGCGTTACGCCGGCCCCTGCGTTGAACGTGGCGGCATGGGCCACCCGGCCTGTCATGTCCAGTACATCAACCTGCACCGTGCCGCTCAAGGCCGAAAGGTCAAGCGTGAAATTTCCATTGCCCGGGTTGGGGTATACATGCACTTTTGCTTGGCCGAGCTCGGCCACAGATGAACCCACGTCGATGTTCACGGAGTAGTCCTGCACCTGGCCGTACCGGTTCTCGCCGCAAGGTTCGCTGGTGGGGCTGTAGTCCATGTCCTGGAAACGGAGGCGCATGCGGGTAACGCCCAATGTGGCATCATTGGGAATGGCGATGGTGCCAACGTAGGGACCTGCACCGGTGGCGTTGAACACCAGCTCATTGGCCTCGAAGGCCTGGTTGTTGTTGAAGTCGATCCACACCAACAACTCATCCGAGCCAACCGCTTCATCGGAGGCAACGGTAATCGCGTAAGATCCACCCCTTTCCACTTGGGCAACGAGGTCGATATGTGGCTCATAGCCGAGCGTGGTGCTGGTCGTGTTGTTGATGCCCGCGAAGGTCACTTGGTTGATCACCTCGAAGTCAGCGGATGTTGCACTTGCGGCGCAATAGGCATCGCATTCGGATGCAGTCACCTCGATGGTGTAAGCGCCTGCGGGGGTATCGCCCAGATCAGCGTTGACGGGGATGTAATAGGTGCCCGCGGGCAGGCTCCTGAAGATCACCGTGCATTCATCGTATTGGCTGGCCTGGATGAGCCCCGTGAAAATATCGGGGCAGCTGGTGGTAAGGTTGATCAGGAAGTTGTCGAACTCCGAGCCGGGCACGCAATAGTTGACGGCGATGTCGGCGCAAGTGGCGGTCGTGAATTTCTCGTAAACGATCAAAAAGCCGGTGTCGCTTTCATCGGTCGCCCCCGTATTGTCGCCGCTCAAGGTGAGCGTTTCGCCCACGGCCAATGCATGGTCCACCGCGCCCGAGCATGTGTCGTTGGACGGGGCGGCAACGCATGCGGATGCAGTTACTTCGATGGTGTATGCACCAGCGGGTGTTTCACCGGGTTCGGCCAGCACCGGTATGTAATAGGTGCCCGCGGGCAAGTTGTTGAAGGTTGCTGAGCAGTCGTTGCTTTGGCTTGCGGCCATTAGGCCATTGAGGATGTCAGGGCAGGAAACGACGAGGTTGACAAGGAAGTTGTCGAACTCCGATCCGGCCACGCAATAGTTGATCGTTACGTTCGCACAGGTGGTGGTGGTGAATTTCTCGTACACGATGAGGTAGCCGGTGTCGCTTTCATCGGTCGCCCCCGTGTTGTCGCCGTTCAGGGTAAGGGTTTGGCCAACCGCCAGGTCATTGTTCTCCGCGCCGGAGCAAGTGTCGTTCACCGGAGCGCCACCACGCTGGCCGGCACTTGCTTCCGCATGGCCAGGGTGTGCATGGCTTTCCTTGGCCAGGCGCAAGGTGGGCGTCGTTGCGGCATCTCCGTTCCTCGAAATGAGTTGCTGTGCTGCCGCTTGGCCGACCAGGGCCGTTGAAAGGGCTGCTACGACAAGCGTTCGTAGTGCTATCGTCATAAGGTGATCAGTGTTTTTTGGTTTGCGGCGAATTTAGGTCCATATGGCCGTGCGCAGCCCTAAAGACCGGGAGCTCTTGCAATGCTTTCGCGTTAAAGGCCCTTAATGCCCGTACAACACGTGGGCCAACGTGGGCTGGTGCAAGGCATGGCCGCCGTTGAAATTCACCGTACGGAACGGCACGTTGGCCGCATGCAACTGGGCTTCGTTGCTGCGCAACACTTCCGCTGGCACGAGGTGGTCCTCCTTGCCGTGCACCAGAATGAGCTGCTGGTATTCCCACGCGGTGCGCATCTGCTCTTCCGGCAGCCCGGGCGGCATGGCCCCTGCCCAAAGCACGGTGCTTGTGATGCTGTTACCCGTGGCAAGGGCCCAACGGCAGGCCGTGGCCACACCCTGCGAAAAGCCGAGCAAGCACAAGGGAATGTCCGGCGGGCATTTGCTTTTCAACCCGGCGGCCAGGGCATCGAGGTAGGTGGCTTGGTCCGCTATTTCGGCAAGCCGGTCTTCCCGCGTCATCCATGTGGCGCCCACACGCGCGTGCCCTGCATCCGTGTAGAAGCGTGAAAGGCCTTCCGGCGCGGCGATCAGCAGTCCATCCTCCAGGCCTTCAAATTTCCGCAGGAAGTAGCGCGCCAACTGGCCGTAACCGTGCAGCACGATCCAGATGGCGCTTGCAGTGGCCGCCTCGCCCAGTGTGTGGTAGCGGGCAGTGCGCGGTACTATGATGTGGTGCTCGTGCACTTGCAGGTCAATATGCCAGCACTTCGCCCAACACCTTGCCGACCTTTTCCGCGCTGGGGATCATGGTCGCCTCCAGCGTGCTGTTCAGCGGAATGGCCGGCATGTCCGCCGAGCCGATGAAACGCACCGGGCTGTCCAGCTTTTCGAAACAGGCCGCATTGATCTGTCCGGCCAAGGCTTGTGCAAAGGAGTTTGTAACGCTTTCTTCAGTTACCACCAGGCAGCGGCCGTGTTCGCGCACGGTCTCCATC
>JBIQMI010000114.1:0-9531 GCA_044463585.1 Cryomorphaceae bacterium
CAAGGGTGACCACCAAGGGCAAGCCCAATTCGGTGCAGCATGCCGACTTCAACCTCTTCCCCCTGCAAGTGGACCAGGTAGTGCGCCTGGACAACATTTACTACGACCTGGCCAAGTGGAACATACGCCCCGATGCTGCCGTGGAGCTGGACAAGCTGGTACAAACGCTCAACGACAACCCCACGGTGAAGATCGAGCTCAGCTCGCATACCGACTGCCGCGGCAACGCGGCCTATAACCTTTCGCTCTCGGAAAAGAGGGCGAAGAGCGCGGTGGAATACCTGATCAAGCAGGGCATTGCCAAGGAGCGCCTCAGCTACAAGGGATACGGCCTTACGAAACCGGTTGACGATTGCGAGTGCAAGAAATGCACGGAGGAACAGCACCAGGCCAACAGGCGCACGGAATTCAAGGTGCTTTCCAAGTAGGAAGTTGGGTTAGGGTAGGAGGAGACAACGCCCCGGGATTTTCCGGGGCGTTTGTCGTTTGCGCCCGTGCCGCCCACGGCGGGCCCTGCCGGCCGTGGATGCGCGCCGCCAAAGGGATCCAAGCGGATAACTGACGATCATCAGTTCACGGACTCGATTCTGTCACTACCCTTGTTTGGAATTATTCTAAATAAGGTAATGCCCGTCCCAGAAACGATCGAGCCCGTAACCACTCCAGCACCTACGGCCACGCCGCGCCGTTCCACCGCCAACCAGCACCTCAACACCGAACAAGGCCATTGGCTTTTGGCCAAAATGGGCAAGCGCGTGCTGCGCCCCGGCGGAAAGGAACTGACCCTGCAGCTCATGGACCAATTGGCCATTTCACCCGCCGACGATGTGGTGGAATTCGCGCCCGGCATGGGCTACACGGCCGGCATCACCTTGGCCAAGCGCCCCAAGAGCTACACCGGTGTGGAATTGAACGAAGAGGCCGCCGGCATGCTGCGCCGCAAGATCAATGGGCCGCAATACCGCATCGTGATCGGAAACGCCTGTTGCGCACCGGTGGAGGCCTCCACGGCCGATAAGCTCTACGCCGAGGCCATGCTCACCATGCAGGCCGACCACCGCAAGGCGGAAATCATCGCCGAGGCCTACCGCATCCTGCGGCCGGGCGGTGTTTACGGCATACACGAGATCGCCCTGGTGCCGGATGATATGCCCGCCGCCGACAAGAAAAAGGTGCAGCACGACCTGGCCACCACCATCAAGGTGAATGCGCGGCCGCTCACCCGTTCCGAGTGGACGCAGATGCTGGAGCAGGCTGGGTTCCAAGTGGAAACCGTGGCCACCAACCCCATGCACCTATTGGAGACCAAGCGCCTGATCGACGATGAAGGCTTCTTCCGCTTCTTGAAGATCGGCTTCAACATCCTCACGCATCCCAAGGCCTGCCGCCGCATCCTCGATATGCGCCGCGTATTCCGCAAGTACGAGGCTTCCATGGAAGCGATCGCCATTGTGGCGCGGAAGCGCTGATACGCGTTGGTTGCCCGGTGCTCCAAATGCAAATGGAACCTATAAGGTGGTGGGTCCCACGGCAATGATGGCACAGAGGCCGTCGCCGCCTTCCACGTAGAGGGCTTTGTGCGTATTGCTGGTTTGCCCATTGTGGCGCACCGTTTCCAGTCCGTGTTCATACCAACGTTCCTCCACAGGCGTGCCGGGGTTGTTCATGTTGCGCAGCTTGCTGTAGTTGCGCTGTTGGTCGGCATCATAGGTGTATTCCAACAGATAGGGTATGCCGTTCACCGTTTCGGAAATGCTGGCGGGTTGGTGGTAGCTGGTATAGGTGATGTTCTGCAGACCGGGGGTTATAACCAAGGGCGGGTCGTTGTAGGGGAAAGGATAGTTGGCACCGGAGGCCCGATTGATGCGATGGTAGCCGTTGGTGCCGAACTTGCCGATGTCGGTGCGTTGGATATTAACTCTCATCGTACCCGCCTCGGATCACCCCACGAAGATACCACCGCTTTTTCTCGAACTTCACCTATCGATAAATAGGCCAGAATCTCGTTGGATCATCCGCTGCATATTCAATTTTCCGGTGACTGGGATTGCGGAGCTTCAGGAAAGATGAGTTGAGAAAAGCCCCGCCCTCAAAAAAGAAAGGGCCGCGATCGTGCGGCCCTTTCTTTTCCAATTGATCCGATCAATGCGCCACTTGCACGGCGAAGCTTTTGGCGGCTTCGCTGTTGCGCAGGCTTAGCTGGTACATGCCGGTGGGCAGGCCCTGCACATTCAGCTGGGCCGTGCTGCCGCTGAGCTGTCCGCTTTGCACGGTGCGGCCCTGCATGTCCACCAAGGTGTAGGTGAAGGACTTGCTGCCCATGTTGCCGAGGTGCACGTTGAGCACATCCTGTGCGGGGTTGGGGCCCACGGCCACGCCGGCCATGGCATGCTGCTCCTGCACTGCCGTAGAGAGGTCGACATCAGCGGCCATGCGCGGCTGGATGTTGTATTCGGGGCTATTCTGGAAATTGGTGAAGGAGACCACACCAGTAACATCGAAGGTTTGGCCCACTTCCGGCGCTGGCGTTACGGTGTACATCAACTTGCCCACTACGGCCTCGCCGCTGCCATCGTCCACGTTCCACTTGCCGAAGCTGGCGCCGCTGGGGGCCAAGGTGCAAACGGCGTGATTCACTTGCACAAGCACGCTCTCCAGGGCCTCGGCCTCAAGGTCACCCGTTTCGATCGCCAAGGGTGTAGGGCCGGCCTGCCCCGTGGCGGTGATGGTGAAGCTTTGGACCTGCTTCAGCTCGGTGAGGTTGAAGTATTCGTCCACGGTGGCCGTTACGGTGACCGCATCGCCGATCTCCCCCACGTTGTTGTTGTTGAAATAATCGTAGATCACGATCCCGTTCCAAGGGCCGCTGCCATCCTGGATGTAGGTGTAGCGGTATTGCGGCTGCGGCGGTACGTTGTTGTCGTAGGTGATGTAGGAGCCGGTTACAATGCCGGAGGTGGTCACCACTTGGTCCTTGTAGGGCGAGTCGCCGCTGGGGTCCGTGGTGAATTGGATATCGTGGATGGACACCACAGGGATGGATCCGCCCACGCTGATATTCACGTCATCCACAACGAGGTTCTCCGGCGCAGCGGTGTTGCGCACCGAGAGAATGAAACGTGCATTTGCCGTGTCCGTGGCCGCTGCGATCGTCTTGGTCACTTGGGTCCAGGTGGCCGTGGCGGCGGTGTAATCGGTGTAGCTGGCGTAGCCCGAGCCGGTTGAGCGGCCATCGAACAGGCCCACGCGGATGTCGCCGGCACCGCGCACCCAGAAGGTAACGGTGTACTCGGTACCGCTGGTCACTTCCACTTCCTGCGTGGCGAAACGCTTGTGGGAGCTGGTTGCGTTGGTCAGGCGAACGGCAGAGCTTCCGCTGTGCGGGTTTTCGGTCACTTGCGCGATGTTGGCCGCGCCTATGTTGGTAACTCCAGTGGTGGTCCAGCCATCGGGTGCGCCGTCGGTCCAATCCTCGAAACTGCTTTGGAAGACCTGGGCGCTGGCCATGCCGGCGAGGGCCACGGAGGTAAGAAGTAATGCTGCTCTCATCTTGGGGTGTTTATGGGTCAAAGTTCGTGGTTAGTTCACCAATACGTCATCCACGCGGTAGGTGGTGGAGTTAGCCGCGTCGCCTTGGTATTTGAAGGCGATGACAAAGTTACCCGTATAGCCTGAAGGCAGGAAGCCGGCCAAGTCGATGGTGCCGGAACCGACCCAGGCATTGTCAGCGTCGGCAATGCCGGCCAAGGTCGCGCCGGTTATGGCGGTCCAGGTTGCCGCAGCGGGGTCGCTGTTGAAGTTGGTGCTCAGCCATAGCGTGAGGTTGCCTTCGCCGGTACCCGCCTTGGCCGACTTGAAGCTGAGGTGGGATGCCGTGGTTGCGGTGATCTGCGGTGTTACCAGCCACATGGTGCTGGTGGCATCGAAGGAGGAACGGCGTGCTTCGGCGCTGTAGTCGCTGCCGCTCACTTTGCCGCGCCACGCGAAGCTGCCTTGTGTGAACGTGTTCTTCCAGCATTCCAGGTCAATGCTGGTGTTGTTCACCACGGTCGAAAAATCCTGGCTTAAGGAGGCCACGGCCTCGCAGTTGTTTTCCCCGCAGCGCGGACCGTTCAATTGCACTTCATTGATATCGCGGATGTACAGCTGGGCCGCGCTGCCGAACCAGCTGGCCACGCCGGTGAAGCTGCCCTTGCCCTTGGGCAGTTTTTGCCCTGCGAAGTTGGCGTAGCCGCTGCTTCGCACCACGGCGGTCTGCCCTGCACAATTTTCCAGCGTGCGGTTCAGCGTCTGCTGGGTTACCGCATTGGCGTAGGTCTGGCTGGTGTCGCCTGCAACGAATTGCACATTCTCCAAGCGGATCACCATGCCTTGGTAGGCCCCGCCAAGGCCGAAATTTTGGGCGGTCAGTTCACTGATCTGCGTGGGCCTGGGCGTTACCTGCACACCGGTGGCCTGTTTCACCACGTTGTTGTCCACGTTCACGCTGTCCAGCTGCATCAGGCCGTTGTAGGGGCTAAGCACGGTGCCGGGCAGGTAAATGCGGATGGAATCGCCTTGGTAAAGGCCGCCGGAATTGAGCAGGCGGATGGCCATGGCGCCGGTGTGGTCCTGGATGTACAGGTTCTTGTACAGGTTGCCGTTCTGTTCATCGGCGGTAACCACGGCATAAAGCGTGGTAATGGCCTGCACCGTATCGGCGCCGGTGGTGTCCGCAGGCACTGTTTCCGGGAAATGGACAGGAGTGCCTTGGTACATCGCCTTCAATTGGGCGATGGTGACCACGCTGCCGGTGGGTATGGTGCGCACCGGGGGGGAGTCGAATTCCTTTTTGCAGCCGGTGGCCAAGGCCAGTACCAAGGGAATGGCCACGATGGCCGCGCGTTGTTGGATGCTTTTCAAGGTCATGTTGGTCGGGTCAGAAGCTGAGGGTGAGCATGGCGAAGTAGGTGCGGCCGTACATGTAGCTCACCTTGGGCGGGAATTTGTTGATCTCCATGGGCACGTAGCGCAATTGCTCATAGCCCCCGGTGATCAGGTCGGTGTTGTCGAGCACGTTGCTCACTGAAATGTTGAAGCCCAGGCGGTATTTGCGCTTGATGCGCCAGCTCTTGGTGAAGAAGAGGTTCACCACCACGCCGTCATCCAGCTTGGTCTGGTCCAGCAATTGGCTCCATTGTGGATCCTCCGAGACCAGGTTGTTGAGGGCTTCGGCCGTGCGGCGGTCGGGGTTGGGCTCGAGATAGATGTTGCCGAAGTAGTTCACATCGGCCCCCAGCGACCAGTATTTGGGCGCATTGTAGCGCAGGCCCAGCGAGGCGGCGCGTTGGGGCATGCCGCCCATGCGGAAATTCTTCCAGTACACCGTGCGGCCCACGGCCAGGGCGGTGTCGCTGTTGTCACGCGTAATGGTGGCCTTGGGCCGAGAGGCGTAGAGGTATTGGGCATCGGCATACACGGCCGTTAGCTGCCAAGTGGGCGATAGCTTCACTTCGGCGCCCAGTTCCAGGCCCATGGATTGGCGGTCCACGCCGGTCATGGAGTAGTTGACGAAGGTGCGGTACACGTCGTGGTAGAAACTGCGCGACCAGATGCCGTCGGTGGTCTTCACGTAGTACAGGCTGGCGCGGCCCTTTACGCGGGTCATGCGCAATTCGTAGCCGAGGTCGGCACTGAAGGCTTTTTCAGCGGTAAGCCCTTCCACCACGGCCTGCCGAGTGCGCGGGCTGAGGTAGGCCAGCCGCGGGGTGGGGGCCAGGCCCATGTAGGCCATGTTGCCGGTGAAGTATTGGCGCCCGGACAGTTTGTACACGGCACCGCCCTTAATGCCGGCGGTGGTAAAGGATTGCTTGGGGCTGTTGCCGAAGGAAGTTTCGGGGAACAGTGCCTTCTGGAAATTGCCGGTGCGCCAGAATTGCGTGGAGGTGGCCGTTAGCCCAACGTATCCCTCAACCTTGCGGCCCTTCTTTTCCACCTGCCCGAACACATTGGCCACGCGGGTCTTTATGTCGTAATCGTAGCCGAACGGGTCGCCCTCGCGCACCACGTGGTTGGGCGTGCGCAGGTCGTTCTGCGCCGCATTGGGATCGTCGCTGTCGCGCGCCGCGAACTGGTCCAGGTCCAACCAGAAATCGCCGCCCAGCAGGTCATCGACCACTTTGAAGTAGTGCGTTTTCCCGGCCTGGAAACTTCCGCCCGCGGTGAGCTTCAACTGCTTTTCGTACTGCCTCGACCATACGGAGTTGAGGGCCAGGCGGCTCGGGTCGGCACGCCGGTCCTCCACGATGTACTTGCTGCGCATGCCGGTAACGTTGTTGCCGGCGATCCCTTCGGCATTCTGAACGGTGTACAGGTTTTTGCCGTTGGCGAAGTAGAGCTGCTCCCAATTGAGCTGGCTGGTGTTGGGGTCGTTGGCCCAGGCTTCCGTGAGGTCAGCGGCGATCCAAGGCTGTGTGCTGGTGAAGTAGCTCGGCAGGTAGCGGTAGTAATCCGGGCGTGGGTCGGGTGCGTCGTACCAGTTCAGCGCGGTGTAACCATCGCGGCCGAAGGTGTACAGCGCGCTGGTGTTCCATTGGGTGCGCTCGTCGGGCTTGTAGTAGTGCGAGAGGATGAACACCGGCTTATGGTCGTTGCTCACGTTGGCATTGCGCTTCTTGCCGTCCTGCCAGCCCCAGTTCGGGTTGTAGTAATGGTCGCCGGTAAGCTGCTGGGCTTCCTGCACGGCCAATCCCTGCCTGCCGGAAACGATGGGTGCGCCGAAGCCGACAAATCCGAAGCTGTGCTTTTCGTTCACCTTCTTTTCCGCGGAAAGGAAATAGGCGCCGGCGTTGTAGAACGTGCCCGGCACATAGCCTTCATCGCTCCAGCGCAGCGAGCCACTTAGGCTGAAGGCCCAGCCGTTCGGCATCAGGCCGGTGTTGTAGGTGGCCATGGCGCGGTTGCGGTAGGTGCGGTTGGCCATGGCGTAGGAAATGCGCGTGCCCTTGCGCAGCCTCGATGCCCGCAGGTCGATGTTGGACCAACCGCCCGGCCCGCCGAAGCTGTAGGGCGAGGCGCTCACGCCCACGCTTGTTTCGCCCCAGCGCGTTACATCGTTCAGCCCGCCCCACAGCGACCATGTGGCATAGCCGCTTTCCAGTTCGTTCACCATGACGCCGTTGAGGCTCATGGGCGTAAGCTCGCCGCCCAGCCCGCGGATGCGGAACCGCGCAGCGCCGAAGTTGTAGCCGGCGGTGCTGTTGAACACATCGCGCGAGGAGCGCAGGATGCTCGAAACATCCTGCCCGGCGATCTCGGCATCGAGGTCGCTGGCGCCCACGGTGAACGAGCCCGCCCGCAGGTCATGGTCGGTGATGGAGGTATCGGGCACCACCTTCAGCAAGGAGCTGTCGCTGCGGCTGGTGCCGGTGGTATCGGTTTGTGCCTGGGCGCTGGAAAGGCCGCTAAGGGCGAACGCCAAGGCCAGCGGGATCGCTGGCGCAAACGCCGCCTTCCGCGGTCTTCGGGTCGGTTTGGGTCGCATCGGTGCGGTTGCGGATCGGGTTTTGCCGGACCAAGGGGGCGAAAGTAGTGCGTGGCCCGGATCGGGCACTGGGCCAAGCAACGCCACGGGCGGGGGCAGGCGTCAAATACCCGAAGCGATACCGAGCTTTGGTTAGCTTTGAAGGTTGATTTCCGTAAGTCCGTGACCACCAGCAACCCCCGATCGATTTTCAGGCGGCGTTCCTTTTGGCATTTCATGCTGATCGCCGCGGTGCTGGCTTGCCTTGTGCCGGCCCGGGCCCGCGCGGCCCACGTGCTGGGGGGGAACATTACCTACGAATGCCTGGGCGGCAACAACTATTTGGTGTCGCTCGATCTTTTTTTCGATTGCACGGGGAACCCGGCCCTGCCCCAGAACATCACGTTCCGCAGCAATTGCGGCAACCAAACGATCTCCGTACCTGCTCCAACCCCCGTGGAGGTGAGCCAGATCTGTGCGGCCCAGATCGCGAACAGTACGTGCCATACGGGTGGTGGCCTACAGGGCGTGAACCTGTACCGGTTCCAGACCACGGTCAATCTTCCCCCTTGCCCGGGCGGTTGGAGGATCTCGTGGGTGGAGTGTTGCCGCGCCGGCACCTTCAATTTATTCGGGTCGCCGGGCACCTATATCGAAGCGATCCTGCGCAACGACATCCTGGCCTGCTCGAATTCCCCGCAATTCAACCAGAACAGTGCACCGTACATCTGTGTGGGCCAGCCCTACCATTACAACTTCGGCCTCACGGCGGACAATGGCCAACAATTGGTGTTCACGCTGGTCGCCGCGCGCGGCTTCGCCAACACCGACCAAGTGATCAACTACAACCCCGGCTATAGCGGCGCCGTGCCGGTGCCGGGTGCCACCATGGATCCGGTCACGGGCCAATTGCAATTCACCCCGGCCGGCATTGGCAAGTATGTATTCGTGGTGCGGGTGGACCAGTACGATGCCAACGGGGTATTCGTGGGTTCCGTGATGCGTGACATCATGTTCATTGCCATGGCCTGCACCGGAAACACACCGAGCGTGAGCGGCCCCGCAACATTCACGGGCAACCCTGCCAACGTGCTGATGGTAGGCCCCAATGCCATTGAAGTCTGTGAAGGGGCCCCATTTTGTTTTACGCTCAGTTTCGAGGATGATGATGATGGCGATGTATTGACGGTGGTCACGCAGGCCGCCACGTTGATGCCCGGCTCAACGGTGACCATCACGGGCACGAACCCGATCAACGTAAGGATCTGTTGGACCGGTGATATCACCCATACCCCGATAAACCTGTTGTTGTCGGTGCACGATGGGGCGTGCCCGATCATGAACACGGCCACGGTGGGGGTGAACATCACATCGGTGCTGCCGCTGGCCAATGTGCCTGATCCCGGTACCAATGCAAGCGTGCAAGTGTGCCCCACGGCCGTGTCCTTCAACCTGCTCGACGAATTGGGCGGGAACCCGAACGCCACGGGATTCTGGACGGGCCCCAACGGCGCGTTCCATGGCCCGCAATTCGATCCGGCCACCGATGTTGCCGGCGTTTACACTTACACGGTTGGGAATGCTTGCACCAACTCGAGCTCAACGGTAACGGTGGGCTTCACGCCGAACAGCCCCAATGCGGGCACGAACGGCACGCTCAATTTATGCAGCAGCTCCGCGGCGGTACCGCTGATATCGGGCTTGGGCGGCAATCCCGACCTGAACGGTAGTTGGACGCGCCAATCGAATGGTGCAGCGGTGGGGCCGAGCTTCGATCCAGCCACGCAACCGGCGGGAGTGTACGTGTACACGGTCCCTGGTTTTGGCGGTTGCGCGGCCGTATCGGCGAATGTTACGGTGAATGTTACCCCGGCCCCGAATGCCGGCAGCAACGGCAATTTGGCCATTTGCGCCAATGCAGCGGCGCAAAGCCTCTTTGTTGAATTGGGCGGCATTCCCGCCACAGGCGGAACATGGAGCGGCTCCAGCACTGTAACGGGTGGGATGTACGATCCCGCCACGATGAACCC
>JBIQMI010000115.1:0-3241 GCA_044463585.1 Cryomorphaceae bacterium
GGTGGGCAACCTGGCGGAGTTCACCCTGTACGTCACCAAGCTCACTTGGCCCTTTGCCAGCTTGGGCATGATCACCTCACAGGTGCAACAAGCGGCCGTGAGCATGGAACGGATCAACGAGTTCCTGGGCACCGAACCTGGCATACGGGCAGAAGGCAATGACCTGGCCGAGGTGAAGGGCGGCATTGAATTCCGCAACGTCAGCTTCACCTACCCCGAAACCGGCATACATGCGCTGCGGAACGTGAGCTTCAAGGTGCCCGCCGGGAACACGCTGGCCATTGTTGGCCATACCGGCAGCGGCAAAAGCACCATCGTGGACCTGATGTGCCGGCTATACGACCCCACCTCGGGCGAAGTGCTGCTGGACGGTGTGCCCCTGCCGCGGGTATCCATGGAAAAGCTGCGCGGGCAACTGGGCGTGGTGCCCCAAGAGGTGTTCCTGTTCAGTGATACCATTGCCAACAACATCGCATTCAGCCTTGACGACGGCCCCGATGTGCAACAACGCGTGGAAGAGGCCGCACGGACGGCACAGGTGCACCGCGACATCCGCCAGTTCCCCCGCGGCTATTCAACCTTGCTGGGCGAGCGCGGGGTAACGCTGAGCGGCGGGCAGAAACAGCGCGTAAGCATTGCCCGTGCCTTGGTGCGCAGGCCGCGCATCCTGATCTTCGATGACCCGTTGAGCGCGGTGGACACGGCCACTGAGGAGGCCATCCTGGACGGACTGCGCCGCATCATGGACGGGCGCACCACCATCATCGTCAGCCACCGCATCAGCGCCGTGCAGCACGCGGACCACATCCTGGTGCTGGAGCAAGGACGGATAACCGAGGAAGGGGACCATGCCCAGTTGGTGGAGGTTGGCGGGCGGTATGCACGGCTGTACCAGGAACAACAACTGGAAGCAGCCCGCAACGAATAGCGGCGAAAGGAAAATTGGCGTGCCGCGCCAACGCCGGGCCCGGCATCGCGGCCACAATATCCTGCTATATTTGAATTCCCAAGCCCACCCTTCAGCATGGAAAATGAGCGGGAAGATGTATTCAGCAAGGCCGTTCGCGCAGGAAAAAGAACCTACTACTTCGATGTGAAGACCACGCGCAGCAACGACCTGTACCTCACCATCACCGAGCGGAAGAAGCTGTACCGGGAAGATGGCAGCACGGCCTACGAAAAGCACAAGGTGTTCCTGTACCAAGAGGATTTCGACAAGTTCATGGACGGATTGAAATGCGCCTTGGACGCCTTGGAAAAGGTGCGTGGCACGGGCGGCCCGGAGCGCCAAGGGAACGGCGGTACGGGTGAGCCTTGGGGCCATCCGGACGCGGGGCCTTCCGTGGAAGAATAACTGAAAAAGCCCCGTCGGCGGGGCTTTTTCAATTGCTAGTTGGCAAGTGCGGCCTACTCTGTAGGAAAGGCCATATCGCGCTTCGCCCGGTAGGCATCCGTTTGCTCCTTCGCCAATTGTTGCCTCATCTGCTGCACTTGCGCCCATTGGGCCTTGTCCAAAACAGCAGCATCGCGGCGGTCGCGCTCCTTCATCAATTCGCGCTCCTTTGCCGTCCGCTGGTCCACGTCAAGGTGTTGCACCGCACGTAGCCGCTCGTTTATATCGGCCTCGGTCTCCAGCAGCGCTTGGGTCTGTTCAGCCGTGGCACCCACCGACTCGGCCATGTATTGTGCGCCCAAGGAGATGTCATCGGCGGTAAAAACGGGCACAGCGATGCTTCGCGGGTTCGTTGGCGCTGCCGGTGCCGTTTGCGAAAAGGCGGCCGGCGCCAGGCACAGCAAAGCAGCGAGCCCGGCCAAGCGTGAAAACTTTTTCATGGGAATGGGAATGGGGTGAAGCACCAAATATAAACCGGTACCGGCAGTGCGAAAATTCCTGTGGCGATCTTTGGCCCCATGAAGACCACCTTGGCGGCCCTTTGCCGAACGCTGGTAGCGCTGCTGGTTCCGTTGCTGGGCATGGCGCAGCCGCCGCCGGGCTACTACAACAGCGCCGAAGGCCTCACGGGCCAGCCCCTCAGGGCCGCCCTGCACAACATCATCTCCGGCCACAATGCGCTCAGCTATTCAGCCATCTGGAACGCGTTTTACACCACCGATGCCAAGCCCGGCAACAAAGTGTGGGACATGTACAGCGACATTCCCGGCGGCACGCCGCCCTATGTGTACACCTTGGGGACCGGCCAGTGCGGCGGTTATTCCGGCGAGGGCGACTGCTACAACCGCGAGCACAGCTTCCCGCAAAGCTGGTTCAACGCCGGCAACCCCATGCGCACCGACCTGTTCCACATCTACGCCACCGATGGCTGGGTGAACAACCAGCGCGGCAACCTGGCCTTCGGCAAAGTGGGCAGCGCCGACTGGACGAGCCAGAACGGCTCGAAAGTGGGGCTGAGCATTACACCCGGTTACAATGCCACGGTATTCGAGCCGATCGACGAATACAAAGGTGATTTCGCGCGCAGCTACTTCTACATGATGACCCGTTACTACGGCAGCATGGGATCGTGGAGCTCGCCCATGATGACCGGTGGCGACCTTTCGCCATGGGCCGTGGACATGCTGGTGGCATGGAGCGACCTTGACCCCGTAAGCCCCAAGGAAACCGCACGCAACAATGCGGTCCATGCCCTTCAGCACAACCGCAACCCCTTCATCGATCGGCCCGAATGGGTGCATGCCATCTGGGCGCCCAACACCGGCGTGGATGAACCCGCGGCACAACAGCTGGCGCTGCGATGCTCACCGGGTGAACTGATCATCGGCAATACAATGGCCGCCCGGGCCGTGCTTACCGTAATGGACAGCACGGGACGGCAGGTGCTCCGCAAAAACCTGCAGGCCGGCGAACAGCGCGTTGCGTTCAACGGCGCGCCGGGCATCTACATCGCGGAATTGCGCACGCCGTCGGGCCGCCTGCTGCGCGCCTTCCATTGGTAAACGAACCTTTCCATAGCATGAAATACGAACAGATCGAATATGCGGTATCGGCCGGTGTGGCCACCATCACCCTGGACCGTGCCGAAAAACTGAACAGCTTCACTGCGCGCATGGCGGAAGAGGTATTGCATGCCCTTGAGGCCGCCAAGGCGGACACCACGGTACGCGCCATTGTGCTCACGGGCAAGGGCCGCGCATTTTGCGCCGGGCAGGACCTTGCCGAAGCCACCGCGCCGGGTATCCGCATCGAGGATGTGGTGGTGCGGCAATACAATGCGCTGGTGCG
>JBIQMI010000115.1:3251-9471 GCA_044463585.1 Cryomorphaceae bacterium
GCGCGCCATCCGCCAGATGCCCAAGCCGGTGCTGTGCAGCGTGAACGGAATTGCCGCCGGCGCAGGGGCCAACCTGGCCTACGCCTGCGATCTCACATTCGCGGCAGAAAGCGCGGTATTCGTGCAAAGCTTCGTGAACATCGGCTTGATCCCCGATAGCGGCGGCACCTACACGGTGCCGCGCTTGGTGGGCATGCAGCAGGCCTTCGGCCAAATGGTGCTGGCCGGCAAGATCAGTGCTGCCCGCGCCGCCGAGCTCGGCTTGATCTGGAAGGCCGTTGCCGATGATGCCCTGGCCGCGGAAGTGCAAGCTGTGGCCACGCATTTGGCCACCATGCCCACCTTGGCGATCGCCCTCACCAAGTACGCCCTCAACCGTTCGCAGGGGAGCAATTTGGAACAACACCTGCTGGTGGAGGCCGAATTGCAGGCCATAGCAGGGCGCAGCCACGACAGCAAGGAAGGCGTGGCAGCCTTCCTGGAAAAGCGCAAGCCCAATTACACAGGACATTGAGCCATGGGCAACCAACCAAGCGTTGGCGTGGTAGGCGCCGGCACCATGGGCATCGGCATAGCACAAGTGGCCGCGGCAGCGGGGCACGACGTGCTGTTGCATGATGTGGCCCCGGGAGCGGCCGATCGGGGCAAGGAAAAACTTGGCCTGACCTTGGACAAGCTGGTGGCCAAGGGTAAAATGCAACGGCAAACCGCAGCCGATCTTTTGGGCCGGATCACAGTGGCCCAAGGGATCGAAGCATTCGCCGGCTGTGGCCTGGTGATCGAGGCCATCGTGGAAAAACTCGATGCCAAGCGCGCCCTTTTCGCCCAGCTGGAAGCGGCCACGGCGGAAGAGGCCGTGCTCGCCACCAATACCTCATCGCTTCCCGTTACGGCCATTGCTTCGGCGTGCAAAAACGCACACCGGGTGATCGGGCTGCACTTCTTCAACCCCGCTCCTATAATGCCCTTGGTGGAAGTAGTGCCGGGGGTGCTCACCGCCCCTGATGTCACGGCAACCTGTACAACCCTGATGCAGGCCTGGGGCAAGGTGGCGGTAACCTGCAAGGACACCCCCGGCTTCATTGTGAACCGCGTGGCGAGGCCATTCTATGGCGAAAGCCTGCGCATTTACGAGGAAGGCATTGCCAGCATGGCCGCCATCGACGCGGCGGTGCGTGCCCATGGCGGGTTCCGGATGGGCCCCTTCGAGCTGATGGACCTGATCGGCAACGACATCAACTTCGCGGTAACGCGCAGCGTTTGGGAGGCCTTCTTCTTCGATCCCCGCTACAAGCCCAGCTTCACCCAGCAGCGCCAAGTGGAAAGTGGACGCCTGGGCCGGAAAACAGGGCACGGTTATTACGACTATACCGGTGCTGCCCCGCAAGCGGAAGAGGAAATAGCCCCGGAACTGGCCATGCAGATCACCGAGCGCGTGCTGGCCATGCTCATCAATGAGGCAGCCGACGCGCTCTTTTGGGGTGTGGCCAGCGCCAACGACCTGGACCTGGCCATGACCAAGGGCGTGAATTACCCCAAGGGCCTATTGGCCTGGGCCGATGAAAAGGGTGCCGGGCATTGGCTGGGCGTATTGGAAAAACTACGATCCACCTACGGGGAGGAACGGTACAGGCCGAGCCCCCTATTGCGGCAGCTTGCCGCCAGCGGCGGTCGCTTCCACGGGGCCTGAGGTTTACGCGGCTGATATTTGCCACGTAAAATATCGGCTTATATTTGCCGCCCAAATCAACAATTTGCCCATGAAGATCTTGAACGGTTCCCTGTTGTACGGCGCTGTTGCCGCCACTGTGATGTTTGGTGCCTGTGGTACGCCCGATGGCGCCCCTGCCGCAACGGCCACTGCCGGCGACAGTGCGGCGACCGGAAAAATGGTGGCCTACAAAATCGACAATGAGAACAGTGCCGTGAATTGGACCGGGACCATGGTGGGCGTGAAATCCCACACCGGTATCCTGCGGTTCCGCCAAGGTGAATTGGACCTGCAGGGCGGCCAGCTCGCGGGGGGCAGTTTCACCGTGGACATGCACAGCCACCTGCTCACCGATACCAATTACGCTGCCGATGGATCTCCGCAGGGCACGCGTGAGAAGCTGATCAGCCACTTGATGTCGGCCGATTTCTTCGCGGCGGACACCTTCCCCACTTCCACCTTTCTGATCAAGCAGGTGAACGGCAATACCGCCATCGGCGACCTCACCGTTCGCGGCCGTACCAACGAGGAGCAGCTCACCAACATTACCCTGACCACCGAGGGCAACGTGCTGCACGCCACGGGCGACCTCACCTTTAACCGCCAGAAGTACGGCGTTTCCTGGAAAGCGCCCATGAAGGACATGGTATTGTCCGATGATATCGTGCTGCACATCGACCTGCACGCCAAGCAGGCGGAATAAGCCTACCATTGGCCGCAGCGGCGGCCACCAAGGAAAAAGGCCGGTGCACCCGGCCTTTTTTCATTCGCTGACACAATTGGTCCCGAAACGGGAATCGCCTTTGTTATTAGGGCCGTCGCCCTGGGTGAATACGCGGTATTTGCTGATGTCGTGGTCCAGTTTCATGCTGGCCATCCTTACGCCGCTGGCCTCGGTAACCACATGGAAACCGGGGATGCCGTGCAGCGGCACGAATGGGGTGGCCGGTTTCACTTTCCAGCGCGTGGCCAGCCCGCGGTTCACATGCGCCAATGCTTTGCTTTGATCTGACATTTTGCTTGGGTTATTGGAAGGTCCAGCCCGCCGTGCCGACCGTGTTGTCCACGGGGTTCAGCATCAGCACGGGGATCATGGCCTCGTTTGTGATCACATCCTGTTCGTAAGGTACGCCCAAGGCACCGAATATGTTGGTGCCCACCATGTTCATGATCGCGATCAGGTCTGCATCGATCTGCTTGGCATACGCCAGCACGGCCTGCACGAACCCACGGCTATCGGTATCGGCCACCGTGGTCTCCAGCTCGATCTGGCGCTCGCTGAAGAATTCACGGGCGAACTGGATGTTCTGCATGAGCTTGCGGTGCAGGAACTCATCGTTTTCCCTGGGCACGATCACATGCACGGTGCTGTTGAAGAATGCGGCCATGCCGGCCACCAGCCCGCAGTTCTGCCGGGTTTCGCGCTGCAGGTCCATGGGCACCACGATCTTGCGGTAGCCAGCGGCGCGCATGCCGCGCTCCTGCACCACAATGAAAGGCACCTTGCTGTTGGTGATCGTGCGCAGGGCACGGCTCCCCGTGATGAACTGCATGCCGCGCATGCCGTGCGTGCCCATGATCACCATGTTGATGCCCAGTTCGTCGGCGGCCTCGCCGATCCCCGCGTACACCCTGCCCTGCCGCACCACCGGTGTAAGGGGAATTTCGGGTGCTATGGCGCGGCACCGCTCCAACTCCGCCTTCATCCGCAGTTCCACCACATCCTTCTCATCCATGTCGGGCACCATGTGCAACAGGTATACCTCGGCCTTGATGATCTTGGCCAGCTTCATGGCATGGTCCATGGCATAATCCACCACGGCGGTGAAATCGGTGGGGACCAGGATCTTGATCGGGTTGCGCTCGTTCTCGGGCATGATCGTGCAGGTATAGCAGGTTTTGGGCTAGGCTGTACAGTAAAAATGACAGCACGAAGGTATTGGTGGGCCTCGGCTATTCCTATTGGCACCAGCGCAGCCGTGCCTTTCACGCTTGCTCCTCCCGGTAATTCGTGCTTCAACCCCACCCTTGGAAAAACCTTGGGGCCGTGCGCGGAACAATGGCGCGGACCCCGGGTGTACATTTGCACCCGCATAGCGGCAGTTGAGCGCTCCAAAACATGCAGATGGACGATCAGCAATTCGGCAACCGGGCCTTTGCCCGTGTTGCACGGGCTTGGAACCACCCCAAGGCCCGCCGCGTACCAACGCCGCATTCAACCTGAAACTTCAACCGCTGCCCGGCAACGGCCCATGGCCGCAATACCGCATAGGGCGGCATATCCACATCCATCTTTAACGAACCATGACAGCACAAACCGAAGAAAAATCCGCCCGAAAGCAAGGGATGTACGACGTGGTGATGAAGCAATTCGCCCACGCCGCCGATATCATGAACCTTGACCCCGGAGTAAGGAAGATCCTGGGCAAGACCAACACCGAGATCGAGGTGAATTTCCCGGTGCGCCTGGACAATGGGCAGATCGAAGTGTTCACCGGCTACCGTGTGCAGCACAACAATGCCCTGGGGCCCTACAAGGGCGGCCTGCGCTACCACGACACGGTTGACCTGGACGCGGCGCGCGCGCTCGCCATTTGGATGACCTGGAAGACCGCACTGGCCGGCCTGCCTTTCGGCGGCGCCAAGGGCGGCATCCACATCAATCCCAAGAACTACTCCAAGGGTGAATTGGAGCGCATCACCCGCCGCTTCACCTATGCCTTGGGCGACAACATCGGCCCCGAGCTGGACATTCCCGCGCCCGATGTGAACACCAACGCCCAGATCATGGCTTGGATCGCCGACACCTTCTCCTCCACCAAATCGCCCAGCACGCGCTTTGCCAACCTGCACGTGGTAACCGGCAAGCCTGTGGGCGCCGGTGGCCTGGCCGGGCGCGACCGTGCAACCGGCTTCGGCGTGGTGGCCAACATCAAGAGCTGGTCGAAACTGACCGGCAAGTCCCTCAAGGGCATGCGTTTCCTGGTGCAAGGCTTCGGCAACGTCGGTTACTGGACCGCCCACTTCCTGCTGAAGGAAGGTGCCACCCTGATCGCGGTGCAGGACGCCTCCGCCACCTTCAAGAACGAAAATGGCATTGACCCCGAGGCGCTGCTCGATTACAGCATGAAGAACGGCCGCAACGTGAAAGGCTTCCCCGGTGCCGAGGAGATCGACGCCGACGCTTTCTGGGGCCTGCAATGCGACATTCTCGTGCCGGCGGCACTGGGCAACCAGATCACCGGCCGCAACGCCGGTGCCATCACCGCCCAATTGGTGGCCGAAGGAGCCAATGGCCCCACCGACATCGAAGGTGAGGCCATCCTGCAGGAAAAGGGCGTGGCCATCATCCCCGACATCCTCTGCAACTCGGGCGGCGTGATCGGTAGCTACTACGAGTGGCTGCAGAACAAGCGCGCCGAGATCTGGAAGATCGAGGAAGTGCTGGACATGATCCACGACAAGATCGACACCTCGTTCGAGAAAGTGGTGTCCACCGCCAAGGAATTCAATGTGGATTGGCGCATGGGCGCATACATTGCGGCACTGCGGCGCCTGGAGGACACCTACATGGACCGCGGTATCTTCCCCTAGGCCCATGGTGCGGATCGGTGTACTGAAAGAAACCACCGGACACAAACTGACGGTCCTTACCCCTTCAGGCGTTGAACGCCTGAAGGGGAAGGCCTCGGTGCTGGTGCAGCGCGATGCCGGAAGAGCGGCCGGATTCACGGACAAGGCCTATGAAGAGGCCGGCGCACAATTGGTGGATAGCGAAGAGGCGTTGTTGGCCGGCTCCGACCTTGTGCTGAGCTACGGTTACCGCGACCTGCGCAACCGGAAGATCGAAGGCAAGACCTTCATCGGCATTTTCAATTTCCTATGGGAACCGGCGCTGGTGGCACATTACCAGCAGCCCGGCACCACCGTGTACAGCCTCGACCTGATCCCGCGCAGCACCTTGGCCCAATCGATGGACGTACTGTCCTCGGTAGGCTCCATCTCGGGCTACCAGGCGGTACTGCTCGCCGCGGAACGTTCATTGGCCACCGTGCCCATGATCACCAGCGCCGGGGGCACCTTGCGCCCGGCCAAATTCCTGGTGATGGGCGCAGGCGTGGCCGGCCTGCAGGCCATTGCCACCGCAAGGCGCCTTGGGGCGGTGGTAAAAGCGTACGATGTGCGCAAGGCCTCGAAGGAAGAGGTGGAAAGCCTTGGCGCCACCTTCATTGAAGTGGAAGGCTCCGTGGACGATCGCTCGGCCGGCGGCTACGCAACGCAACAATCGGAGGAGTTCCTGGCCAAGGTGCGCCAACGCATCCATGAAGAGGCCGCCCAGGCCGATGTGATCATTACCACGGCGCGCATACCGGGCAAACGCGCGCCGCTGCTGATCACCGCCGACATGGTGATGGGCATGAAACCTGGTGCCGTGATCGTGGACATCGCAGCGGCCACCGGCGGCAATTGCGCCCTTACCGAGCCCGATCAAGCAGTGGTGCACAACGA
>JBIQMI010000116.1:0-9390 GCA_044463585.1 Cryomorphaceae bacterium
AGGGTGGCAAGGGCATGTACGGCGAACGTCTGCACAAGGCCGTGCTGGCGGCAGGTGAGGCGGAAAGCGGCATCACCATCCACTTGGTTAACGAACGGTACGATGAGGGCCGCGTGCTCTTCCAGGCCAAGTGCCCGGTGCTGCCGGACGACGATGCAGCGGCGCTGGCCGAACGCGTACATGCCTTGGAGCACGCGCATTTCCCGGCCGTGGTGGAGCGGTACATCACCGCAGGCCTCACGGCGAAATAGCTCCCGTGCCGAACTTCGCACCCATGTTCAAGCTGGCCCATGTGGGCAAAGCCTTCCTGGTGCTCTTCGACGTGATCGACATCATCGGCGGCATACCGGTGATCCTGCAGGTGCGCGAAAAGGCCGGAAAGATCTACCCCGCCAGGGCCACCTTGGTAAGCTTGGGCATCATGGTGGTCTTCCTGTACTTGGGCGAATCCATCCTGGCCGTGGTGGGTATCGATGTGCGCTCATTCGCCGTGGCCGGTTCGTTCGTGCTCTTCTTCATCGCCCTGGAAATGACCCTGGGCATACGGCTGTTCAAGGAGGATACCTCCGCACCCGGCCTCAGCGACGATCCCAAGGTGTACAGCATCGTGCCCTTGGCCTTTCCGGTGATCGCCGGCTCAGGCACCATCACCACGGTGCTTTCGCTGCGCGCCGAATTCTCGCGGCCCGAGATCCTCGCGGCCATCCTCCTCAACATGATCGTGGTGGTGGTGGTACTGCTGCTCACCAACCGCATCGAGCGCATGCTGGGCCGTGTGGGCCTGATCGTGCTGCGCAAGGCCTTCGGTGTCATCCTGCTGGCGATCAGCGTAAAGTTGTTCGCGGGCAACATCACGTATTTGTTCCCGGTGCAGTAGCAATTCCCGCGGCCGGTCGGCGGTCGGGATTTTCCTGCCCGGCACACCACCGGTTCAACCTAAACAAACCGTAAAGCATGCAGATCACCATCCATACCGATGGCGCGGCCAGCGGCAACCCCGGCCCCGGCGGCTACGGCGTGGTGCTGGAATCGGGGCGGCACAGGCGCGAATTGTGGGGCGGCTTCCGGCGCACCACAAACAACCGCATGGAGTTGCTGGCCGTGATCGTGGCCTTGGAAGCGCTGAAGGGCGAAGGGCACGACGTGACCGTGGTGAGCGATAGCAAGTACGTGGTGGATGCCGTGGAGAAAGGATGGGTGTTCGCTTGGGAGCGGGCCGGCTTCGCGAAAAAGAAGAACCCCGACCTGTGGCGCCGTTTCCTGCAGGTTTACCCCAAGCACCGCGTGAAATTCCAATGGATACGCGGCCATGCGGGCCATCCGTTGAATGAGCTTTGCGACCGGTTGGCGGTGGCCGCCCGCGAGCAACCCAACCTTCCACCCGATGAGGGTTACGAGCACCTGGAGCGCGGGGGACCGCTTTTCGGCCATCAGGCCCAGGGAAACAATTAGCACGCCGGTGCCCCGTGCACGGCGCTCCAACATTCTTTTCCGTGCCACTATAACTTCGGCCCGGCGAACCAATCGCCTGCTTCGATTGTTGAGACCCGCGAATGTCCACCAAGCTTAACGCCACCGTCAATTCCTCCGGCCAACCCATCACCTTGGAGCGCGATGCGCCCGGGCAACCTTGGCATGCAGCCAACGAAAGCGCTGCGGCCGACCTCGTAAGGACCGGGCCCGCGATGTACAGCGTGGTGCACAACGGCCGCTCGCACCGGGCACTGGTGCTCAAGCGCGACCCCGCCAATGGCACGGTGCGGCTGCGCATTGGCGCGCGGTGCTATACGGTGCGCATGGAGGACGAGCGCCAACGCCTGATGCAATTGCTGGGCATTGATCGCAGCGCCAAGGCCATGGCCCGCGAACTGAAGGCCCCCATGCCGGGCCTGGTGCTGGACATACTGGTGCAGGAAGGGGCCGAGGTGAAGAAGAATGACCCCTTGCTGGTGCTGGAGGCCATGAAAATGGAGAACGTCATCAAATCCGGGGGCGACGGCGTGGTGAGGAAAATACATGCACAAGCCGGTGCCGCCGTGGAAAAAGGACAGCTGCTCATCAGCTTCGAATGAACAACCACAAGGAAACATGAAAAACCAAGCCATCCCCCTGCTTTCGATCTTAATGCTGGCCGCTTGCGGCCAACCCTCGGCACCGCCGCCACCGCCACCTGCACCCGTGGACAGCGTGCCCGCCACGCCCCCGGCGCCAGAGGCCATCGTGGCGCCCGCAAATGCACCATTCCGGCTGGTGGCGGCCAGCCCGGCGGCCGATTTCCCGCAGGCCCAGCTGAAGCTGGACACCATGATCGCCAACAAAAAGGGCATGGACGTGAAGTACAAGTTCGGGGTGACCGGCTTTGAGCTTACGGCACAAACACCGGATGCCACCACCCGCGGCTGCGCCAACAGCAAGGATGGCCAGCACATCCACTTCATCCTCAACAACAAGCCCTACATCGCCGAGTACAAGGCCGAATTCACCGAGAAGGCCGACCCGGGCCGCAACATCATGCTGGCCTTCCTGAGCCGCAGCTACCACGAGAGCCTGAAGAACAACGAATCCGTGGTGGTGCGCCAATTCAACATGCCCGGCAAGGATGCCGACACCGCCAAAGTGGACCTGGCCACCGCACCCATGCTTTTCTATAGCCGCCCGAAAGGCGATTACAAGCAGATGGACGGCGACAAGATCCTGCTCGACTTCTACCTGCTGAACACCGACCTGAGCGACAAGGAATACAGCGTGCGCGCCACCATCGATGGCCACACCTGGACGATCAACAAGTGGGACGCCTACATGATCGAAGGGCTCGAGCTCGGCAAGCACACCGTGCGCCTGGAATTGGTGGACAAGAGCGGCAACCTGGTGCCCGGCCCCTTCAATGACAGCGGCGACCGCGAATTCAACTACCTCGGCAGCTAGGCCGCTGCGGGCAACTTTTCAATAAAAGCCCCCGGACCGCCGGGGGCTTTTTTGTTGCATCAATTCGCCGCCTACGCCTCGCAGCTCACGCAGTCCACCACGCTGGCCACGAAATCCTTCGATACGCTTTGGCTGCGTTGGTAGTACAGTGTTTTCACACCCAGTTGCCAGGCATCGATCATCAGCTTGTTCACCTCGCGCACGGGCAGGTCAGGCGGAATGTTGAGGTTCAGGCTCTGCGACTGGTCCACATACTTCTGGCGGACGGAGGCCTGTTGGATGATCTCCAATTGGCTGATCTCCTTGAAGGTTTTGAACACCGCCTTCTCATTGGCGGAAAGTTCCTTCAGGTGCTGCACGCTGCCCTGGTGCAGCATGATGCCCCGCCAGGTCTCTTCGTCATCGAGGCCCTTCTCCGCCAGCACTTCCCGCAGGTATTTGTTCTTGCGGATGAAGTTGCCCTTGGAGAGACCCGCCTTGTAGTAGTTGCTGCTGAACGGCTCGATGCCCGGTGAGGTTTGCCCGAGGATGGCCGATGATGAGGTGGTGGGCGCAATGGCCATCAGGGTGGTGTTGCGCTTGCCGTAGCCTTTGAGCAGCTCGGGCTCGCCGTAGATCAACGCCAATTCCTCGGTGGCTTTTTCCGCCTCGCTGCGGATGTGCTGGAAGATGGCGCTGGTGAGCTGCTTGGCCTGCAACCCCTCAAAGGGGATCCGGTTGCGCTGCAAGTACGAGTGCCAGCCCAGAACGCCCAGGCCCAACGCGCGGTGGCGCTTGGCAAAAAGGTGCGCGGACCGCAGGTAATGGTTGTCCGCGGTCTTTTCGATGAACTCCTGCAGCACCGCATCCAGAAAGTGGATGGCCAAGCGCACGGCACGGGTGTCCTTCCATTCATCGTACAGTTCCAGGTTCATGGAAAGCAGGCAGCAGATGAAGGATTCATCCGCCGTGGAGGGCAGCATGATCTCTGAGCACAGGTTGCTGGCGTTGATCTGCAGGCCCTTGTCCTTGTACACCTGCGGCTTGTTGCGGTTCACGTTGTCGCTGAACAGGATGTACGGCAGCCCTTTCTCCTGCCGCGATTCCAGCACTTTGGCCCACACTTGGCGCTTCTCCATGTCGCCATCGATCATGGCCTGTATCCAATAGTCGGGTATGCACACGGCGAAGAACAGGTTCTGCAACGGGCTGCCGATGTTCTTGATGGTGAGGAACTCCAGGATGTCCGGGTGGTCGATGTCCAGGTAGGCTGCGAAGGCCCCGCGGCGCACGCCACCTTGGGAGATGGTGTCCATCACGGTGTCGAACAGTTTCATGAACGATACCGCGCCGCTGCTCCTGCCGTTATCGGTTACAGCCGCGCCCCGGCCGCGCAGTTCGCCGAAGTAGCCCGAGGTGCCGCCACCGGTCTTGGTCTGCATGATCACCTCGCCCAGCTTGTGCGTAATGCCCTCTATGTTGTCCGGCACGTGTACGTTGAAGCAGGAGATGGGCAGCCCGCGCTCGGTGCCCATGTTGGCCCAGATGGGCGAGCTCAAGCTCATCCATCCGTTCTCGATCAGCTCGGTGAAGGCAGCCGCCAATTCGGGCTTGTACAAGCGCCGGGCCGCGGCCGTGGCAATGCGTTCCACGGCACCCGGCACGGTTTCGCCTTTCAGCAAATAGCCGCGGTTCAGCATCTGCTCGCTCTCTTCGTTCAGCCACCAATACTTGCTCATAGCACAGGAGTGGGTTGTTTGTTTTCGTCGATGGCCACGAAGGTGAAGGCCCCTCCGATGGCGCGTTCCTTGCCTTCCTCGTACATGTGCTCGAGGTAGATGTCCACGTTCACCTTCATGCTGGTGCGGCCCACGCTGGCCACGCGCCCCACCAGCTCAATGATGCTGCCCGCGGGTATGGGCTTGGTGAAATCGATCGGGTCGGTGGAAACGGTTACGCAGCGCTTGCGCGAAAAGCGCGTGGCGGTAATGAAGGCCACCTCGTCCATCAGCTGCAGCGCGGTGCCGCCGAACAGCGTGTCGTAGTGGTTGGTGGTGTTGGGGAACACGGCCTTGAAGATCCGTGTCTCCGAGGCCTGGATGCGTTGCTCGGTCGTCATGGTCCGTGTGGTTCAGAACAGGTCGGCGGCCGAGATGCTCTTGTCGTGCTTGGTGTATTCGGTGGGGCGCTTGGCGAAGAAGTCGTCCAGCGAGTTGGCGAACACCTCCTCCTCGAACCAGGCCATGGGGCGGTACTGTTCGCTGGAGACGTGGAAGAGTTTCCGCATGCCGATCTGCTCCAGGCTTTCGTCGGCGCGGAACTTCATGAAGTGCAACAGGTTCTCTTTGGAGATCTGCTCGATCGGCCCCGCCGCGAAGATCCAGTCGAGTATCCCGGCCTCCACTTCGATGGAGTCGCGCACGATGCGTTCAATCCCGGCGCGGGCCTCCTCATCCAGGAACTCCGGGTATTCCGCTTTGATCTGGTTGATCAGGTACACCCCGGCATTGGCATGCACCTGCTCATCCACGGAGGTCCAAGCGATGATGTTGCTCACGTTCTTCATCAACCCCTTGAAGCGGGTGAAGGAGAGGATGATGGCGAACTGGCTGAAGAGCGATACGTTCTCGATCAAGATGGAGAAGAGCACCAGCGAGAAGACATAGTTCCTGTGCTCCTTGGAATGCGCATGGGCCAGTGCCTCGTTGAGGTAGTCCACGCGTTTGCGGATCGCGGGTTCCTCCACCAGGCGCCCGAACTCCTCGTCGTAGCCCAGCACCGTGAGCAGGCGGGAGTAGGCCTCGGAGTGCCGGAACTCGCATTCGGCGAAGGTGCTGCCCAGGCCGTTGAACTCGGGCTTGGGAAGGTGCTGGTACAGGTTTCCCCAGAAGGCCTTCACCGCCACCTCCACCTGCGCAATGGCCAGCAGGCTTTTCTTGATGGCTTCCTTTTCCGCGGGGTCCAGGTGTGCATGGAAGTCCTGAACGTCGGCGGTGAAGTCCAGCTCGGCATGCACCCAGAAGGATTTGTTGATCAGGTCCGTGAACTTCAGGACCTCCGGATACTCGAACGGCTTGTAGTTATCCCTTTTCGTGAAAATGCCCATTGCTTCTTACTTGGTAAAGTGGTTGGTGGTAACAACGCACGCCAAGCAATCGAGCAGGAAAAGAGCGGATGTGTACCGGCATTCTTGCAGAATTTGCTTTTTGTGCGAAAACAAATTCCCATGGCTTTGGAAGGCGACCTGGCTTACAGGCTTCCACCTGCTCACAGTTGCGCAACAGCTCGCGATTCACACGCGATTCCCCTTGTCATCCCGCTATGCGGGAAACCTTGGCCGAGGGCAAGGCAAAGCTATCGGCCAGTTCCGGGCTGCGGCCATGCCGTGGGCCGGAGTTCTCAACACCCCGCCCCTTGGCCCGCGGAAACCGGTGAATGCCTACTGGGCCGTGTACCCGCCGTCCACCGGGAAGTAGGCGCCGGTAACGTAACTGGCCTCGCTTGTGGATAACCAGTACACCATGCTGGCGATCTCCTCCGGCCTGGCCAGCCTGCCCATGGGGTGGCGGGCGACCACGTTGTTGCGCCGGGCTTCATCGTACTTGGCCAGCAGCGGTGTTTCCGTGTAGCCGGGCCCCACGGCATTCACCCGTATGCCTTGCTGGGCATACTCCAGCGCGGCCGCCTTGGTAAGGCCCACCACGCCGTGCTTGGCCGCGATGTACGCCGCGGACAGGGGCGTGGCCGTTACGCCCAGCATGCTGGAGGTGTTCACAATGGCACCGCCGCCGTTTTCGAGCATGGCCGGTATTTGGTGGCGCATGCCATGGAGCACGCCGCCGAGGTTCACAGCGATCTCGCGCTCCCAACGCTCCAGCGGGTACTCGCCCGTTTTCACCCCGGCGCCGCCGATGCCCGCGTTGTTCACGGCGCAATCCACGCGGCCGAAATGCTTCACCGCCTCCCGCACGAGCCGGTCGCTATCGGCCGGAATGGCCGTGTCCATCTGCACAAAATGGGCCTTGCCACCCAGCGCCGCTATCTCGTCCACCACCCGTTTGCCCGCTTCCACGTGCAGGTCGGCCAGTACCACTTCGCCCCGTTCCCGGCGAATTTCAATGCAATGGCCCGGCCGATGCCCGATCCGGCACCGGTAATGATCACGGTCTTGTTCTTCATGCCCGCAAAGGTGCGGCAAGGGCTGCACCGCAACCGCCTCAGAATTGCGAACGGTGGAACTTGTTCGCAGCGTTGATGCGAAGCGGGTTTTCGGTGAACCAGTCCACGAAGTCATCCCATTTTTCCGTGTTCACCCCTTGCCATTTCCCAAAGGCCTCCTCATCGCCTTTCATTAGGATCCAATGGTTGTACGCTTCGAAGTGGCCTTTATCCATCAGGTCCTTGTGGAAGGTGAAAAGGATGTTGGGGTAATCCTTCGCATGGTCTTGTTCGAAGTAGAACCGTACGAACCTGCTGCGAATGTCGTTCAGCGAATTCATGTCAATGCTGTCCACCCCTGCCACGGCCACGGCCATGGCCGATTCATAGATCATCCCATAAGGGAGTGCAAGGGCTCCCGTTGCAGTCAAACGGCCTGGATCAATCACGTGGTTCTTGCCAAAGCTCACCGATCGCGCGGTATCGGACAGGATGGTGATCTCGCTCCGGTACGTTTCATAAAGCAGTTGGCTCATCTCCCGGGTGCGTTTGCTGTTCCGCTCCAGGTTCATGAACAACTCTCCGTAGATCATGCCCCAAACCTCATTGTCCGAACCTAGGAAAATCTTTGCGGCCCAGTAGTAGTTGGAAGGGAATGTCGGTGCCACATCGATGCCCCGTTCGTAGTACTCCAACGCTTTCCCGTATTCCTTCCTCGCCAGTTCCATATTTCCGCGCTCAAGGTGCAGGCAGCCGGAACCGGGAAATCGCTTTAGCCCCTCATCGTATGTGCTGATCGCTTTTTGCGGTTCGCCGTTATAGTCGTAGCTATTGCCCAGCAACTGCCAGACTTGATCGAATGCGTCCTTGTGCTTGGTAAGGCCCTTGGTGACCTTGATCGCCTTGGCGTAATCCTTGTTCAACGTGTGCGCATAGGCCACTTCATAGGGATACAGCGGGTTTTTGGGGTCCAGCTTCATCGCCTTGTCCAGCAGTTCCAACGCCCCGGCCACATCCCCACCATCCATCTGGGCGATGGCCTGCTTGCCCAGCTCGCGGGCCTGTTCCTCCTTTGTTTGGCACCAAACGGTAGTCGCCATTATCGCGGCACACAGAAATATGGTCGTTCGTTTCATTTGCATCGGTATGAATACGTGTGACTTCAAAACTGATCCGGGTTGAACTCGGGGCTTTCGATCGTTGAACGGTTAGTCCTGCTGTTCTCGTGTGCCACAATGCTAAGCCTCCCATATATTGCTGAATGCCGGTTCTTGGAAATGCTCCATTGTGACCGTGATCGCCACGTTCACCGGAACCGCGCCACAAAATCCGCATAGCCGCTGCAATCCGTTATGGCACGGTAGGCTTGGCGGCTTTGCGGGCTGTTGAGTTGTGCCAGGAAGGGATTTTCGCTGGCGCCCAGGTCAGGGTCGCCATTGAAGGCGCGCCAGTTGCGTTCGCATTCCAGTGCCATGCGGCAGGCCATGGCCTGCAACACCGGATCGCTCGCCTCCTTCAAGGCCAGTTGGTAATGGTGCCGCGCCCGGAAGCACCCGTAATAGTCCACGTCGCCCGCCAGCTCCACATTCCCGCGGGCCCAGCGTTCCCTTCCCCATACGCTCCACCCGATGCGCGACATGATCCAGTACTTGCCGTGCCAGCTCATGTTGTACCAGGCATTGCCCAGCAGGTAATGGTTGAGCGCCCGCTTTGCGGGTTCGAGCTCGGCTTCGCGCTGCAAATGGATCATGCGCTCCACGATCGTGCGCTTGTTGTACCGCACGTGGTCGGTCTTGTTGTAGTTGTGCGGGTCCTCCACGTTGGCCACGAAGGGGTCGTCATCGGCGAACATGGCGTAGGGCTGGCCCTCCCAGAATGCATCCGGTATCTGGCGGAAGGCTGCGGCCGCATCCTCCAGCATGCCCTCGCGCAGGAACAGCGTGGCCTTGTAGTCGAGCAGCTTTTCGCGGGTGAGTTCCGCGCCCTGCACGCCCCGCCGGGTGTAGTAGGGATCCTCCAGCCGGTCGGTGCCGGTGATGTACTGCTCGAAGGGTGTTTTGTCCGGTTTGTCCAACAAGGCGATCATGCGGTCGTAATCGGCGGGCACGGCCTGGTCGAACACCACGTGGCGGGCATTGGCGCCCCACAAGGCCGAAGGCGTATCGAATGCACGGCCGGTGCGGGCCAGCAGAAATGCGCCTTCGGGCAATTCGCCGCGGGCGATCAGCTTCTTGCCGATGTACAGGTGCAGCTGATCAAGCAGGGTTTGGCAGTCCGGGGTCAGGTCCGCCGCGCTCCCGGCGAACTGCACCAGGTCCAGGATGTCCT
>JBIQMI010000117.1:0-9258 GCA_044463585.1 Cryomorphaceae bacterium
TTGGGCGAAAAGCTCGAATTGCATGGATGTGATTGCTGGTTAGGGAACGGGAATGGGCCCGTTGTTATTTTCCGGGGCCGAGTTGTTTCAATGCAATGCCGAATGCGGTGCTGCTGATCTTGGTGCGGCCCGGGTTCGCGGCCTTCACCTTTTCAAGGGCCTCGCCGATCACGCGCCGCACGTCGTTGAAGATCGCGGCATCGCCCAAGTCGGCACCATCGCTCATGCAATATGCGAACACGCGCGCCATGCCGCTGTTGGCGATGAAGTCGGGGAGGACGGAAATGCGCTCATCCGCGTGGCGGGCAATGGGCCCGTAGAAGATCTCCGTGTCGGCAAAGGGCACATTGGCGCCGCAGGCGATCGTTTCCAGCCCGCCGGCCAGCAGCCGGTCCACCTGTTCCTGCGTTACCAGGCGCGAGGCGGCACAGGGCAGGAACACGTCCGCCGGCGCATCCCAGAAACGCTGGTTCATTTCGGCGAAGGGGATCAGGCCAGGGGTGTGCAGCGTATTGCCTTTTTTATCCAGGTAGAGGCGCGTTACCGCGGCGGCATCCAGGCCTTCGGTGGACAACAGCCCGCCATCCCGGTCGATGATCGCGGTGATCAACGCACCTGCCTGCGACAGGTAATAGCCGGCGGCGGCGGCCACGTTGCCCCAACCTTGCACGGCCACGCGCTTGCCCTTCACGCTGCCGCCCTGCAGGCGGTAGTGGTGCACCACGCTTTGGGCCACGCCCCAGCCGGTGATCAGGTCGGCCACGGCATATTTGCCGGGGGCCGGGGTGTAGGCGGGATCTTCCACGCGCTTGCTCACGCCGGTGCGCAATTGCTCGATCAGCTTGGCCGTTCCGGCCTCGTCCTTGTGGAAATGCCCCACGGCCACGCCTTCCTGCGGGTGCAGCAGGCCGTATTCCTCGGTGATGGGGATCACATCGTGCAGCTCGTCCACGTTCAGGTCGCCGCCGGTGCCGTAGTAATTTTTCAGCAAGGGCATCACGGCCTTGAACCAGCGCTGCAGCACCTCGCGCTTGCGGGGGTCCTGCGGATCGAAATTGATGCCGCTCTTGGCTCCGCCGATCGCCGGACCGCTCACGGTGAATTTCACCTCCATGGTCTTGGCCAGGCTGGTCACCTCGCGCTTGTCGAGCCCTTTGCGCATGCGGGTACCGCCACCGGCCGCGCCGCCGCGCAGGCTGTTGATCACCACCCAGCCCTCGGCGCCGGTGGGTGCATCATGCCATTCAAAAACGATCTCCGGCTCGCGCTCCTCGAACTGCTTCAATTCCTCCAACATGCTTCTTCGGCGGGTTCAAAGGCCAAAATTAGCCCGGCTGCAAGGGGCTGTCCGGCCGCGCGTACCGGGTTATCACTTGTCCTTTGTTAATTGGGCAGGTACAGGGCACCGCCGCAGCTGTCGCGCCGGGCGCCGGTCACGCTGGCCAAAGTGTTCGCCTCGCCCCGCCAGCGCATCAGGCCAAGGAAAGCGAAGATCACTGCCTCCTTGTAATCGATCAATTCCTTGGCGGGAAGCACGGGCCGGGCAGGGCCCAAAGCAGCGATCCGTTCGATCAAAAAGCCGTTGTGCGCGCCGCCGCCGGTGAAGAGCCCAGTGCCCGCACCGGCCTTGTCCAATTCACGCGCCACCAAGGCCGCCACGTGCTCCATCACCGTGCGCATGCGGTCGGCTAAAAGGGCATCGGAGGTGATCAACGGCTTTAGTTGCGCATCGAACCACTCGCGGCCCAAGGACCGCGGTGGGGGCTGTTTGTAGAAGGCCAATGCGTCCAGGGCGGCAAGCAATTCCGCATCCACCTTTCCGCTCCGGGCCATGGCGCCATCGGCATCGTAAGGCTTTCCGGCCTCATTGGCCAACAGGTCCAAGGCTTGGTTGCATGGGCAGATGTCGTACCCGATGCTGCGTTCCCCGCCATGCACCGCGATGTTCGCGATGCCGCCAAGGTTCACGAAAACGCGATGTTCCGGGAAGAGATGCCGCTCGCCGAAGGGCACAAAGGGCGCACCTTGACCGCCCAAAGCAACGTCCAACGTCCGGAAATCCGTGATGGTGGGCAGTCCGCTGGCAGCGGCGATGTGTGCGCCCGAGCCCAATTGCAGCGTAAGGCCCTCGTCCGGCTGGTGGAAAATGGTGTGGCCATGGCTGGCGATCAGCTCCGCGGGATGTTCCTGCAAAAGCACATGGCAGGCTTGGCCGATGGCCATACCGATGTCGCGGTGCAGCCGCGCCAGTTCCAGGCCGTCCGCTTCCGTGGCGGCCAACAGCCGCTCTTTCATCTCAAGCCCGTAGGGTATGGTGCGCGCAGCTTCCACGGTGAACGACCATTGGCCATGCTTCTGCCCAAAGCGGCACAACGCCAGGTCGATCCCATCAAGCGAGCTGCCGCTCATTACACCGATCACGCGCGGAAGGGCCATGCGGCAAAGGTGGACTTGGAAATTGGCAAATTGCCAATTCGCCAATTTGCCAAATGCCGGGGCGTTTTATGCGGCCATTCGGCATTCCCCCAAAGGCCCATCCCCGTATCTTCGCGGCCCTATCCATAGCTTCCATGTCAGAAACCATTACCGCCCCCGGGCTCGACTTTGAACTCAGCGAGGAACAAAAGGCCGTGCGCGATGCCGCCCGCGATTTCGCCCAGAACGTATTGAAGCCCGGCGTGATCGAGCGTGACCGCGAACAGCGCTTCCCGAAGGAAGAGATCCGTCAATTGGGCGAACTCGGCTTCCTGGGCATGATGGTGGACCCCAAGTACGGCGGCGGCGGCATGGACGCCATCAGCTACGTGCTGGCCATGGAAGAGATCAGCAAGGTGGACGCCAGCTGCTCCGTGGTGATGAGCGTGAACAACAGCCTGGTGTGCTGGGGCCTCGAGGAATTCGGCAACGAGGAGCAGAAGCAGAAATACCTGGTGCCCCTGGCCAATGGCGAGGTGATCGGCGCCTTCTGCCTCAGCGAGCCCGAGGCGGGCAGCGATGCCACCAGCCAGCGCACCACCGCCATCGACATGGGCGACCATTACCTGCTCAACGGCACCAAGAACTGGATCACCAACGGCGGCACCGCCAGCACCTACTTGGTCATGGCGCAAACGCACGCCGAAAAAGGCCACAAGGGCATCAATACCCTCATCGTGGAAAAGGGCATGCCCGGATTTACCGTCGGTCCCAAGGAGGACAAGCTCGGCATCCGCGGCAGCGATACCCACACCCTGATGTTCCAGGACGTGAAAGTGCCCAAGGCGAACCGCATCGGCGAGGACGGCTTCGGCTTCAAGTTCGCCATGAAGACCTTGGCCGGCGGGCGTATCGGCATTGCCTCACAGGCCTTGGGCATCGCCAGCGGCGCCTACGAATTGGCCTTGGCCTACAGCAAGGAGCGCAAGGCTTTCGGCAAGCCCATCAGCGAGCACCAGGCCATCGCCTTCAAACTGGCCGATATGGCCACCGAGATCGAGGCGGCACGCCTGCTTTGCCTCAAAGCCGCTTGGCTCAAGGACAATCACTTGGACTACGACCGCGCCAGCAGCATGGCCAAGCTCTTCGCCAGCGAGGTGGCCATGCGCACCACCGTGGAGGCGGTGCAGGTGCACGGAGGCTACGGCTACGTGAAGGAGTACCATGTGGAGCGCCTGATGCGCGACGCCAAGATCACCCAGATCTACGAGGGCACCAGCGAGGTGCAGCGGATCGTGATCGGGCGAAGCGTGCTGAAGGAAGGGTGAGGAGGCAAAGCCGAAACTGGAAAGCTGAAACCGGAAAGTTGAAAGCTGAAACCGGGAAATTGGAACGGCGTGACGATTCACCGGAAAAGGTCGGCGATCGTCCTCATCGGCAGGAACATCTTGCCACTGTCAGGCAGGGTGATGAAGCCGAATTTCGCGTAGAACTTGCTTGCATCTTCGTCTATCGGGTCCACCACCATTGCGTAGGAGCCGATGGAGGCGGAAGCCTCGAAACTTCGGCGCATCGCGTCGATCAGCAAGAGCTGCCCCACACCAGATCCTTGGAAACGCAAATCCACGGCCAGTCGGCCCAAGAGGGTGGTAGGCACGGATGTGTAGGAGGGTGGCAACTTCTTGCGGAAAGATCCGGGTATGTATTGCGGGTCCACGCCGCCGTTGGACAGGGTGTAGTAGCCCTTCACCAGCCTGCTCGTTGCATCTTCCCACACGAAACATGCGGATAGCTTCCGCTTCATATCCTGCCCGGCTTGCCGGTGGAAATAGTCGTCCAGTAGTGGCTTGCCACAGGAAAACCCCGCTTTGTTATGCTTGGGCACCAGTAGCTCCGTCAGCCATTTCATCCGGTCACGTAATCCCGATAGGCTTGGGCGGCATCGGCAAGGCGCTTGTTCGGCTTTTTAGCACCGGTGATCGCCCTGAAGAACACCTCACTATCCCGTTTCGAGGCAATGATCCGCTCGTTTTCCGCGATCAGTTCCTCAGCCTTTTCCTGCACGGCGCGAAGAATGAAGTCCGTCAGGTTCCTGAACCCGCCAACTGCAGCAGCCTGCTCGAATAGGCGCTTTTGCTCCAGCGTTAGCCGGGCATCGAACCTTGCGTTGGATCGGGTTGGTGTTGTCATGAGGTGACCGTTTGTACAAATGTACGCCGATTTTCCGTACATCATTGTCGAGGTCACTTTGCCATGGGCTTTGCTCCTTTACCACCTGCTGTGTACGGGATCGCACGGATCTACGAGGGCACCAGCGAGGTGCAGCGGATCGTGATCGGGCGTGGTGTGCTGGAGCAAGGGTGAGGAGGCAAAGCTGAAAGTTGGATCCGGGAACTTGAAGCGGTAAGCCGCTCCTCGGGAACTTGCCCGTCATCCCATGGGCAGTGCCACCCGGACCACAAACCATTGCCGGTCAAGGACAGCTGCGTGCATTGCCGTCAGGTCAACACGTAGTTGGTGCTTCGGCCGCCTTCATCGGTTCGGCGGAGCAGGCCCTTCTCCACCAGGTCATTGATGTCGCGCAAGGCCGTATCCGCGGAGACCTTGGTCATTTTCGCCCATTTCGAGGTGGTCAGCTTTCCCTTAAAGGGGTCGAGCAGCTTGTTCAACATCACGCGCTGTCGCTCGTTCATGGGGGTTTCTGCGTGCAAACGCCAGAATTCCGCCTTTCCGAGCACTGCACGAATGGCCTCTTGTTCACTCAAAAGGGCGGATTTAAGGCATGCCAGGAACCATTCCAGCCATGGCGTGATGTCGCCCGAACTGTGCTGCACCCGTTGTAGCACGGCATAATACTGTTTGCGTTCGGCCAGGATCTGTCCTGACATGCTGTAGTATCGTTCACCGCTTCCTTCGCTGCGCGCCAAAAGCATATCGGTCAAGGCCCTTGCGATCCGCCCGTTGCCATCATCGAACGGGTGAATGATGATGAAATGGAAATGGGCGATGGCCGCTTTCAGCACTTGGTCCAGGCCGTTATCCGAATTGAATTGCGCGATGAACCGTTCCATTTCCTTCTCTAAGCGCCCTGCCGGCAGCGCGTGGAAATGCACCTTTTCCTTCCCCATGGCACCGGACACCACCTGCATTTCACCGCTGCGGTAACGGCCCACGTCGATCGGATAGGGGCCGCTGTGGCCGGTGGGGAACAATGCGGCATGCCAGCCGAACAGACGTCTGGCCGTAAGGGGCGCTCTATAATGCTGGGTGGCATCCAGCATCATTTCCACAACGCCCTCCACATGGCGGCTGCTGGCCACCAGTCCACCGGTAGCAATGCCCAAACGGCGTGCGATCGACGACCGGACCTGGTCGTAGTTGAGTATTTCACCCTCGATCTCCGACGACTTCACCACATCCGAGGTCAAAGCACCCAAGGTTGTTTGCTGTTGGTCGATGAAGCCCAAGGCGCTCATTTGCCCGAGCAGCTTGCCTTGCAGTAGGCGCACCTCGCCCAACGCGGCCGTTATGGCCTGGTCATCCCAAGTAAAGGTGGGCCAACCCGGATGCTCATAGATGTAGGTAGCCATGCACAGGGAACGGCGCCATGCCGCGAATGATCTCGTTAATCACCGCAAATATGCGGCGAATAGGCGGGTTATTCACCGCAACGCTGCGGAATGGTGCACGTGAGGGTACCGGAGCTGTCAAAAACCGGAGCCTCATGCGGTGGTCACTTCACCATCTTCAAGGCCTCAAGCCCAAGGGTGTTTTCCGCCAAGCGGATAAAGTACATGCCCGTGGAAAGTAGGCCAGTGGGCAAAAGCAGCGTATTTGACCCCTCATTCACCTGAATAGCGTGGGAGGCCACCACGCGGCCGCTCACGTCCACGATCTGCAACACATCCCGGTATGGCATCCTGGAAAACATCGTTATGTATGCCGCGTCGTTCGGCGGCCCGGCGTTCAAGTGCCAGGAAGAAGAGGAGGCCTTGCATTGCACCGGCACGGCACCGTGCAGCTCAACGCTGCCATCCAGATCGGTGGACCTCAATTGGTAATAGGTGATGCCCATTTGGCGATCGTCGAGCACCTCATAGGAAGTGTGCATGATCGAATGCCCAACAGCCGACACCGTGGCCGCCACGTCCCAGTTTAGCCCGTCCCATGAGCGAAGGACATCGTAATGCGAAAGATCGGTTTCCGTGGCGGTGGTCCATTGGATCCGTACGGACGCCTCCTCGCACCTCGCGGTGAATGAAGTCAGCTCAATGGGCAGCACGCTGCAATCCGTGGTGCCCGACCCTGGCTGGCCTGCATTGGTCTGGTGCAGCTGCATGTAGCCCGGTTGGCCGGAATAGTTCGTCAACAGGACAATATAGATCTCGCCCGCCTGTGCCGCAGGGGGTGTTGAACAGGTAGTGGGGTTGTTGGGCGGCGCGGGATAATTGTACCACGTCAACCCCAGTTGCCATCCACGCCGCAAGCTGGCACAGTCGCCGCCTGGTGCCCCGATCCCCAGGAATTCCGTGCTGAAGTTGTCCGGTGTTTGGTTGGGCTGGTACCTGCTGCATTGAATGGCCGGCGTTTTCGCGGTGATCAGCGAGCAACCCTGGGCCACGGACACAAAAGGCCCCCACATCGCAAAAGTCAGGTCCAGTGCGGTGCCTATGCCCCAAGGCCCCGTCGTCTGCGACAGCTCCAGTTGAATGACCCCCGGCGCGTCCACCTGCAGGTAGTACCACGCTGGATTGGGCGAACCCACGCCGTTCAGGCATTACGAATTGATCGCCGATGCGTACCCGGTATTGTTCCCGGTGCTGTTCGGAAAATCATAATTGACGCCGGAACAGAAAGAATGCATGTTCTCGCAAATGGCCTGGGCACTGGTATCCATGGCAATGAAGGGCAGTACGGCGAGGAGCATCACCGAGCGGGCCATTCTGCGGTATGATGCCGCGAGCGGGAACGGGACGATCTGGAACGAGCAGGGTGCCATGGTCGAAAGCGGCAGGAGGGCATGCCGTGGAATGGCCGCGCTCCGGGGTTGGAGGGCGGCATACCCGCCCTTGTGCGGGCATTACAAATTTAATCCGGTTGATCAAGGAGCGTCAGCGCCGCCAGGCCCTATCCCGCGCAATCGGTGATTCCTAAAAGCGATCGGCCGCATCATGCCGCCCTGCCCGGTGCATCGCAAATGCGCCTGCGCCCTACGCCGCCAACCACTGGCACTGCCTCATCAGCCCAAGGAATCCACCCACCACCTCCTTGATGCTGGCATATGCGGCCGAGCGCTCATTCGTAGCGCCGTTCAAATAAAGCGCCCGGTTCACCTCGAGCATGATGCTGGCCACGCGCCTGTCCTTCCGGTAATGTTCCATGGGCACTATGCAGCCGCTGTAGGGCTTATCCACGCGCAGCGTGTAGCGGGCTTTGTGGAAGAAGCCTTCGGCACGTTCCACCAATTCCCGTGGGGTATGGTACGGATCGGTGCCGATGTTGAAATCCGGGCGGCCAGGGGTTTGGTCCAGGTCGCGGCGAAAGGGCGTGGCCGGGTAGGAGTGGCAATCGATGATCAACGCTTTGCCGAAGCGCGCCAACTGCCCGTTCACCGCATCGCCCAAGCGCTGATGATGCGGCCGGTAATAGCCAGCAAGGATCCGTTCCCGCAATTCCGGGGTCACCTCGCGCATCTGCCTGCCCGCATCGCTCCTTTCGTAAAGCACGCCCATGCCGCACCGGGCCATCACCTCCTGCGCATCATCCTCGAATCGCTCAGGATCGCAAAAGATCCTGGAAAAGCCGGCCGTGATCATCTCGTCCTCCGGCGAATGGAAAAGGTCCTCCGTGTGCCAGTCGGTCAGTTTCAGGATTTCTTGTTCCAGGAAGGTGTCATCCACCACAAAGCCATCCTTAAACGGTATGACCGTGGAGGAATGGGGGATGTGGAGGATGAGTTTCTGGTTCAAGCTAGATGTAGTTAGGTTGGATAGCCTCTGAGACTAGGATAGTACGATTGCGGTGCGTTGGCTGTAATTTAGTGGCGGTCAACGTTCCCACGCTTGGCGTTCGTGCGGGATTTCGGAGCACAAAACTGTCAACCCAGCACTAAAGCCCAATTGGAAAACTGAACTTGAATGTAAGCACGTCGTTGGATTGACGACGATCTTCGTTTATCCACGGAAGTAGCGGGTTGGTTTGATCCTCGCTTTATTGCCCACGGAGTGGTGAAAGACGAACTTTCCTTCTGGATGGCTAATTACCTTCCATGGCATCCATGGGATTAATGATACCTTGAAGGCAACGGGTGCTGACATGGGTGTATACTTCGGTGGTCTTGCTGCTTGCATGGCCCAATAGTGCCTGGATATAGCGGAGGTCGGTGCCTTGTTCCAGGAGATGAGTAGCGAACGAGTGCCGTAAGGTATGCACGCTCGCGGGTTTTGCAATGCCTGCGTACCAAATGCAGCCCCGAACACCTTTCGGGAGCCCGCCCTAAGGTTCGCACTAACCGCACAGTGATGGATCGGGCAGATTGGCCTTTGCCTTGGCGATGAAGTCGTAGGCCTCCAGCCTTTTGCCCAAGGCGTAATAGGCACTGGCCAGGTCGAAATAGATGGAGCTGATCCTTCGCTTGTCGTTGTGCTTTTCAGCTAGCGGCAGGGCCTTGAAATAGAATTCGATCTCCTCGTGCACCTTGCCGTTCTCGCCCATGTAACTGCCGATCCAGTTGTAGCTGATGGCCAGCATGGAGTCGCTCTTGAGCCTGGTGGCCATGTTCAGCAGGTCCAAGCACATGGTACTGTCGATGCGTGCGCCTTCGGCGGTTTGCTCATGCTCCAA
>JBIQMI010000118.1:0-9139 GCA_044463585.1 Cryomorphaceae bacterium
AAGCCACCGGCGGTACCCTCACCTGCAGCGTGACCAGCATCCAACTGCAAGGCTCGGGCAACGGTACCTACAGCTGGAGTGGCCCCAACGGCTTCACCAGCACCGAGCAGAACCCGACCGTGAACGCGGCCGGCAGCTACATCCTCACCGTGACCGGAAGCAATGGCTGCACTAGCACTGCAACGGCAGTGGTGGAAATGGACAACGCAGCTCCCGGCGCACAAGCGATCGGCGGCACGTTGGATTGCAGCTCTGGCACGATGACGTTGCAAGCATTGGGCAACGGCACCTACAGCTGGAGCGGCCCCAACGGCTTCACCAGCAGTGCCCAGGATCCGGTCGTGGGCGAAGTAGGCATCTACACCTTGACCGTAACGGGCAGCAACGGTTGCATTAGCACGGCAACGGCCACTGTGGTCGCAGGCGATTGCGGTGATTGCAAAACGCCGATCATCATCTCCTGCGGACCGAAGAACGTGACCGTTGAATGCGGGGAGGACATCGACCCCTGGACCATCGGCATGCCTGTCCTCCGCAAAGAAGCTACCTGTCCCGAGGTGATCTACTTTAACTACTACGATGACTTCAGCGGTAGTTGCCCGATCACCATCACGCGTCACTGGACCTTCCGCGATACGGAGGGCAACGAGGAAACCTGCACGCAAACCATCCTCGTTCAGGATACCAAGGCACCAGTGCTCATGAATATACCGGCCGACCAGGTAGTGGCTTGTAACGAAGTGCCCATGAAGCCCAAGAACGTATGGGCCCAGGATTGCAAGACCGCGCTGCCCGTGGAAATCGAGGAAACCATTGTCCCCAACCAGGAGGATGAAGGCTACACCTTGATCCGCACCTACACGGCCACGGATGCTTGCGGCAACGTTGGTACCGCTACCCAAGTGATCGTGGTGCTGGAATGCAAGAGCGATTGCGAGGCCCCCATCGTGATCAGCTGCGGACCGGCCGAGGTATGGGTGGACAGCGAAGCGGATATCGACCCAGAGCTTATCGGCCTGCCCATCACACGTAAGGACCCCAACTGCCCTGAAGTGATCTTCTGGACCTGGAGCGATGTTACGATCAGCACCGAACCTTGGACGATCATGCGCAACTGGACCTTCCGCGATGTGGACGGCAATGAAGAGACCTGCAGCCAGACCATCCACATCCTGAACAAGAAAGCGGCCTTCAATGCCGGCGGTGGCAGCACTGCTTGGGCAACGCCGACGGTCTCCGATGTGACCATCGCCCCGAACCCCTTCCGCCATGAAACCGCAATCTCGTTCACGAGCAACGTGGACGGTGCAGCCACGGTGATCATCACCGACCTGGCCGGACATGTGGTCTCCACCCTATTCGAGGGCCGGGTGGCCAAAGGCGAACGCAAATCCATTGAATGGAAGCCGGGCAGCACCAGCGGCGGACTATTCTTCTACCGCATCACGCTCAACGGCATGCCTGAAACAGGCAAGATCTCGTACCGGCCGTAAGGCTTGGACCAACAACAAGAGGAGCCTCCGCCGAGCGGGGGCTCTTCTTGTTATGGAGGTAATTTTGCGGACCATGGAATCTGCACCTTTGGCCGAGCGGATGCGGCCCAACAGCCTCGAAGAGGTGGTAGGCCAAGAGCATCTGGTAGGCCCTGGCGGCATCCTGCGCAAAGCCCTTGCCGGCAAGATCCTCCCAAGCATGATCCTGTGGGGCCCGCCAGGCGTGGGAAAAACCACCATGGCACGACTGTTCGCCGACGAATTGGGCCGGCCGTTCCATACGCTAAGTGCAATTAACAGCGGAGTGAAGGAAATAAGGGAAGTGATCGAAAAAGCAGGAGGCAGCGGATTGTTTTCGCGGAATGCCGTCCTCTTCATCGACGAGATCCACCGGTTCAGCAAGGCCCAGCAGGATTCGCTCCTTGGGGCCGTGGAAAAAGGCACGATCACGTTGGTGGGCGCCACTACGGAAAACCCATCGTTCGAGGTGATCGGCGCATTGCTTTCGCGCTGCCAGGTCTATGTGCTGAAGCCATTGACGGAAAAAGACTTGTTGGGGCTACTGCACCGGGCGATGGACCAAGATGCCGAACTGTCAGGATTCCAAATAAGCTTGAAGGAAACTGGTGCGCTTATGCGGGCCAGTGGCGGCGATGCACGCCGGCTGTTGAACACCTTCGAGCTTTGCGTGCGCGCAGCCTCCGCTGGTCGCGATGGAAGCACGGAGGTGACCATCACCAATGAACTTGTGCAGCAGGTGGTACAGGAAAATGCATCGCGATACGACAAACAAGGCGAGCAGCACTACGACATCGTCAGTGCTTTCATCAAAAGCATGCGCGGCAGCGACCCGAATGCCGCGGTCTATTGGCTGGCCCGCATGGTGGAAGGAGGCGAAGACCCTTTGTTCATTGCGCGGCGCATGGTGATCCTGGCCAGCGAGGACATCGGAAATGCGGACCCCAATGCGCTGTTGCTCGCCACCACCACCATGCAGGCCGTGCAAATGGTCGGTTGGCCTGAAGGGCGGATCATGCTTTCCCAATGCGCCATCTACTTGGCCTGCGCACCGAAAAGCAACGCCAGCTACGTGGCCATCGGCAAAGCCCAGCAAGCGGTGAAGGAAACCGGCGACAAGGCGGTGCCGCTGCACTTGCGCAATGCACCCACCAAGCTGATGAAGGAGCTGGGCTACGGAAGGGAATACCAATACAGCCACGATGCGCCGGGCCATTTCTCCGATCAGGAGTTCATGCCCGAGGATTTGAGCGGCACGGCATTTTATCGCCCTGGCGATAACCGGCGGGAGCAGGCTTTTGCAGCGTACCTTAAACAAGTGTGGGGCGATAAGTACAGCGGGTGATCAATGGGCCTGCTCGGCCTCCATGAACGTGCGATGCATGTCATACATGATCCCCAGGCCGACCATCAGGCCGCCCACCGCTTGTTCAACGATCTGCCATACCAGATCGATAATGGCATGCTGCACACCATGGCTGGCAAAGGAAAGGCCCGAGGCCAAGATCACCAGGAAAACCACAATGCCCCCCAGCGCACCGCACAGCATGGTCTTGGCATGGAACGCGGTCTTCATGGACATGATCTCACGCAAAAGCAGGAAATGGATCAAGAGCGTAAGAGCCAGACCGATCGCCAAATAGGCCGCGGTGGCAAATATGAAATAAGTTCCAAGGCTGATGCGCAGGTCCGCGATGTCGGTAAGGGCGATACCGTGCCAGGCATACGAAATGCCCAGCATTACTGCAGCGCTCAACAACCAAGGAAAAAGGATCCTGCGCTTCAACAACAACATTCCGGCCTTCGCCTTTGCCGCAAATTTAACGCTTTGGCCATCTCGGCACCCGCCAATATCACAACAAGCCTACCTTGCGCCGATGCACCAACAGCGCCTGCCGATCTTGCTCTCCATGGCACTGGCCGTGGCATTGTGCACTTCCGGATGCCGCAAGGACCCCACTCCCCCAAAATGGGACATCGACCTCGTGGCACCCGTGGCAAAAGCCTCGCTCGGCATTGGTGACCTGATCGCGGATAGCATGATCCACACCGATGGCGCGGGGAGGGTTAGCATTCTGCATACGTTCAACCTCTTCACCTTGTCGCTGGACACCGTGTTGACCGCACCGGACACCAGCTTCCGGTACGCCTATGCCCTCCCCTTTGCCGGGCCGATCCAATTCCAACCGGGAACCACCTTCGACGCCAGCAACGATGTAACCCGGTTCGACCTGGATGAACTGCACCTGACCCGCCTTGTCGTGCGGTCCGGCACCGTGAACCTCGCCATCACCAATATGATGAACGGGATCATCCTGGGCAACTTTTCATTGCCCGGGGCCACCTTGGGCGGAACACCGCTTCAACTGCAGCTCACCCTTCCGCCAGGCACCCCGGCCACGCCCGTAACCGTGCAGGAAAGCAGGCCTTTGAACGGATATGTCTTCGACCTGAGGGGGCCAGGATTCAGTAGCACCAATGAACTGGCCACCCAATTGAATTACCGAAGCGCACCATGGGGCGGTCCAATAACCATTTCCGGGCACGATAGCCTGTTGGCCACAGTAAGTTACCATAGCATAGTACCCGAATATGCCACCGGTTCATTCGGCACCAGGCACATCACGGTGGAACCGGCCGTGAGCGAATTGGACCTGTTCAAGAACACCAGTGGGTTGCTGGACCTCGATGCGGTGAATGCCACACTGCTGGTAAGGAATGGCCTTGGCGTGGATGCCCAGGCGCGGATCCAATACCTGCGGTCCACCAATAGCACCACCGGCAACACGGTCGAGCTCGCCGCACCGGTCACGAATGCCCCACTGAACATTGATCGGGCGTTGGACCTGGGCAACGGGTTCCATTCCGCACTGAACACCTATGTGCTCAACCAGGCCAACAGCAACATCGATCAATTCGTGGAGAACCTGCCCGACCAGATCGGCTATGCCTTGGACCTGACATTGAATCCGCTAGGAAACATCAGCAACAACCACGACTTCCTGTACCACGACAGCAGGATCGACGTAGAGTTGAAAGTGGACATCCCCCTGCGGTTGATCGCCACGGGCCTTGTCCTGCGCAAAGCATTGGACATTGACCTGCCCGGTACGGCCGAGGCGCATGCATGGCGGGGCGGAACGCTCCATCTGTTCGCCACGAATGGTTTCCCCTTCAGTGCACAAATTCAATTGGCCGTGGCCAACAGTGCCGGCGAAGATTTGGAATTCCTGGCACCGGGCGGCACCATCCCCGCGGGCAGCCTGGGCAACGATGGCTTCGTTGCACAGCCCTCCCATTCAAGGCTGGATTTCGAGGTAACGCCCGGACAAATGAACCTGCTGCAGCAAATGGGAAAGCTCAGCGTGGTAGCCACGTTCAATACGGCCGACCAACAAAACCATGTGCAATTGCTGGACCGCTACCGCATGGACGTGAAAGTGACAATGGACGCAAACTTCGTGGTCAACGGCAATGATTAGGTTCCTCTGCGTGGCGGCCTGTTGCGCGCCATTGTTGCTCACGGCGCAGAGCGATACCACTGGAACACCCGGGAACGGGCCGCACCACAAGATCCAGTTCAGCGCCTTCGGTGCTTACCAATCCACGGCCATTGAAAATGGTCTCGTTTCAGCCATGTACGTGGGCGGCCACGTGGACCGGGAATTGCGGCAACGTACACTGGACCGGCTCCGCAACGCGAACCGCGGCGGATACGCACTGGGATTGGAACTGGCCTACACTTGGCGCGCATCGCTCTTTGGCCGGCCGTCGCTTTGGCCCCGGATCAGTGCCGGCCACCGCGACCAATTGGGCGTGGAGTTCAATCGCGATGCCTTCCAGGCCAGCTTCTTCGGGAACAAACCTTTCGAGGGCAGGATCGCTGAGCTCGGGCCCGGGCGGTTCAGCAGGCAGGTATACCAAACTTTTGCCTTCGGTGTGGCCAGAGGCATTGCGGGCCCGTATATCGAATTGGGACTGGTGGCCGGCTGGCAACTGGATCACGGCAACATCCGCAACGCGTCGCTCTATACGGCACCGGCAGGCGAGTACCTGGAACTTGGGCTGGACGGCACCTACCGGCGGAGCGACACGGCACGAACCAGCCTTCCGCGCGGATTCGGCGGTGTGGTCAATGCGGGATGGAACCGGGGAATCCACCTGCTGGGCAGCGCGGCAACCATTTCCATTGAGGTCCGCGACCTGGGCTTTATCGCGTGGAGCGCAAACTCGCTTACCATGGAAAAGGACACTGTGATCCGCTTCGAGGGCTTTGAAATGAAAGGCATCTTGGACCTCGACGATCTGGTTCTGAACGAGCATGCGCTACAGGACAGCCTCGGCTTCGGCTACCGGCCTGCCCCGGTTTCAAATTGGCTGCCCGCCCAGGTTTCCGCCGCCTTGGGATTTGGCCGTTCACATGTAACGAGGACGGGTGAAACCATATACGATTACCGCATTACCGCCCAGCACCGTTTCATGCCGGGTTTCCTGCCCTATGCCACCGCGCAACGGCGTTTCCAGCTATCGGATGCCGTTGCCGTTGACGGTGGAATTGCGGCCGGCGGCTTCGGTGGGGTGCAAGCCATCCTGGGGATCTCCGCATGGATGGGGCACGGTCTCAACTTCGAGTTGCTTACCCCGAACCTGCTCGGCTTCTTCAGCGACCGGGCAACCGGTAAAGGTCTCGGAATGCGGTTGGTGGCGGCCTGGTGATGCTAGTTTTCCGCCAAGGCTTCCTGCTCGTAAATGAGCTGCGAGCAACTTGCACCGTCCTTGAAATAGAAAACACCGCTGTACTTGCGGGAAACACGCCGGTACTCATTGGTTTGGCCGTCACGCTCAACTCGCACGATCGTAACGACCTGGTCCGGCTGCACGATCACATCATGGCGCCGGATCACATGCACCGGCGGCTGATCGAACTTGGGCCGCGGTTCGCTGGCCGTTCGCGGTATGGCCGCCTGCACGGTGCTGGGGTCCATGCCCGCTCGCGGGTTTGATGAGGGCCTTGTGTCGCTGCCAGTGCTGGGGGCTGCTGGCAGCGCATTCGCGGTCCTGGGGGCTGAGGCCCGTACAGGCGCTGGCTTGGCAACTGGCGCGGGGGGCATCGGTGGTTCCTGCTTGGGGGCAGGTGGCGGCGGCGGAGCAGGCCGTTCGGCCTCAACCTGGGGCTGGGCCGCTTCCTGCTTTTGCCGGGCCTTGGCTTGGGCCGCTTCTTCCTTGGCCTGCTTGGCCTGCAACTTGGCCTGGGCCTTTGCCTCCTGCTCCTTGCGCTTCAGCTCATCCGCCTGCTGCCTCGATTCTTCCTTCTGCTTCTGGTCAACTGCGGCCTGGGCTGCTTCCAAGGCGCTTTGTATGCTCTTGGTGTAGTCCGTATCGTAGTCGAAATCGCCGAGGGCCTGGTCATATCGAATGATGCCTACCGGTTGGTTGAAGACCACCGTATTCACGCCATCGTACTGCTTGAACAACGAAACGACGAAATCGAAAGGCGTGAAGCCCGTGGGCGAAGCCCCGGTAGGGACCTTTGTGTCGAAGGAAAGCTTCTTCGTGACGAAACCGTCCTTTTCAAACGAAAGGATATAGCTGCTATTGAGCTCAAGTTCCAAGGAAAACCGGTTGAGGTCGGAGGTAATGGTGCGGTGCTTCTGCCCGTCCTTCAACACGACCATGCGGCAACCATCCAGTCCGGCCCCTTCCACTTTCAAGCGGCCATTGATGGTGAATTTCCCTTGGGCCATGGCCATGGCCGAAACGGCGAAAAGGGCCAGGAACAGCCCGGCCCGGTGCAACGGGCCTGAAATGCTTGCGCTCATCAGGCTCACGACGCGAGAATGCTCGTGGAGATCAATCCTTTGGCCAGCATGGCGGCCGCAAGGCCTACCGCCAATATGCCTGCCATCACCAAGGTCCGCACGGCCACAGTATTGTTCGGCTTGTTCATCGTTCAAGGTGTTTCCCGCTGCTACGCGTGACGGCCGCCATTGGTTACGGCGCCTGGACGCCACGAAACCTCGCCGCATGGCCACGCGTATGAGCCGTCAACATGAAAACGCTCCTATTCACTGCGGCATTGGCCGTGTTGTCCACGGCGACCTTGGCCCAAGACCTGGCGCACAACACATCGGCATCCAACGCGGACGCCACCTTCCAACGCGGTGTAAAGGCCTACAACTCCGGTCAATACGCCGAGGCGATCGGCCTGTTCACCCAAGTGCTGCACGATGACCCGGACCACCTCAACGCCTACCTGCAACGCGGATTCTGCCACAGCCTGCAGCGCGAGTACCCCGAGGCCGTCGCGGACTTCTCGGCGGTGATCCAGCGCAAGCCGGACCATATGTGGGCCTACACCAGCCGTGGTAGTGCCTACGCCAAATGGGGCAAGCCCGAGTTGGCCGTGCAGGACTTCGATCGCGTGATCGCGCTGGATCCGCGCAACCAGGAAGCGTTCAACAACCGTGGTTGGGCGAAAAAATCACTGGGCGATGCGCAAGGGGCCTGCCAAGATTGGCAAGCCAGCCGGAAAATGGGCAACGCCGAGGCCAAGATCATCCTTACCAACAACCGCTGCAAATAATGCGGACAGCCATTGCTCTTATTTGGGCCCTGATGCTCACGGGGCTTGCCAAAGCGCAGGACCAGACCTATGCTGACTGCTTGGTGAAAAGCAGCTCATCCTGGGGCCAGCCCTGTGATAAATGTGAGATCTACACCGGCTACAAGCGCGACCATAGCACGGTGTACCAAGTGAATTTCCGCAACATTTGCGCCGAGATGCTGGAGGTAAAAGTGGCGGTGGAAGAAAGCAACGGCACCTGGCGCACCTTCCCGGTGCGGGCCTTGGCCGCGGGTGATACGCTGGGCGCGTACGCCTGCCGCGGCACCGGCAAGTACATGTTCTGGGCACGCAAGGTGAACGACACCCAGATCATTCTGCCGAGCGACGCGCAGATCGCCAGCGCCTTTCCATCGAAGTAGAAATTAACGTGGACATGTTCACAGCTGGGGCGCCAACGCCCGGCCCTGTCCACATATATGGCGCTACTTTGGCCACTGACAGCAGTGGACATGGCGCTAAAACACATGCATATCGGCCGTACTTCCACCTCGCCCGAGGTGGAAGTGGACCTTGAGCAGGGCACCATCGGCTTCACCGGCCGATCATTGCCCGCGAACAGTGAACAGTTTTATGAGCGGGTGCACAGATGGATCGAGGATTACCTGCGCGCACCGCATAACCGCACGGTGGTGAACGTGAAGCTGGACTACCTGGACACCAGCAGCAGCAAGCATTTCTACCAGATCTTCGAGCGGCTGAGCGAAGCAGGCGAACGCGGCAAGGAAGTGCAGGTGAACTGGCACTTTGAAACAGGCGATGAGGAAATGGCCGAGACCGGAAAGGATTACCAAAGCCTGTTCCCCATGCGATTCAACTTCATTGAGGTAAAGGACCTTTTCTAGGCACCGGCCTCCGAAGCCACACAACAGGTTGGCGCTTAACGAAAGAAGCCCTTCAGCATCGCCGAAGGGCTTCTTTCATTCAGTGGACCCGTAGGGATTCGAACCCCCTGACTTGTCCAACTCACGAGACCGAAAATTAATTTTGAGTATTGACGGGGCTT
>JBIQMI010000119.1:0-9104 GCA_044463585.1 Cryomorphaceae bacterium
GAGTTTAGGAAACTCCTATTCTATCCGTTGAACTATGAGGCCGCACGGGTTGTTCCAGCAAACGGGCACCCGGCTCGCAGAAGGTGCGCGAAATTAAACGCTTTGGGCGTCCATCAAACCCGGCAACCAAGGACCATCCGCAGCCGTCAGTTCCCGAACAGGGCCACCCCACACCAAAACCAATGTACCATGCACCCCAACGAACGCGCCCTTCGCGACAGCTATGCCGCCTTCAATAGCGGCGACCTGGAGTTGGCTGCCGGGATCTTGGCCAACGATGTGGAATGGCCGGACCAACTGGAAGGCACCATGCTGGTGGGGCGCGACGCAACGATCGCGTATTGGAAAAGGCTCCTCGGCCTGCAGCGGCATGAGTACGAGGTGGTGCACTGCCAACCGGACCAGCACGGCGACCTGGTGATCTCGCTCTTGCGGAAAGTATATGCCTTGAACGGGCAGTTGATCAGCAACGGCCTGATCCGGCATGTGTACCGGTTCCGCTGCGGGAAGGTGGTGCGCATGCAGGTGGTGGTGTGAATTGTAGGGGCCGTGCCGGCGGGTTTCACGATCCCGGTCTTCGCTTACATTCGCCTCTTCAACCAGAAAATCAGCCTGTTCCATAGGACCGCCCCACAATAAAAATTCATCCCCGAATGAAGAAGATCTTTACGCTTCGCAGCCTTGTTGGCCCGGCCGTGGCCTTGGCGGCAATTTTGGCCGGCAGCTCCGGTGCCCATGCACAAACCGTCATCTTCTCGGAGAATATGGGGGGTGGGAGTGGTGACCTGTCAATCACCGCCAATACCTTCCAGAACTCTGGTACGTACACCTTCACCGGTACCGCAGACACACGAACTACCACAACATCAAGTGGGTACACTGGATCTTCGGGAGGTCGAAATGTGTTTTTCGCCGTTTCGGGCACACGATATTTCCAAATTGCCGGGATCAACACCATCGGGTATAACGACCTAAAGCTCAGCTTTGGCGCACGTAAGTCCACCAACGCCTCCGATATGACTGAGCTGCATGTGGAGTACAGCACGGACGGCACCAACTACTTCCCACTTACATTCCCGGCACAGGCCACCGGCACCGGCACAGTCAGTTGGCGACGGGTCGAAATAGACGGTGGCATCATTCCGGCAACAGCCAACCTGCGCCTTCGCTGGACAAATTCTTCACCGAGCGGGCTCGATTTCCGCATTGATGACGTGTTATTGACCGGTGTGCCCGGCCTTCCCAATACTTCAGTGGCCTTCGTTTCCACGGGCAGCAGCGCGAGCGAAGGAGCTGGCAGCACCAACATCGCCTTGGCCATTACCAACCCCGATGCCACCAACAGCACCAGCGTCAGCATCAGCGCCAGCGGCGCTTCGGGCCGCTACTCGCTGGGCAGCAGCACGGTAACCTTTCCGGCGGGGAGCAGTGCCGACGAGAACTTGGTGGTAACCCTTCTGGACAATAGCGACTGCGATGGTGACGACAACGTCACATTCACCATTACCAATGTAAGCGGTGGGCAAGGCACGCCAGTGATCGGTAGCAACAACGCGCACACGCTTGCCATTGTGGATGACGAAACACCGGCGGCACCGGTGGCCGTTGCGGCCACAGGAACCTCGGGGAACGGGTTTACCGCCAACTGGAATGCCGTGCATGGCGCAACGGGCTATTTTCTCGATGTAAGCACGAGTGCCACATTTAGCGTGCCCGGCATCATGAACAACGAGTCCACCGGCTTCCCGGGTGGTCGCGGCAATTTACCTTCCGGATGGAGCCAAAACGGGCTGGGAACTGATTATACTTCCACAGGAAACTTCGGCGCTGCCAGCCCCAGCCTGAGATTCGACGACTCAAACGATTGGTTGATGAGTCCGATATACCCTGCTGCCATCACGAACATCGGCTTTTGGTACAAAGGGCAATCGACCAATGGCAGCGCGAGCAAATTGGTAATTGAAGGCTATAATGGAACGGGTTGGGCCGAGTTGGGAACATTGATCAATATCCCAAACAATTACGCAGGTACTGCAAATTACACCGTTGACCATAATGATGGGATCATTCAAGTCAGGTTCACCTATATCAAGGTGAACGGTAATCTTGCGTTCGACGATGCCAGCATCGACTACGGCCTGCCCAACACTCCCTCCTTCCTGCCCGGCTACGAGAACCTTCCGGTAGGCAACGCCACCTCGCATGGCGTAACAGGCCTTGCCCAAGGCACCACCTACTACTACCGTGTGCGGTCAACCGGTGGATGTTCCAGCGCAACCAACAGCAACACCATTTCAGCAACCACTTCAAGCACCGGCTGCACCGATCCCTTGGCCAATAACTATGTGCCTGGTGCAATCCCCGACAATGGTACCTGCACCTATTGCCAACCGGCGTACAGCTACAACGTGCCCAGCCCTACCCCCATCACCATTGGCAGTGGGCTTCCGGACCAGAACATGGCGGTGGCCACGGATTGCCATGGTTTCAAAATCGCGCTGAACGCCTACGAGCGTTTTGTAGGCCCTATTGTCCCGGTCGGCAACGTGTACAACACCACCACCGGTTACAGTCCTACTTCATCCAGCAACCCCACACCGGACGTGAACAATGCACGTTGGAACTTCCTTGTGAGCGTCGACCTGGGCACTTATGATTTCACTGATGTGCGGGTGTACATGGATATTGATTTCGACCCCGGCACTACGCCGGTCTACCAAGTGTTCGACATCAGCAACTTCGCAGCCCAGCAAGGTCAGCAGAACTCGCATATCCAGCAGCAGGCCCAGAACTTGAAAGCGCCCTTCTGGTGGATGATCTTCCCCGGCGTGACCTTTAACCCGAACGTGCCCGGCGTTTACGACCTGCGCGTCCGCATCCAATCGCCCACCACCGGCACCGACCTCTGGAGCCACGCCATACAGGTGAACGTGCAGGCACCGGGCTGCAACGATCCCTTGGCCGACAACTACGACCCCTTGGCAGGCCCGAATGATGGCAGCTGCACCTATTGCACCGCCACCAATACCTACAACACGCCGGCCCCGATGCCCATTACCGTGGGCAGCGGCATCCCCGACCAGCACATGGCCGTGAGCCAGGACTGCCGTGGGATCGATCTGGCCTTGGGCGCGTTCCTGCGTTATGTGGGACCCATTGTGCCTTCCGGCAACGTGTACAGCACTACTGTTGGCCACAGCCCAATGGGCACGAGCGATCCCACGCCGCATCCAACCTATGCACGTTGGAATATCCTGGGCGCGATCGATCTGGGCAACTTCACCTTCAATGATGTGACCGTGTACTTGGACGCCGATTTTGATCCCGGGGCAACACCTGTATGGGAGACCTACAACCTGAGCCAATCCCTTATATCAAGCGGTGGAGGCGACACCAGCCGCTGGCAGGCCGCCGAAAACCCGGCCATGCCTTTATGGGCCAACATGTTCCCCAATGCCGCCAATTTCGATCCGGATGTGGAGGGGGTTTACGACCTGCGCATCCGCGTTGTTGGTACCCAGTCCGGCGTTGAATTGGCGAATTTGGCCATTCGCGTGTCCGTTGGCGGACCCGGCTGCACCGATCCCTTGGCCGATAACTACAATGCATCCGCCAGCCCGGACGACGGCACTTGCACCTACTGCCCGGCCACCATCACCTACAACACACCGGCCCCCATGCCCATTACCGTGGGCAGCGGCATTCCCGACCAGCACATGGCCGTGAGCCAGGACTGCCGCAACATCGACGTGGCCTTGGGCGCCTACCTCCGTTACGTAGGGCCGATCGTGCCCACCGGCCATGTGTACACCACCACGGTGGGCCACAGCCCAACCGATGGCAGCAATCCCACGCCCCATCCGGTGCTGGCGCGCTGGAACATCCTGGGCGCCATCGACCTGGGCAGCTTCACCTTCAATGACGTGACCGTGTACATGGACGCCGATTTCGATCCCGGGGCAACACCTGTATGGGAGACCAAGGACCTCAGCGCACTCATGATCGCAGCTGGTGACGGTGCCACCAGCATCTTCCAGGCCGCTGAAAACCCCGCTTCACCATTCTGGGCCACCTTGTTCCCTAATGCCGCCAATTTCGATGCCGATGTACCGGGTATCTACGACCTGCGGGTCAGGGTGGAGTCGACCTATTCCGGCGAGGAACTGACCAACTTCGCGGTACAGGTGGTGGTGGAGGGACCCGGCTGCACCGATCCCGTGGCCGATAACTATGTGCCTAGTGCCAGCCCCGACGACGGCAGCTGCACCTACTGCCCGGCCACCATTACCTACAACACAGCGGCCCCGATGCCAATTACCGTGGGCAGCGGCATCCCCGACCAGAACATGGCCATTAGCGAGGACTGCCGCAACATCGACGTGGCCTTGGGCGCCTACCTCCGTTACGTAGGGCCGATCGTGCCCACCGGCCATGTGTACACCACCACGGTGGGCCACAGCCCAACCGATGGCAGCAATCCCACGCCCCACCCGGTGCTGGCGCGCTGGAACATCCTGGGCGCGATCGACCTCGGCAGCTTCACCTTCAATGATGTGACCGTTTACATGGACGCCGATTTTGATCCCGGCACCACACCCGTGTGGGAAACAGTGGACCTCAGCGCCGCGATCATCGCGCAAGGCGGCGGCGCCACCAGCACCTTCCAGGCCGCCGAGAACCCGGCATCCGCGTTCTGGACCAACCTCTTCCCGGGTGCGGCCTCCTTTGACCCGGATGTGCCCGGCGTGTATGAGCTCCGCTTCCGCTTGGAAAGTGCGTACAGCGGTGCTCCGTTGACGCAATTGGCCATTCAAGTGGTGGTGGAGGGTTGCACGGCACATACCGGCAATGTTTGGTACGTGAACGACTCCGACCTCACCGGTGATGTGTACACCACGGCCATTGGAAGCGACAGCAATTCCGGCACAGCCGATTGTCCCTTTGCCACCATTGCCCATGCGATCGCACAGGCCAGTGCAGGCGACACCATCCTGGTGGACGCCGGTGTGTATGTCCAGGACCTGGTAGTGGACAAACCCGTGGACCTGCGCGGTGTACAATACAACGCGGACCCGAACACGCGTACCGGTGCCGAAACGATCCTTTATCCGGCCACCTCTGATCCAAACCCAAGCAGCGCCGGTTCCATGCCCGTGATCTACCTGGATGATCATGCGGCCAGCGGCACGAAGATCAACGGTTTCACCATCGACGGTGATAACCCGGACCTTACCAGCGGCGTGGTCTTCAACGGCGCCGACATGGATGCGATCGAAGGGATCGGTAGCTATTTGGGCAACCAGGACCTGGACATCGCATTCAACGTGATCCGCAACTTCCCCTACGTTGGCATCGACCTCGCGCACTACACCGGCAGCGGTTCGCTATCCGGCAGCACCGTGCGCAACAACCTGATCTCGAACGTGTACAGCACCACCTCGGGGCCTGCGATCATTCTGCAGTACAACTTCTATGGCGATGTGGTTGACAATACCTTGGAGCAAGTAAGGATCGGCATCCAAACAGGCAACCAGATCAACCCGAGCGCAATTCCAGGACCGCAGATCAGCGGCAATAGGATCACCTCGTACCGGCTCGGCATTTTCCATAATGTGCAATACACCACGGCAACACCCTTCATCATTTCGAACAACGAATTGCTGACCTACCCGGGGGCCACCACCAACACGGGGATCTTTGTTGGCGTACTGGACCCCACCACATCGGTAACGATATTGAACAACAATGTGACCGATGCGCAGAACGGCATTATGCTGTGGGGCTCCAACTGCGCTGCAGGCGTGACCATTGAGGGTGGCACCATCACCGATTGTGAAACCGGCGTGTTCGTGAACAACTACGATGCCTACCCGCCCAGCCCGAACCAAACGCGCAGCACACATGCCATCGTAAAGGATGTGGACATTGTGAATGCCACCACTGGCATTTATGTAAAGGACAACCAGCTCAACACCAATGCTGCGGCCACGGTGCAGGTGGACGTGGTGGGCAGCACCACGGTGAATGTGGCCGATGGCGGTATCAACCTACGCGTGACCGGTGCCAAGGCCAGCGCCAATTTCAGCGGGACGGACGTGGACCTGACCGGGAATGCCCTGCGTTACATCAAGCTGGAAAGCAACGGCTCCACTGTGCCCGCCGCCGACATCGATGCCACACAGGTGCAATTCAACGGTGCCACGGCCACCACGGCCACGGGCTTTACCATTGAAGACCTGATCGATCACAAAGTGGACTTGCTCGCATTGGGCAAGGTGAGCTTTGTGCCGGGCGAAGTGTTCGTTACGGAAAACAGTTTCGTGGCGCCCAACACGGCCGGTTCCGTGCAGCGCGGGATTGATGCCTCGGTAACCGGCGATATCGTTCATGTGAACAATGGCACCTACAACGAGGACGTGAACGTGGACAAGGCGATCACCCTGCGTGGCCATGATCGCGACCTCACCGTCCTCAGGGGCCTCTATGGCACCACGTTGCCCGCATTGGGCATCGGTGCCAACGCTACCGTTGAGAACCTTACCAGCACCCGCGATTATGGCACCAGCACGGCACAGTGGCAGGCAAGCCCGAAAACGCAAGGCGTGCAATTCAATGGCAACAGCGCCAGCGTGAACAACGTGCGGGTCACAGGCCATCGCAATGGGGTCTACATCAACAACCGGCAGAACGTTTCCGTTACCAATTCGATCATTGAGGCGAACCGCACGGGCTTCCAATTGGGCAACACCGTCACAGGCACGGCCATCACGAACAATTTCATCCGCGACAACTTCACCATGGGCGTGCTGTTCAACTTCGACCTGGGCGGAACGCCGGACATCACAGGGTTGACCGTGGGCGGGAACAGCATCACTGGCAACTGGTACGCCGATGTCAGCTTCCAAGGCACGCCGAGCAGCGCGGTAAGCGGTGCTAACTTCGAGTGCAACTGGTACGGCACCACCAGCCCGGTTGTAAGCGCCACGGCGACCACTGAACCCGGCTATGCGAGCCAGGTGCCGAGCCAGTTCGGCGGTACGGCCCCGGCATCTCCACCGGGCCAGATCATGGGTATTTCGGCAGGTCTGGTGCCTTACCAACCCTTCCTCATCAATGGCACGGACGATGACCCTGGCATGCCCGGCTTCCAGCCTGTGCCGGGCAGCTGTGAGCTGATCTATTACAGCCAAACCTCCGGCAATGTCTCCGACCCGATCTGGGACATAGTGCCCGTGGGCGTGGCCGGCCCGGCGGTATTCACCCCGTACGCCAGCATGGTCGTGCAGAACGGCCATGCGGTGGTGAACACCAGCACCACCGACGTGAAGAACCTTTCGGTGGAAACCGGAGGAACGCTGACCCTGAACGCCGGCAATCAGCTGAACGTGAACGGCGATGAGGCCATCTTCGATGGCACCCTGGTGGCACAGGACCTGAGCACGTTGGCGCTGCTGGGCACCGATGCCACGATCCTGGAAAGCAACGGCGGCACCCTCGACCTCTGGGACCTTACCGTGAACACACCGGCCGGCAGCCTTACCGATGCCACCATCAAGATCCGCGGCACCCTGCTGCTGCAGGACGGCACCTTCGATGCCAGCATGGGCAACGTTACCCTTACCAGCACCGCAACGGGCACCGGCCGCTTGGGGCCCGTGGGCAGCGGCGCTGATTATTTGGGCGACCTCACCGTGCAACGCTACATTCCTGCAGGCCGTACCAATTGGCGCATGCTGGGCAGCCCCGTGGCGGGCCAGACCGTGCAGAACTGGAAGGACGACTTCTACACGGCAGGTTTCCCCGGTTCGCACTACCCCAACTTCTACAGCCCCGTGGGCAGCGGCATCCTGTGGCCCAGCATCCGCTGGTACGATGAAACCGTGCTTTCCAGCGATGCCAACGCGGGCATGGTGGGCGCCACAAGCAACCTTCAACCGCTCTCCTTGGGCCAAGGCTTCATGGCCTGGAGCGGCGATAACCTCACCACCACCACGGCCTTCACCGTGGACGTTACCGGCGCGCCGCACATCGCGCACAGCCCGTTGGCACTGCCCCTGAGCTTCAGCAGCAGCGGCGACGCAAGCGCTGACGGCTGGAACCTGGTGAGCAATCCGCTGCCCAGCCCGATCAACTTCACCGGCATCAGCCGCGGCAGCGATGTGCAGAACGCCTACTGGATCTTCGACCCCGTGGCCGGCAACAACAAGGCCTGGTCGGGTGGCCTGGGCCAAGGAACGGTGAACGGGAAGATCCAAAGCAGCCAAGGCTTCTGGATGAAGGCCAACGGCCCCGATGTGGCCACCACCGTGGGTGAATCGGCAAAAGTGAACCAGCATGCCGGGGGCACCTTCGGCGGCTCGCAAACACCCGTGCTGCCCATCCTTGAACTGGAGATCGCCAGCAGCCTCAACACCTACAGCGACGTGACCACGATCGTGTTCGCCGACGGTACGCCCGCCTATGGCGGCAACGATGCCCTGAAGATGACCTTCAAGACCATCGGCGCACCGCAGATCGGGGTGCGCAGCACCGACGGGCACCAGCTCGCCATCGATTTCTTCGGCAGCTACGACAGCGCGATACAGATCCCCGTGCTGGTCGACGTTGACGTGAGCGGAACCTACACCATCACCGCGGCCATGAGCGGCATGCAGGCCCTGGGCTGCCTGAGCCTGGTGGACCTGCAGACCGGTACCGTGACCAGCCTTGCCGATGGCGCGGGCTACAGCTTCCACATCAACGCCGATGATGATGCCGGCCAGCCGCGCTTCATGCTGAACGGTACCGCGCCCATGCCCTTCGCTACCGAGGATGCCGCCTGCCATGGTGGCAACGGTTCCGCCAACGTGCTGGTGAACGGCGACCCCGTGCAGATCACCTGGACCGATGCCGCCGGCAACGTGCTGGAGGTGACCGGGCCCGCGGGCAACGGCACGCAGCAGGTTTTTGATGCACCGGCCGGCAGCTACATGCTGAAGACCGGGCCCGTGGGAGCCTGCGCCGAATTGTCCACTACATTCACCATCAGCGCACCCGAGGCCCTGGCCGCCGAAGTGCAGCAAACGCCCACCACCTGCCCGCAAAGCGCTGACGGACGCGTGGAA
>JBIQMI010000120.1:0-8998 GCA_044463585.1 Cryomorphaceae bacterium
CATGGACAAGCGAAACACTGATACCCGGGGATTGCCACGGATCTTCCTGGTCGGCGCCGCGAAAAGCGGCACCACCACCTTGGCCCATCAGTTCGCGCGGCATCCGCAGGTTTACCTGCCCATGGCCAAAAAAGAGCCGCACTACTTTTCATTTGGAGGGGAAAGGCCGGCCTATACCGACAAGGCCTTTGTGCGCACGCTGGTCTGGCGCGAACGCGCATACGCCGCGCTTTACCGCGAAGCAGGTGGGGGCAAGCGTGCAGCGGACTGCTCCACGTCGTACATGTACAGGCATCAGGTCGCCATCCCGCATTTGCTGGCCACCTATGGCCAGGCGGCCGCAGGGCTCAGCATTTCCGCCGTCCTGCGCGATCCCGTGGAAAGGGCGTACAGCCATTGGCTCTACCTGGTGCGCAACGGCCATGAGGACCTTTCCTTCGAGGAGGCCATCGCGCCGCGCACGGTGGAACGCCGCAAGCGGCAACGCTGGGGTTTCGATTACCTCGGCTACGGCTTGTATGCGGATGCAGTGAGCGCCTTTCAAGCGGCGTTCCCCCAGTTCAAGGTGTATTTGCTCGAAGACCTGAAGGACCTTCAGGGCACCTTCGATGATATATGCGACCACGCTGGCCTGCAACGGATCACTGTGGAAGAGGTGCGCTCCAATCCTGGCGGCGTTCCGAAGAACAAATGGCTTGTCCGGCAGATCCGTAGGAACCCCTTGGCCCGGTCATTGTCGCATGTGCTTCCCAAAGCATGGCGCAACAAGGTGCGGGCGCAGCGCGACCGCATGCTGCAGCAGGCCCTGGAACGACCACCGATGCCGGAAGCCGCTCGGCAACAATTGAACGAATATTACCGCGACGATGTGCAGCGGTTGGCCGGATCGATCCGGCGTGACCTTGGGAATTGGTGCAGGTAACATGGAGCCGAAATTGCCCAAATGCCTTTTCGTGGGCACGGCCAAGGCCGGCACCACAACGTTGGAACATGTCCTTAGGGCACATCCCCAAGTGGCGGTCCCACGGAAGGAGACCTTCTTTTTCGATCATGAATGCATGGGCGGTGGGCGGTTGCCCTATCCCATGCAGCGCGATCCATCCACCGTGGTAACATCGGCTGAGGCCTACGCCGCGATGTACACCGGTAATGGCCGCTCAATGCCGGTGGAGGTGGGGACAGGCTACCTCTACCATCACAAGGTGGCCATCCCCAGGATCACGCAATACTTGGGGAGCGATGTGCGCATTGGCATCGTGCTTCGCGATCCAGTGGAACGTGCGTGGTCCTCGTACATGCACTTTGTGAAGGACACCCATGAGCAGCTCGGTTTCCGCGAGGCGCTGGCGCAAGAGCAGGAGCGTAGGGAAGCTGGCTGGGATTTCATGTGGCACCATGTGGCCATGGGCATGTACTCGGCCCAGGTATCAGCATTCCTGGCGGCTTTTCCGCATGTGGGCGTTTTTTTCTTCGAGGACCTGCGGGACAATGGGCCGGCCTTCATGCAACGGGTCTTTCAATTCTTGGAACTTGAGCCTTTGCCCGTTGCGCCGTTGGCCGCGAAGAATCCTTCCGGTGTGCCCAAGCACAGGGCTTTGCAGCGGTTGATCACCACAGAGAACCCTGTGAAGCGGATCGTGAGGCCTGTATTGCGCGCCCTATTGCCGGAGCCGCAGCGCAGCAAGGCCAGGAAATTCCTGAAGGAGAAAAACCTGGGCAAAGGCGGTCCGATGCCGCAACCGGACCGGCTGTGGCTTCGGGATGTTTTTGCCAAGGATGTGAACGAACTTGCGACCTTGTTGGGACAGGATCTTTTTGCAAAATGGCGCTGGTAGCACAAGCGGGCACCGGGTTGCCCCACCGGCCATGGCCTTTCCGCCAACGGCGGCTCACCGTTTGGCTGCTGGCGTTCATGGTCACCATGCTGTGGCGCATGCTGACCATTAGCCACATGAGCCTGGTGGTGGGTGCCTTGGAGCTGCTCGGTGTGGTGCTGGCGGGTGCATGGCTGGCCTGGCGCCTGGTAAAACGCTGGCTTGCGGACGACTGGGCGGTGAACGGCACGGATGCATACGTGCTACTGCTCTGCCTATTGCCGATAACGTCGGCCTTCGGCGCCAAGAGCGAATTCGGCCAGCCGCTACTATGGGGCATACTGGCCTTCAAGGATTACTACCTCTTGCTGGGCCTGTTGCCGATTTTTCATTGGATGCGCAAGGGCTGGATAGGGGTGGCCGAGCTGGAAAAGGCCATGGTGATCATGGCCTGGGGCTGCTTGGCATACTTCTATTTCGCCACATTGTTCATCAATCCGGCCCCTTATCAAGACACTCCGCTGGCGGGGGCCAACGAGGTGAAAGGCGGTGGCGTGTACTACCGCTTTAACATGGCGGCCATCTATTTCGGTGCCATTTACTACACGGCCAAGGCCTTCAAGACCCAGCAATGGCTTAACCTGGGTTATGCGCTTCTGTTCGCGGGCTATGTGCTTGTATTCCGCATGGACCGTACGTCAATGGCGGTTACCGCAGTGGGCATGCTGGGCGTGGTGCTCTTCCATGTGCCATGGGTGCGCCTGGCCAAGGTGGCATTGGCCAGCATGCTTCCGATCGCATTGGCCGTGTTGGCGGTGCTGCTCTTTGCACCGTCCAAGGTGGAACAGTACACGCACATGTTCCAGGACGCGCTTGAGACGGTAGCTGGGCAGGACTCAGGGGCCACGCCGGTATCGGTACGCACCGCTGAAGTGGCCATTGCGAAGCGGCAGATCGAAAAACATCCATGGTTGGGCAACGGACGTATCAGCCGCACTTGGCAGGACCTGGGATACGAGAAATGGCTGGGTTTCTTTTACCCGGCCGATGTGGGCATGCTCGGCCTGGTCTTCATCTACGGCTACCCGGGCATGCTGGTGCTTTATGCGGTGTACCTGCTTGCGGCACTGTACATGTTCCGTGCCCGCGGCCTACGGAACGATATTTTCTTCATCAGCTGCCAAATGCTGGCGCTCTCCCTTTTTCTTGATTCGCTGACAAACGGGCAATTGACGCAGATGCCCGCCCAAGGGCTGTTGTTGATGTTGCTGATGCACTGGTACGCCTCACAGCGACCGGCCGAAGGCGTGCTGGGCCGCGTGGACTCGCCCCCAAGGACCACCTTGGCCGCCTATCGCAGGTAAAGCCAGAAAATGCGCCGCACCACGTTCAGGGCCTTGTACATGGGCACGGCCATGGCCGGCATGCGGATGTGGTCCCAGCTGGCCGGGAACTCATACCCGAACTCACGCATATAGGGGCCGAAGATGAATTTCGCGTGCCGCTTCGCCTGGTCGGTATTGAACATCTCGGTGTAATGGCCGCGGCTTTCCTTGGCTGTGCTGTTGCCAATGGGCAGCGGCCGTACCTGTTCAATGCCCAGCAAACGGAGGGCATCGGCGAAGTCTTCCTGCAAATGCTCGTAACGGATCACTTTATCAAAGCGACCGTGGTCCAGGATCGCCCAGCTTGCGTAGGGCACACGGTGGTTGCGCAGGAACCATTCGGTGAAGCTCAGGTCTTGTCCCACGATCTGCTTGTGGCTGCGCCGGTTCCACCAGAGCATGATATGCTTGCGCAGGAAGCCGTGCTTGATCTTGTGCGCGCCGGCGTTGCTGTAGCGCCCTTCATGGTCGCTGCGCACCTTGAAGTAGGTGCTTACCGTGATGTCCATGGGGTCGCGCAGGCCCGAGATCACACGGTAGGTGCGCTGCTCCCGGTTGGCCGCTTTGAGATAATCGGTCCGGTAAAGGGCGTGCTTGAAGCAGAATTCGCGGGCACCATATTGTTCGACCAGCTCCCGGGAAATGGCCGTGCTGGCCGTTTGCGGAAGATTGACGAAAACGAAGCGGTGCCGATCACTGATCACCATTCCCGGGCATTTGCGCCCGGCAAAGAAAGAGGACAACGCGGGGCCACTGCGCGATCAGCGCAATTTTTGACCGCGATTGGCACCGAAGCCGGGCATGCGTCAATTTTGCAGCTTGGCCCATCCATACCGCGGTTATGCAATTAGAACAACCCCTGCAGGCGATCGATATGTTCTGCCCGCAATTCCTGGTAGTGGGGGTGGTGAAAGGCGGGACCACCGCCCTGTACAACCTCCTTGCCCGGCATCCCGGTATTTATCTGCCGCCGATCAAGGAAACACACTTCTTTGCGCGCGCCGACATGCAGCCGGCCTTTTTCAGCCGCGAGTACAGGCTTGACGTGGAGCGCGACATCGGCAGCTATATCAACAAGGGCATGCGCGAAGTGTTGCATAGCGCGCACGTCACAGATCCTGCGCATTACCACGCCCTGTTCGCCAAGGCCACGGAAGGCCAGGTCACCGGTGAGGTCTGCCCCTCTTATGCATGCTCCCCCTCTGCGGCGGCCGCCATCCATGAGAGGAGGCCCGCGGCCCATATCTTTTTCGTGCTTCGCGACCCGGTGCAACGGGCATGGAGCCAATACCTGATGAACCTGCGGGAAGGCAAGACCATGGAGCGGGACTTTTTGCGCGAGGTGCAGCGCGATGCGGCACAGCCTGTAACAGGATGGGGCGTGAACCATCAATACCTGGCCCTGGGCAGGTACAGCGGGCAAGTGCAGCGCTATCTGGGGTTCTTTCCGAAAGAACAGGTGCACATCCTGCTTCACGAAGAATTCAGGAAGTCCCCGGCCGGGGTTTTGCGCCGGGTCCTGGATCCCCTCGGGTTGGCGCTGCCTGCCGGGCTTGACCTTGGGGGCAAGTTCAATGAAGCAGCTTTGCCGCGCAACGCCACCCTTAACCGTATGCTGGTGCGCAGTGGTGTCCTGGCCAGTGTGAAGGCCTTGGTGCCGCGCAAGTTCCGCTCGGGTTTCAAACAATTGCTCTACTCCGGCCGTTCACTGCCCAACCTGCCGGCCGGCCACGCCGAGGAATTGTGGAAATATTATGCGGATGACGTGGATGCCCTTTCGGCCATGATCGGCCGGGACCTTCGGCAATGGTGGGGACCAAAACGGGACCGGGCATGAAGCACATTTTCATCGTGGGCAATTCGCGAAGCGGCACCACCATGATGCTGCGCGTGATGAACAACCACTCGCAGGTGCACGCCATTAACGAGCCCCATTTCTATGGCACCCATTGGGCACCGGCCGATGATGGCCGGCCAATGGACCGGCCGGTCGCGGAAAAATTGTTGGAGCGCCTGATCACGCGCCAGCGCGACGGCTTCTTTGCCACGGTGGTGCCCGGCAAGTACGGGCCTGATGCGCAGGCCATCGCCTCCCGCCTGCCGCACCATGCCGACCGGAAGGATATCTACGCCGCGTTCATGGCCCACGAGGCGGCACAGGCCGGCAAGTCCGTTGTTTGCGAAAAAACCCCGCAGAACATCTTTTACATCGCTGAACTGAAACGCCATTTCCCGGGCTGCAAGGTGGTGGTGATGTACCGCGATCCGCGGGCGGTGCTTTTCTCGCAAAAACGCAAATGGATGCGCAAGGAGCTGGGCATGACCGGAATGCCGGACCGCGAGGTGCGGAGACTGCGCATGAACTATCACCCCTACACCATATCGCGCCTTTGGAATGCCAGTTTCGACGCGGCCCAGGCCTACCGCAATGATGCTGACGTGGTGCATGTGCGCTTCGAGGACCTTACGGCGCGGCCCGAGGAAACCATGCGTGCCCTGTGCCGGGCCGTGGGCCTGGAATATGAGCCCTCCATGCTGCTTGTGCCCCACGCCGGAAGCTCCAATGCCATGGACGACCATACCAAAAAAGGCATCCGCACCGACCGCGGCGATAGCTGGAAAAAAGGGCTTGAACCCGCGGAGGTGGCCATTTGCCAGCGTACCAGCGGAAGCCGCATGCGACGTTTGGACTATGTGAATGTGCCGGTACGGCCCTCCGCGCTCGGGATGTTAGCGCTCTGGGCCAGTTTCCCATTCAAGTTGGCCGGGGCATTTATGCTCAACCTGCATCGCATGCGCGACCTGGCCAGTACGGTAGGCCGACGCTTGAGGCCCGCCGCATGAAACGGGTTGAATTGTTCGGGCTTCCCTTCGTGGCAGCTCCCGACCATGCGCAGCTGGTGCGGGAAGTATTGGCCTGGGAGCCCATGGAGCAAAAAGATGGCAAGCTCCCGTTGCTCAGCACGCCCAACGTGGACCAAGTGGTGAAACTGCACCGCGCGGAAAATGCCGAACTCTTCGGGCATGTGGCCAACGCTGCATTCGTGCTGCCCGATGGGCAACCGATCGTGTGGGTGAGCCGCTGGAAGAAAAACGACCGGTTGCCGGCCCGCTTGGCCGGCAGCGACCTCTTTCCAGCGTTGTGGAAGGAATTGGTCGCCAACGCCCGACCGGTTTTCATGGTGTTGCCCAATGAGGAAGTGGCAGCCACGCTGCGAGCGCAAAACCCCGCCATGCGCCATGTAGTTCCCCCTTTTTACGGCCATGACGATGTTGCCGCGCGCGACCGGCTGGCCGGATCGATCACTGCGGAATTACTGCGCGCCCCGGTTCCATTGGTGTTCATGGGTTTGGGTTTCCCCAAGCAGGAATGGCTCGCTTTGGAAGTGATCAAGCGCCTTGGGGAACACCAGACGCCAATGCCGCTTTTCTTGCTTCTGGGCGCATCCTTCGAATTCCATACGGGCATGAAAAAGCGCGCACCGGCCATCTGGCAAAAACTCGGCCTGGAGTTCCTGCACCGCTTCCTATCAGAGCCGCGCCGCATGTTCAGGCGCTACTTCGTGGAGGACCTCGCGTTCTTCAGGCTTGCCCTAAGGGAATTGCGGATGCGCTAGGCCGGGGTGCCACGGTTATCTTTGGCAGGCATCATGAGCATGACCGCGACCAAGAAAGGGGCCCCGCCGTTGGCCTTTGGTTCACCGCCGGTGGACCAGGTGGGAATCGATGAACGCGTGGCGCGCATCAAAACGCGCAGCATAAAGAAAGAGGCGAAAGTGCAGGGCATGAAGCTCGCGCTAAGCATGATCGACCTCACTACCCTGGAGGGTGCGGATACACCCGGCAAGGTGCGGCAAATGTGCTACAAGGCGCAGCACTTGCACGATCAACTGCCGGGGTTGCCCACGGTGGCCGCCGTATGCGTTTATCCTACGCTGGTGCGGGTTGCCAAGCAGGTGTTGGCCGGCAGTACGGTGAAGGTGGCCGCCGTGGCCACCGCGTTCCCCAGCGGCCAAGCCCCGCGGGCAGTGAAGATCGCCGACACCAAATACGCCGTGGCCGAAGGGGCCGACGAGATCGACATGGTGATCAGCCGTGGGAAGTTCCATGCGGGTGAATATGGCTTTGTGCACGATGAGATCGCCGCGGTGAAGGAGGCCTGCGGCAAGGCCCGGCTGAAGGTGATCCTGGAAACCGGCGAGCTTGGCACGTACGACAAGGTGCGTTTGGCGAGCGATATCGCCATAGCGGCCGGTGCCGATTTCATCAAGACCAGCACGGGCAAGATCAGTCCGGCGGCCACCATGCCCATTACCCTGGTGATGCTGCACGCCATCCGCGACCATTACCTGCGCACCGGCACCATGATCGCCATGAAACCGGCCGGGGGCATTCGCACGAGCAAGGAGGCCCTGCATTACTTGATGATGGTACAAGAGGAGCTGGGACCTGAATGGCTCGATCCATACTGGTTCCGTTTCGGTGCCAGCAGCTTGGCCAACGACATACTGATGCAATTGCAGAAGGAGGCGGAGGGCCGCTACCAAAGCGCCGATTACTTCAGCATCGATTAGCCGTTTGGCCGGTCGGGCGGCGGAACATTTTTCTGGTTGGGCCGGCGCAAATGGCATTGGGCCGTCATAGCTTCGTTCCACCAAATCACCCTCCCATGACCAATCGATACGCAATCCTCGGCCTGCTCCTTTTTGCTCCGTTTTTCGCCCATGCACAAGAAGTGCAAAAGTGCTGCGGCACCGGCAGCAGTACCTTTTTGTTGGGCAGCACCAACTACGCACGCCACACACAATGCCTGTATGCCCCCGGGGAACTGACCGGGGCCGTACCGGGCAATATCCACAAGCTGTACTACAGGTACGGTAATTCAGGCATTGCCGTGGGGAACACGTTGGACGGTATCACGATAGCCATGAGGCAAATACCGCAAACATCGTTCACCGGTACCGCTTTCCTCGGGGAGCTGCAAACTGTCCTGCATAGCACCAGCATCACCATCCCACCCGGCGCATCAGGTGCATGGTTCAGCATCGACCTCGATACCCCGTTCCCGTTCGATCCAACGCTTTCCTTGGTGGTTGACATCAATTTCCAAGAGTCAAGCAACACGTCATTCGGTACCATGAGCGTGGGCATTGACGGGCGCAAGTTGATGTCCCCTTCCACCACCGACCCGAACGGGGAAAGCTGGAGTACGCTTCAGGACATCGGGTTCGACCTCATACAAACCGGCATTGGGCACCGTGTGCTTGATGGCGCGCGCATGTACCCCAATCCGGCCACGGAAATGGTTTCGTTGGAATGGACCTCTCCCTTGGCCGAGGCGGCCACGCTTGAGCTGGCCGATGTAACGGGCAAGGCGGTGCGTAGGCTGCAGTTGCCGGCAGGTGCCGTGCGTGCGTCGCTGCCAACGGCGCAGCTTGCTGCCGGATCCTACCTGGTGCTCATGCGCGGATCATCCGGGGTGTTGTTCCGGAGCCCGTTGCTGAGGCAATAGCGCTCACTGACCGATCAGTACGATGGTGCCGGCCATGACCAGGCCAGCGCCCAATGCGGTCCTCAGTGTAATGGCCTCGCCCAGGAAAAGCATGGCCAGCACGAGGGTAAGGGCCACGCTTAGCTTGTCAACGGGTGCCACCTTGCTTACATCGCCGACCTGCAGGGCCTTGAAGTAGAAGAGCCACGACAGACCTGTGGCCAAGCCCGAAAGCACGAGGAAGAGCAGGTCTTCCTGACTTCGTCGTTTGAGTCACCCGGCATCAACATCGAAAAGTTCCAATAGAG
>JBIQMI010000121.1:0-8959 GCA_044463585.1 Cryomorphaceae bacterium
CTAGCTACTAGCTACTAGCTACTAGCTGTTAGCTGTTGGCCGGGTAACCGTCGCGGTAGAGGCATTCCCCGCGCCCCCGCACCTCCGCGCCTCCGCGGCAAATCGCGGCCAGTTAGCCAAGCGGCAACCTCAGAAGCCTTTCCGAAAGATCTGTTCCGGCTTTTCGAAGGCCTTGAATTCAATGGCGTGGCCATCGGGATCTTCGATGAAGAAGCTGTGCTGTTCGCCGGGCTCACCCTTCATTACCACCTGCGGTTCGATATAGAACGGCACGCCGATCTTTTTGCACTTGTCGCGCATCTTTTTCCATTCCCCCAAGTCGAGCACAATGCCCCAATGGTCGCTGGGTATGTGGCTCTGCGGGTTGTAGGTGCGTGCGGTCTTGGTGATCATGGGCACTTGCTGAATGGTGAGCTGGTGCCCGAAGAAATCGTAATCCACCCAGGTTTCGGAGCTGCGGCCCTCGCTGCAGCCCAGCAGGCCGCCATAAAAGGCCTTGATGCGCTTGAGGTCGGTGGTGGCAAAGGCAAGATGGAACCTTCCTTGCAGCATGTGGTGGTTGGGATTAGTCCTCGTCGTCGTCCTCGTCGTCGGCGGGCGGGGCGTCCTTTTCGTCTTCTTCCTCTTCTTCCTCGTCGGCGCCTTCGATCTCGTCGCTTTCGCTGATGTCATCGCTGTCGCCGTCGCTGTCCTGTTCCAGGAATTCGTCCATTTCCTGCCGGCTTTCGGGTGTCAGCTTGATCAGGTAGAGTACCTCGGCGGTGCGCAGTTCGATCACGCGCAGGTTTTCGCCCTTGGGCGTGCTAACCGTGCGGATGTGGTGGTTTTCGATGCCGTCAGGGTATTGGTCCTGCAGCTTGTCACGCAATTCTTCCGTGAGCGTTTCGAAGGATCGGATCCGGCGTTCCATGAAGATTTACTGGTCGAGTAGGTATGCGAAGATGAGTGGTGCCACAATAGTAGCATCGCTTTCGATCACGAATTTGGGGGTGTCCACATCGAGTTTTCCCCAGGTGATCTTTTCGTTGGGCACGGCGCCGCTGTAGCTGCCGTAACTGGTTGTGCTGTCGCTGATCTGGCAGAAGTAGCTCCAGAAGGGCGTTGGGCGCTGCAGGTCCTGTGCCATCATGGGCACTGCGCAAATGGGGAAGTCGCCGGCGATGCCGCCACCGATCTGGAAGAAGCCCACGCCTTCATCCCCGGCGTTCTTGGTGTACCAGTCGGCCAGTTCGATCATGTACTCGATGCCGCTTTTCATGATGCGCGGCTCGCATTCGCCCATGATGCAGTGCGCGGCGAAGATGTTGCCCATGGTGCTGTCCTCCCAACCGGGGCATACAATGGGCAGGTTGCGCTCGGCGGCGGCCAGCATCCAGCTGTTTTTCGGATCGATCTGGTAGTATTCCTTCAGCGCGCCGCTGTTCAGCATGTCGTAGAAGAGCTCGTGCGGGAACCTGCGCTTGCCGTCGGCCCAAAGCTTCACGGCCTGTTCCTCCAGGCGGCGGAAGGCTTCTTCCTCGGGTATGCACGTGTCGGTCACGCGGTTCATGCCGCGGTCGGCCAGGTCGCGCTCGTCCTGCGGGCTCAGGTCACGGTAGTGCGGTACGCGCTCGTAGTGGTCGTGGGCCACCAGGTTCATCACATCCTCCTCGAGGTTGGCGCCGGTGCAGCTGATGATGTCCACCATGCCCTTGCGGATCATTTCGGCCAGGCTCTTGCCCAGCTCGGCGGTGCTCATGGCGCCTGCCAGCGAAATGAGCATCTTCTTGCCTTGCCGCTTGTGTTCCTTGTAGGCCTTTGCGGCGTCCACCAAGGCGGCGGCGTTGAAGTGCAGGAAGTGTTTCTCGATGAAGTCCGATACGGGACGGGTGCTGCTCATGGTCGGCTTTCCGAAGGTTTTAAGGGTTGTTGCAGGGCGCGAAAATAACGGGGGCGCCGATGTTCTGTCCTGTTGGTGCAACAGGCTTGCGTTGCTAATGGTTCAGTGCGCGGCGGCATCGGTTGCCGAAGCTTCCTGCCTGGGGCTGAAGCCCAGCAGTGCGAGCATCTGCCCGGAGCTTTGGATGGGGCTGAAAATGCGGTCGGTGAGGCTGCCGTCCGGCAGGCGGTCGATCAGCACGTACTTGGGCTTGGGGATCAAGCAATGCTGTATGCCGCCATAGCCGCCAAGGGTGTCCTGGTAGGCGCCGGTGTTGAAGAAGCCGAGGAATTGGGGCCGGTCCTCGCGGTAGCGCGGCAGGTAAATGGCGTTCACGTGCTGCTCGCTGTTGTAGTAGTCGTCGCTGTCGCAGGTCATGCCGCCCAGGAACACGCGCTCGTATTCGTCCTGCCAGTTGTTGATCGGCAGCATGATGAAGCGGCGGTTGATGGCCCAGGAGTCGGGCAGGGTGGTCATGAAGCTGCCATCGATCATGTTCCAGCGTTCTTTTTCGTTCTGCTTTTTTTGGTTGAGCACGCTGAAGAAGGTGGCGCCGCTGTCGCCCACGGTGTAGCTGCCGAATTCGCTGTACAGGTGGGGTTCCTGCACACCGTTCTCATCGCAGATGTCCTTGATGCGGCCCACGATCTCGCCGATCATGTAGTCGGTGTCGAAGTGGCGGTTCAGGCTGTTGTCGATGGGCAGGCCGCCCCCGATGTCGAGGGTGTCCAGCGTGGGGCAGAGCTTCTTCAGGTCGCAGTACACGTTCACGCACTTGGTGAGCTCGTTCCAGTAGTACGCGCTGTCGCTGATGCCGGTGTTGATGAAGAAGTGCATGAGCTTCAGGCGGAACTTGCGCTGCTTGCTCACGTTGCGCATGTAGAAGGGAATGATGTCCTTGTAGCCCACGCCCAGGCGGCTGGTGTAGAATTCGAATTTGGGGGCTTCCTCGGCGGCAATGCGGATGCCGATGTCGCACGGGCCTTCAATGGCCTCGTCCAGCGCCCACAGCTCGTTCATGTTGTCGATGATCGGGATCACGTTCACCCCGCTGTTGGCCAGCCGCCCGATGTTGCGGATGTAGCGCTCGTCCTTGTAGCCGTTGCACAGGATGATGGCGGTCCGGGGCATTTCGCCGCTGGCCATAAGCCCATCGATGATGTCGATGTCGTACGCGCTGCTGGTCTCCAGGCTTACGCCTTTTTTCAGCACCTCGCGGATCACATAGCTGAATTGGTTGCTCTTGGTGCAGTAGAAATATTCGTAGCTGCCGTTGTAGTTGTGCTCCTGGAAGGCCTTGGCGAAGTACTGCCGGGCGAGGTCGATCTTTTCGCCGATCTTGGGCAGGTACATGATGCGCAGCGGCGTGCCGTGCTTCTTGATGATCTCCATCAAGTTGAGCCCGTTCCAGGTCAGGGCTCCGTTCTCGAACCCGAATTCCTTCTGCGGGAAGTCGAAGGTTTGCTCGATCAGGTCGATGTAGCGGGTCTTCATCTGCGGCTAAGGGGCGGTGGAAGTTGAAAGTGCAACAGTGTGTTTTTGTTCGGTGCGCATGGTAGCACCTTTCGCGGCCGGTCGGGGCGAAAGGATGTTTCCCCCGGGTGTAGGCGCCATCGGCGCCGGAATATCCGGGAGGGGCAGGGGCAACATCAGCGGAAGGGGATGGGCACGCCCAGCAATACCCCGCGGCCTTGGGCCATGGGAGTGTTGGAATGGTTCAGCGGAGAGTGGCAAGTGGCTTGGCGGACCATGCGGGCTGCAAAGTAAACGGTTGTTGGGATGCGATGCGACGCGTGGCCGGTGCACACGCATCTAAATCTTCGGAGGGTCGGGCGGCAGTGCGCTTTCAACCACGGATCCAGATGAGTGCTTCCTACTGACATGCGCTGGGCATCGCCTTGCGGTGCAATTCGCCAAATTGCCAATGTGCCAAATTGCCAACCGGATAGCCCGCGCACCAACAGCAAACCCCGCGCAACCATCCGTGTTGATCCGTGTCTATCCGTGGTTCTGCATCGGCGGCAGCATCGGGGCCAATGCAATACGCCAAATTGCCAATGTGCCAAGTTGCCAACCGGATAGCCCGCGCACCAACAGCAAGCCCCGCGCAACCATCCGTGTTGATCCGTATCTATCCGTGGTTCTGCATTGCGGTATTCGACCCCGAGAGGGGTCGCAGCTTGTAGCACGAAACATGTGAAAAGGTATTCGACCCCGGCGGGGTCGCAGCCGGTGTTTTTTCGCGTCCAAGTGTCGCCGTCCATTCGGATTGGCATCCGTGTCCATCCGTGTCTATCCGTGGTTCTTCACCGGCAATAGTATCGCCCTCCGTGGTTCTCCTTCGCGGTGCTTTCGCGCGGAATGTTCAGATCCAGCCCTTGCGGCGGAAGTAGCGCAGCATGAGCAACGAGATCAACAGCATGAAGAGCATGACCGCCAAGTAGCCATAGCGCCATTCCAGCTCGGGCATGTTGCTGAAGTTCATGCCATACACGCCTACGATGAAGGTGAGCGGGATGAAGATGGTGCTGATCACCGTGAGCAGCTTCATCACTTGGCCCATGCGCATGTTGATCAGCGCCATGTAGTTGTTCTCCAGGTTGGTGAGCTGGTCGCGGAAGGTGGCGATGCTGTCGGCCAGGTACACGGTATGGTCCTGCAGGTCGTTGATGTAGCGCCGCGTGCCCTTGTCCACCAGTTCATTGGGGATCACGTTCATGCGGCCCACGAGTTCGCGGGTGGGGGTTACCTGCCGGCTTATCTGTATCAGGTTCCGGCGCAACCCGCGCAGCGCCAACAGATCGCTGTGGCGTGCCCGCTCGAATACCTCGTCCTCCATGTCCTCGATCCGCTCGCCGATGCCTTCCACCACGCTGAAGTAATGATCCACGATCACGTCGAGCAGGGAATAGAGCAGGAAATCGGCGCCTTTTTTCCGCAGGCGGCCCACGTTGGATCGCAGGCGCTCGCGCACGGGGTCCAGCACGTCGGCGGGATCGCTCTGGAAACTGATCACCAGACCCTTGGCCAGCACAAAGCTGATCTGGTCCGCATAGATGGCGCCGGGCCCTGCATCGTCGCCGGTTTCCTCGCCCAGCATTTTCACCACCACGAAGAGCTGGTCCTGGTATTCATCGATCGTGGGCCTGTGCTGGGTGTTCAGCACGTCCTCCAGCAGCAGTTGATGCAGGTTGAATTGTTCGCCGATGGCCTTAATGGCCTGCAGGTCGGCCAGGCCGGCCACGTCGATCCAGGTCACCGTGGTGGCGGGGTCGCCCACTTCAATGTGCGCGGGGTCCACGGCGCAGTGCTCGGAAATTTCCTGCGCGTTGTACGTGATCACCCGTATGGTGGTGGGCAGCGCGGCTTCCTCGCCCACGGGCACCAACGATCCGGGCGGCAGGCCGGCCTTTTCACTTCGTTGCTTGGCCATGGGATGCGGCGGGGCGGGTGGTGTCCGTTTGGATGGAGCGGCGGATGGGCAGCGCGAAGGGTATGCCGTGCTCGAGGAAGTCCTCCAGCAAGGCATGGTTCAGGTCGTAGTGCATGCGCCGCGCGGCCACCGGATCGTTGGCCCATACGTACATGCGCAGGGTGATGGCCCCTTCATGGATCCGCACCAGGCGCACGGTAACCGGCTCGTTGGGGTCTTCCATGGTGGTGACCGTGGCAGGTGAAACGATGCGGCTGGGGTGCAGCAGGGCGCGGTGTTGCATCAGGCCCATGGCCATGTTCACATCGGCGTGCAGGGCAAGGTCGAATTCGATGAACTCGCAGGTGCGCTCATCGCGGATGCTGCTGTTCACGATGCGCTCTTCCCCCAAAATGGAGTTGGGGATCACCAAGCGCCTGTTCTCGAAGGTGAGGATGGTGGTGTGGCGCAGGTTGATATCCTCCACGGTGCCGAACACGCCGGCCTCGCCGGCCTGCACCATGTCGCCCACGCGGAAAGGTTTGAAGGCCACGATGAAGATGCCGCTGATGATGTCGCTCAGCGCCTTTTGCGCCGCGAAGCCGATCACCACCGCCAATATGCCGGCACCTGCGAACAGGGTGAAGGCGATGGACCGCAGCGAGGGGATCACATAGATGATGGCGATCAGGGCAACGATCACCATGATCGTGCGCACGGCGTTGCGGAAAAAGCGGTAGCGTGTCACCTCCTCGCGCCCCCGTGCCTTGGCTTTTTTGTAGGCCCGGCGCAGCGCGAAGTAGATCAGGCGCTCCACGAACCAGGCCGCGAACAGGATGCCCGCGATCTTCACCAGCAGCAGCAAGTCCATGCCGAGGCTGTGCAGCACTTGGGACGAGGGGACTTTTTCCATGGCAACGGATCCGCGAACTTACCCCGTGGCGGCCATGCCCCCGCCGTTGTGCCGCCGATGTTATCCACCAGCCGTTCACCTTATTGCTACTCCTTGGCGGCTTTATGGGCCTCCATGAACTGCTGGATCTTCTGGCCGTTGCCCACCAGCCACAGCACATCGTCCTGCTCGATCACGAATGCGCCGTCGGGGTTCATGATCCGGCCGTGCCCGCGTTCCACGCCGGCCACCATGGCCTTGGCTTCTGAGCGCAGGCCGCTGTCGTGCAGACGCATGCCCACCAGCGGCGATTGCGGCGTGATGCGGAAGCGGCGCAGGCGGATGTCCTCCTTGGATGTGCCGGGCCTCAGCAGGCCGGCGCGCGGTATGGCCAATTCGGCCTGCAGGGCCGCCAATTGCTCGTCGGTGCCGATCACCAGCAGGTTGTCGCCGGGCAGCAACCGGTCGTTGCTGCCGGGTGCCGGAAGGGTATGGCCGCTGGCGCGCTCGATCAGCGCGATGTTCACGCCGTGCTTTTCGCGCAGCGCCAATTCCGCCAGGCTATGGCCGGCCGCGCCGGAATCCATGGCCACGCGCAGTTGCGCCAAGTGCATGTCCCAAGGGGCCAGGTCGGTGCGCCGCAGGCTGTACTCCCGCTGGTTGAGGTTGCGGAAAAACCGATCCTCCATGCGCAGGTAGAAGCGGTACAGGCGCTGGCGGAACAGCGTGGCCACGCCAGCGGTGAGCAACAGCAGCACCACGAGAGCCCAAGCCGTGCTGAAGAACACGTTCACCAGCAGGGCCAGCACCAGCACGGCGGCGCCCAGGCGCACCAGTTCAAGCATCACCAAAGGCCCGCGCATGTGGCGCTTGTTCACCCAAAGCTGGCGGTAGGCATTGCGGTTGATGCGCCGCAACGACATGGCCCAGATGAACGGGACCACCAGCAGGAAAGTGGCCAGGCCGGCCAGCACACGGCCGTTGAAGCCCGCCACGCCCTTGCCGAAAAGCACGATGAACGCGGGTCCGGCGATAAGCACCGTGGCCAGGCTGAGCACGGAGAACACGGCCAGGTTGATGCTGTACGAGCGCAGCAGCTTGCGCCATGCGCTGGTGCCCTTCACCTGGTCGGCCTGCCGGTTGTAGCGTTGCAGGGCGGCCTGCAGCCGCTTGGGCAGCACGCGTTGCAGCCATTCGCTGAAAGGCTTGCTGGCGGTGATCATGTACGGTGTGGTGAACGTGGTGACCGCCGCCACGGCCACCGCCATCGGGTACAGGAAAGCGCTGGTCACTTTAAGGGTGAGCCCCAACGTGGCGATGATGAATGAGAATTCGCCGATCTGCGAAAGGCTCATGCCGGTGCGAACCGCCCGCGGCAGCGGTTCGCCCGCCAACAGCGCGCCCGCCAAGGCGGTAAGCGGCTGGAATACCACCACCACCAGTGAAAGCAACAGCACCTGCGGCCAGTATTCGGCCAGCACGCGCGGGTCCAGCAGCATGCCCACGGAAACGAAGAAGATGGCGCCGAACAGGTCCTTTACCGGGTGTACCAGGTGTTCGATCCGCTCGGCCTGCACGGTTTCCGCCAGTAACGCGCCCATGATGAACGCGCCCAAGGCCTCGCTGAAGCCCGCGTTCACCGCCATTACCACCATGGCCAGGCACAACGCCACCGCCACGATCAGCAGCGTTTCATCGTTCATCAATTTGCGTGTGCGGGCCAAAAACGTGGGTACCAGGAATACACCGCCCGCAAACCACAGGATGAGGAAGAAACCGAGCTTGCCCAACTCCCACAGCATGTCCGTACCGGAAAAGTGCTGGCTTACGGCCAAGCTGCTCAGCAACACCAATAGCAGCACGGCCACCACATCCTCGATCACCAGCACGCCCACCACCACCGAGGCGAAGCCCTGCGTCTTCAGGCCAAGCTCGTCCAGCGCGCGAATGATGATCGTGGTGCTGGACATGGAAATGATGCCGCCGAGGAAAAGGCTGTCCATGCGGTTCCAGCCCATGGCCTGGCCGATGAAGTAGCCCGTGGCCAGCATCAGTGCCACCGTTACCATGGCGGTAATGCCCGAGGTGCCGCCCACTTTGGCCACTTTCTTGAAACTGAATTCGAGGCCAAGGCTGAAGAGGAGGAAGATCACCCCGAGGTCGCTCCACACGCGTATGCTGCCCTCGTCCAGCACGGTGGGCAGCCCCGGCACGTAAGGACCCACCAGCACGCCCGCAATAATGTAGCCCAGCACCAAGTATAAACGGCAAAACAAAGCGGACAGATCGTGCAAAACAAAACGGACAGATCTCAGCGCCGCGAATTTGCTCATAGGATCCCAACCATTCAACGCGCCTTGAACGAGCCTTGTAGACCCGTTAAACGATGCTCTGGATGAACACCAGTGCTCGGCTCGCCTGCCGTACTGAGATAGGGTCGTTAGTCGTGGCGTTATCGCCGGTCTGGCTAGCTGCATTGACGTTGGTGGGATTGTAGCCGCCACCACTATCTACGCCGCTACCACTCGGCCATGTTACGTAGCTGTCACTGTATGGATGCTTGTGCGCAGGCAGATTATTCGCTCCGATAGTGACCTGGTCACTCCCGACAGCATCGCCTGCGTTCACCGGATCGGCGCTTGCGCCTGCGAATAGCCCTCCAGCACCGCTATTGGGCACGTTAGTGGCCCCATAAGGCACCAGCCCGCGCATATCAATGGTGCCGTTCAGCCCGTTA
>JBIQMI010000122.1:0-8933 GCA_044463585.1 Cryomorphaceae bacterium
CGGAACTCTTTGATCAAATGGGGCTGCACGGTATGGACCTCGGGCTCTTCGGTACCGAATTTCCTGTAGGTCACGTCAGCCTCGCAACGGTCCCTTGCCGCCTCCAGCAATGGGGCGATGAAGTTCATGCCCGAAACCTGCCCGAATGCATCCGGGCGCAGGTATTTACGAAATTCATTAGACCCCTTGTCATTGACTTGCAGGAACTCGCTGAGCTGTGCCCGTTCAAGCATGTTGATGTAGAAGCGCCTTTCGTCCTCCTTTCCTTCGAGAAAATAACAATTGCTGTTCCGGTCGTACACCCAATCAAAGCCAAATTCATCGCGAAGCGCTTCAAGGTCGCGCTTAACCGTGCGCTCGCTCACACTGAACCCATGGCCTTCAAGGTAAGTCATCAATTCCTTCATGCTGGGTTGGTAGTCGAGCTTCTCCACGATCAGCATGTAGCGTTTGAGCATTCCACGGTTTGGCATGGGGTGAATATAATTTTCCTGCGGATATCGGGCGTATGGAGTTAGGTTGCGGGGATGAGCTCTTCAAGTTGTGGTGACGAACAGCACCGGTCATCCACGACCGGAAAAGCCTTCCCGAAGTACATATTCCAATAGGACCCAATGGTTTGGCATTGGCCGAATGAGTTGGGGAGGCGGCTGCCACCAATTAACGGGCGGGCGCATTGCACACATCGGGTATTGCTTGAACCCGACAGTACATTGCGCATGTTGATCAATGGCGGCCACGATCATAGTCAGATCCTACCGTTCACCCTTCGGCGAACTGCTGCTCGGATCGTACAACGATGAACTGTGCCTGTGCGACTGGCGTCATCGCAAAATGCGGCAAGCGGTGGATACCCGCATCCAACTGGGATTGCAGGCTGATTATGCGGAAGGTGACTCACGGACGATCAATGAGGCCATCGCGCAGTTGAACGCCTACTTCGCGAGAAAACTGAAGGTCTTCGATCTGCCGTTGCGATTCGTTGGCACGGAATTCCAGCAGCGCGTGTGGAATGCTTTGTTGCAAGTGCCGTACGGGACCACTTCAAGCTACGCCTCGCTCACAGCGCGGGTTGCAGAGCCGGGGGCCATTCGTGCCGTGGCCTCTGCAAACGGGGCGAATGCCCTGTCCATCGTCGTGCCGTGCCACCGCGTCATTGGCAGCAACGGCGAATTGACGGGCTATGCCGGCGGCCTGCCTGCGAAGCGGAAGCTGCTGGAATTGGAAGGGGCACTGGCGCAGGGAGAGTTGTTCGGGTGAACATGATGTAAGCAACCGCAAGCTGGATCGCATTGGCGGTCGGGCCGTTTCCACCTCAATGGGCTCATCCCGCCTTTGGCATTGGTGCAGAAGCGGCCAATACGGCAAGTCCGACGACGATGAACAACCCTTGCCGGAGTCAGCCGTTCACTACCTCGCCACCGTTCACGTGAATGGTTTGCCCGGTGATATAGGCGGCATCGCTGCTGGCCAGGAAAACGTAGGCCGGTGCCACTTCCCCCGGTTCGCCGGCCCTTTTCATGGGCGTGTCCGAACCGAATTTCTCCACCTCCTTTTCGTCGAACGTGGACGGGATCAGCGGCGTCCATATTGGGCCGGGGGCCACGGCGTTCACGCGGATGCCCTTGTCCACCAAGGCACCCGAGAGGGACCGCGTGAAGGCGACCATGGCGCCCTTGGTGGCGGCATAGTCCACCAGATGGGGGCTACCGCGGTAGGCCGTAATGGAGGCCGTGTTCACGATGCAGCTTCCCTTGGGCATGTGCTTCAATGCAGCCTGGGTGAGGTGGAACGCCGCGAAGATGTTCACCGAGAAAGTGCGCAATAATTGCTTCTCAGTGATCTTCAGGAAATCGTCCTGCGGCACTTGCATGCCTGCGTTGTTCACCAGCACATCGATCTGCCCGAGTTCCTTCACCGTAGTGCGCGCCACTTGTTGGCAGTGCTTGCGGTCGCCGAGATCGCCGGGGATAAGCATGCACTTGCGCCCTTCACCCTGGACCAGTTCCTGCGTTTTGCGCGCATCGGCGTGCTCCTTCAGGTAGGCAATGGCCACATCGCATCCCTCTTGCGCGAAGGCCCACGCCACGGCCCGGCCAATACCGCTATCTCCCCCGCTGATCAGTGCCACCTTGCCCTGCATGCGGGGCGTGGCCTTGGGCGGACCGCTATCCGGTCTCGGCTTCATTTTGGTCTGCTTGCCCGGCGGATCCTGATGTTGCGCCGGCCGCTGCTTTTTCTTTTTCTGTTCCTCCGCCATCTTCTGTCTTTTTTATGGTTCAATCCAGTTTCGGGGCATTGCCTTCGCTGTGGGGCCGTGCCGGTGTACCACCCAGTTCCCCGCGCAGGCCGCGCATTTCGTCGCGGATGTCCGTGAGCAGCCGGTCCGTATGGTCAAGTTCCTCACCCGAAGATTTCTTTTCCTCGTGCTTTTTCCGTCTGCCGTGCAACAGGCTTACCACGCCGAACATTACCACGGCCACAATGAAGAAATTGACCATGGTGCCGAGCAGGCTGCCCACTTTAACCCCGGGGCCGATGACCCAATCCCGCCATTGGCCCTTTGGCATCAGTGGATTGAGCAGCGGCATGGTGACGTCCTCCACCAAGGAGCTGACGATCTTGCCAAATGCCCCGCCGATGATCACGCCAATGGCCAGATCGGCCATATTGCCCTTGATCGCAAAGTCCTTGAAGTCCTTGAAAATGGACATGCTGCCTTAGATCTTCGGGTCGATGGGGTCGGGTTCCACTAGCTGGTCGTTGCCGGGCTGGGCCACATCATCCATACCGAAGGTGCCGGCCCTATGATCAGCATAGCGGCCAGCGCCGGTGCTGGGGTCGGTGGAATAGGACCCGCGCGTCGTTTGGCCGGTTTGTATGCCTGTGGGGATCACCCCGCCGCTGAGGTCGGGGATCACGGGATCCACGGGCGGATCACCGGGCAATATGCTGTCCTTCAACGGTTGTTCCGCGTTGAGGCCACCCTCGGCCCGTGCAGCTCCTTGGTCCTTGTTCGGCTTCTCGTTTCCCTCTTCGTGTTTTCCGGGTTTCATTTTGCTGTGTTGTTGAATGGAACGAACAGCAGGCACCGGGCACCGATTCCCCGATCGCGGGGCATTTCGTTTCCCATACGCCACGCCACGGCCATGACACAGATAGCGGCAGCCCTATGTGCGGTACGGGAAACGAACATGTTATGCCTGGTTTGCCTGCTCAAATGCCTGAGCTGGCAACCAATCGCGGGCCGGATGTTCAATTTGCCAAATTGCCAAGGTGCCAATTCGCCAATGGGGGCTCCCCGTTCACTGGTGCTGTTGTGGTAGCGCGCGGAGTGTGAACAAGAACATTGGTGAAATTAGGCGTTGCCCAGTGCGCTGTCCCAGAGGCAGTATCACGCAAGGACTCTTGAAGCAGGGGATGCCAAGAAGTCGGCGATGCTGAGCCCACCCTCCCCGACCAATAAGGAGCGATCGGGTGAAAACGCCTTGTGGAACGCTTCAACGCCGGACAACCTGGTCGGCATCCGTCCGCTTTTTACCTCAATAGCCGTGATCTTCCGGCCGCGTTGCACCACAAAGTCCACCTCATAACGCCCATCCCGCCAATAATACACGCCGTAGCCTTCATCGCGCGCACCATGCAAGAGATGCGCACCGATCGCGCTTTCCACAATGCGCCCCCATTGGGCCCGGTCCTTCCTTGCGGCTGGAAGTGAAATGCCCATCGGTGCCGTAAGCAACGCCGTGTCATGCACCATCCATTTCGGGCTGCTCGCCCTTCTGCGCACCTCCTGTCCCGCGAACTTTTGCATGGCGGTGAGCAGGCCTACTTCGCCGGTAAGCTCGCCATACCAGCTCAGCGTGGTGGTGTTACCTGCATCCTGCAATTGACCCAACATTTTGTTATAGCTGAGCTCCTGGCCACTGTAACTGCACCCCAGTTCGAATAACCGACGCAATAGAGCAGGTTTGTCCACCCTGGTCATTTGCAACACGTCCCGTGCAATGCTCGTTTCGATCAACGTATCCCTGACATAGGCGCGCCATCGCGGAAGATCATCGGCCAACGCTGCTGCACCGGGATAACCCCCGTGGAAGATATACCGGTCCAAGTCCCACCCGAAGGCAACCTGCATCTCATCGAAGGACCATTGCTGCATACGTACCAGTTCAAAGCGACCGGTCAAGCTCTCCTGCAGGCCTTGCTGCATGAGCAGGGGTGATGAACCCAAGAGCACCACCTTCAACCTGGTGCCGTTATGTGTGTCTTCATCCCATTTCGCCTTGACGGCATCGCTCCAGCGCGGGATTTTCTGCACTTCATCGATCACCAAAACCACCGTCTTCCGCTGATCACGCTGCGTGAGCACGCGTGCAACGTCCCAATGCTGGCTGATCCAAGCGATATTCTGAGCTGCGGGATCATCAGCGCTGACCATGTGGCTGGTGAATGGCAGGCCTGCCAACACCTGCTTGACCATCGTGCTTTTCCCTACTTGACGGGGACCGGCCACAACTTGGATAAACCGTCGCGCCTCCAATAGTCGCTTTTGAAGGGTGGCGTAATGCGGTCGCTTGTAGGTCATGGCACGAAATTACTCAATACGCTGAGTAAAAATACTCAATACGCTGAGTAAAAATGCTCAACGTGTTTTTGACCGACTACCGAGTGCAGATATCCTAAGGCGCGGCGCGACAGGGAAAACCCGGCAGTTGCCATGACGCGAGCCGCGCTGCGCATGAGCCCCTTGCCGGTGCCGGTGGCGCTTCATTCCTTTATCCAGCGCATGGGCGCATGCTGGCCAGCTATCCGAATGAAATACAGGCCGCGCGGCAGTGGAGCGGTGTTGATGCGCGTGCGCTCCGTGCCGGTTTGCTGCTGGTGGACAACACGGCCAATGGCATCGCTAAGGGTGAGCACGCGGCCGGCCGGTGCTCCCAAAAGCTCGAAATGCACAGTGCCGGGGTTGGGGTGAATGCTGATCACAGCCTCCTCCACTTCCCGGATACCGGCGATGGATGCGCAGCCGTACGGCCATGACGGACCATGGTAGTTGATGTCCACATCCTCATAGCACCGGAGCGGGCCGTTGGGCGCATCCAGCACGGAGATGGCCCAAGGCACAAAGTGGTAAGGGAGGCTCCCCAAGCGTTCGATGATCGTATCGGCTCCCGTGGAGTTGGATAAGCTGGTGACGAGGTAGCGCAGGGGAATGCCATCGATGACGGCATGCCCGGTGTCCTGCACTGTGAGCACGAAGAACGGGTCTGCGGCATCCGGTGCGTTGAGGTGCCAATGGTCACCGGGCAGTGCCGCGAAGTTGTAGAGCGTATCGAAGGCGGTCCCTGTCCACAGGTCCACGCGATCGCCGACGAGCCGGGTGAAGAATTTCCCGCCATCACCCACCAGCACGGTATCCTGGGGCCAGAAGTGACCTTCCGTGTGCAGGGAGATGATCTGTGCGGCGCTGCCTTCCATCACCGTATCGCCGATGTACTGGTAGCGGGCCATGCCGTCGTACAACCAGCCATCGGTGTGGGTATAGGTCCATGTGGCGCCGGGCGGGCACCAGGATTGGCCCAGCAATACCGTTGCAAGCAAAGTGGGCAGTGCCGAAAGGGTTGCGCGTTTCATGGGGAGGGGTCTGGGGGAATTGCAATTTAGCAATTTGCCAAGATGCCAATTCGCCAAGATGCCAATTCGCCAAATTGCCAATTCGCCAAGGTGCCAATTGGCCAAGTTGCCAATTCGGGGAGATTCCCGCCAGGGATGGGAGCGGCAGCCTGCTGAAGGCGCGCCGCTGGCAGGTGGCAAGCGAGGAAGCGACGAAGGAGCTACCGGAGCTGCACACCTGCCCGGCAAGCCGAAGCAGCTATAGCGGACAGCCCGCCCGGGCGGCCAGAACACCATGGGAAGCCCGCGTGTTGCCCGTTGGCCTTTGTCTTCCCTTCCCTTCCGGTATTTTCGCGCCATGGCCAGTACTGCAAGCCCTACCCAGAAGCCGGTTGCCCATACCGTGGCGGCCCCCTACGTGCCCAAGCACAAGATCCGCGTGGTGACCGCGGCCTCGCTATTCGATGGCCATGACGTGGCTATCAACATTATGCGCCGGATCATACAAAGCACCGGTGCGGAGGTGATACACCTGGGCCACGACCGCAGCGTGGAGGAGGTGGTGAACACCGCGATACAGGAGGACGCCAACGCCATTGCCATGACCAGCTACCAAGGCGGGCACATGGAGTACTTCAAGTACATGTACGACCTGCTGAAGGAGCGGGGTGCGGGGCACATCAAGATCTTCGGCGGCGGCGGCGGCACCATATTGCCGGAGGAGATCAAGGAGCTGGAGGCCTACGGCATCACGCGCATTTACCACCCGGACGACGGGCGGGCGCTGGGCCTGCAGGGCATGATAAACGATGTGCTGCAGCAGTGCGACGAGGATTTCAGCCATGCGCTGCACCATGAGGTGGCGGAGCTTTCCACGCAGCATTGGCCGGCCATTGCACGGCTGATCAGCATGGCGGAGAACCATCCGGAGATTTTTGCCAAGGTGGCGGGGAGCATACACGAAAAGGCCGCGGCCAGCAAGGCGCCCGTGCTGGGCATTACCGGCACCGGCGGCGCGGGCAAGAGCAGCATGGTGGACGAGCTGATCCGCCGCTACCTGCTGGACCAGTCCGGGTCAGGCCCGGACGGCCAAGGTGCCACGCTGGGCATCATAAGCGTGGACCCCAGCAAGCGCAAGACAGGCGGTGCGCTGCTGGGCGACCGCATCCGCATGAACAGCATAAAAGGGCCGCGCGTGTACATGCGCAGCATGGCCACCCGCCAAAGCAACCTGGCATTGAGCAAACAGGTGGACGAGGCGATACAAGTGCTGAAGGCGGCGGGCTTCGACCTGATCATCATTGAAACGAGCGGCATCGGGCAGAGCGACACCGAGATCACCGACCACAGCGATGTGAGCCTGTACGTGATGACGCCTGAATTCGGCGCCGCCAGCCAGCTGGAAAAGATCGACATGCTGGACTTCGCCGATGTGGTGGCGATCAACAAATTCGACAAGCGCGGCGCACTGGATGCGCTACGCGACGTGAAGAAGCAATACCGCCGCAACCACCAGCTTTTCGACGCGCCGGAGGACGACATACCCGTGGTGGGAACGATCGCCAGCCAATTCAACGACCCCGGCACAAACAAGCTTTTCAGCCTGCTGATGCGGAAGATCGCCGAGAAGACGAAGACGGACTTCCACAGCAGTTTCCACGGTGAGCATGAAATGAGCGAGAAGGTGTGGATCATCCCGCCCGCCAAGAGCCGCTACCTGAGCGAGATCAGCGAGAGCAACCGGCGCTACGACGAGCGCGTGGAGGAGCAGGCGGCCGTTGCTGACAAGCTGTACGGGTTGTACTCGGCCGTGCTGACGTTGGGGGGACCGGACCTGTTGGAAGGTGATAGGGCATCGGTGGTTGGTGATAGGTCATCGGTGATTGGTGATAGGGCATCGGTGACTGGTGATAGGGCATCGGTGACTGGTGATAGGGCATCGGTGATTGGTGATGGGGCATCGGTGATTGGTGATGGGTCATTGGTGGTTGGTGATAGGTCATTGGTGACTGGTGATAGGGCGGGCTTAGGCGGGATGGAAGGCCCGGTCACCGATCACCCGTCACCAATCACCAAGAGCCCTGAACTTGGAACACTGATCCAGAAATTCCACGACCTCCAAAAAGATCTCGACCCGCACCTCTGGACGATGCTCACCGGCTGGAAGGCTGAGGAGGAGCGTTACAGCGGCGAGTTCTACACCTACACGGTGCGCGGCAAGGAGATCAAGGTGCCGAACCATACGGAAAGCCTTTCGCATTTGAAGATCCCGAAAGTGGCGCTGCCGAAGTTCCGCAGCTGGGGCGACAAGGTGCGCTGGGCCATGCAGGAGAACACGCCCGGCTTCTTCCCCTACACCGCCGGCATCTATCCCTTCAAGCGCACCGGCGAGGACCCTGCGCGGATGTTCGCCGGGGAAGGCGGCCCCGAGCGCACCAACAAGCGCTTCCACTACGTGAGCCAAGGCATGCCGGCCAAGCGCCTGAGCACCGCCTTCGACAGCGTGACGCTATATGGCCACGATCCCGGCCGGCGGCCGGACATCTATGGCAAGGTGGGCAACAGCGGCGTAAGCATCTGCTGCCTAGATGATGCCAAGAAGCTGTACAGCGGCTTCGACCTGAGCGACCCCAAGACGAGCGTGAGCATGACCATCAACGGTCCCGCGCCCATGCTGCTCGGCTTCTTCATGAACGCGGCCATCGACCAGAACTGCGAGAAGTACATCAAGGAGCACAAGCTGGAGAATGAGGTGGAGAAGAGGATCGCAGAGCGGTGGGGGAAGGTGAATGCTAACGGAAAGGTGAATAGTGATAAGCGGGTGGTGACTGGCGCACGTGCCGAGCAATCACTGATCACCAACCACCACGCACCACGCTACCACGGGGACATTCCCGAAGGCAACAACGGCCTTGGCCTCATGCTCCTCGGCATCACCGGCGACCAGGTGCTGCCGCCCGACGTGTACGCGAAGATCAAGGCCGATACGCTGAAAAGCGTGCGCGGCACCGTGCAGGCCGACATCCTCAAGGAGGACCAGGCGCAGAACACCTGCATCTTCAGCACCGAGTTCGCCCTGCGCCTCATGGGCGACGTGCAGCAGTACTTCATCGACCACAAGGTCCGCAACTTCTACAGCGTCAGCATCAGCGGCTACCACATCGCCGAGGCGGGGGCCAACCCCATCAGCCAGCTGGCCTTCACCCTGGCCAACGGCTTCACCTACGTGGAGTATTACCTGAGCCGGGGCATGGACATCAACCACTTCGCGCCCAACCTCAGCTTCTTCTTCAGCAACGGCATGGACCCCGAGTACG
>JBIQMI010000123.1:0-8929 GCA_044463585.1 Cryomorphaceae bacterium
CGCCGTTGGGGCTGAACACGTTGGGCAGCTCGATCACCCCGGGGTCGATCACCCTTACAACGGAGCGCACTGTATCGGCGCAGCCTTCGGCGTTCACCACCACCAGCATCACGGGATAATCGCCCGGCACCGGTGGGAACAATGCGCTGACCTGCTGGTCGGTGGAGGTGGCGGGATCAGCGCTGCCAAGGTCCCACCACCAGGAGATGATATTGCCTGTTCCGGAACCGGAGAGATGGACCGACGGATCTTCAGCATCCACGGGGTTCGGTGTTGCGCTCAGCGCCGCGTTCACACCGGGAAAAACGGTGACCGCGCCGGGCAGCAGCGTGTCGCCCATGCAACCCGCGCTGTTGCGCACCCGCAGCGAAACGTCGTAGCTGCCGGGCTGTTGGTAGGTATGCGAGAAAGCGGGCGTGGCCAGCGTTGTTCCATCGCCCAGGTTCCATTGGATGGTCACCGTGCCGGCCCCGGTGGTATCGGCGAAGGCGACGGTTAGCGGTGCGCAACCTTCAGTTGGGGCCAATTCCGGGAACGGTGTTGGCAGGGCCTCCGGCGCGACCGATGCCGAGCCCATCAGGCATTCGCCGTTGAAGGTGCTGGCCATGGTGTACAGGCCGGGCCCGTAGTTGCCCTCCGATACATTGAGCGTGGTGCCTGTTTGCCCGGGCAGGGCTACCCCGTTGCGGTACCATTGGTGATCGGTGGCACCGGGCGGCGGGAACGCCGTGGCCATCACATTTTCTTGGCACAGGCTGCCTGCAGCGGTGGTGGGGCTCAGCACTTGGTCCTGCGCCTCGGTCAGCATCAGGTCATCCACGATGAAATAGGGCATGAGCACTTCAACCTCGCCCTGCCCGTTGGTCGTCACCCTTTCCCCGAATGAGGCCGGCAGGTCGCAGGCGCTGCCGATCATTATGCTGTGGATGTCCTGGGCGGGGGTGAAGGTGATCGACACGCGCACCCAATCCCACGAAGGCTGCACCAGCACACGCCCTAGTTCGTCCCAGCCTGGTTCATCGCCGATGCAATCGCGGCTGCTGTTCACTGCCACCGGGAACGGCACGCAACTGTTCGCGTGGCCGAATATGGCCAAGGGTAATGCGTCGGTGAACAACTCGCTGATCCGCTGGCCCTGTGCGGCCGTTTGGCTATGTGAGGAGTTTGCTGCTGCGCCGGCTATCCACAAGGAAAGTGTGTACGTAATGCCCGCCAGCAGCGGGTTGGCCGGTGGAGGATAGGTCAGGCAGGTGCCTACGTATTCCTTGTAATCGTCCGTGCCGTAAAAACCCACGGCGCCTTGTCCATCCGGTGGTGGCAGGGGCATTCCGGCGGGTGCATACCCGCACATATGGAAGTAATCCGAGGTGCTGCCCGTGGCCTGGTGCCAGCCCAATGCGCAATCGAGCCAAGGGATGCCGCCGTTCACTACATAGCCCAGTGGGCAACAACCCCGATCCTCGAATGAGGGGTTTCGGATGTAGCTGGCCACTTCGCCAGGGGTTACCAGGGTGCTGCAGGGGCAGTCCGGGTCGTTCAGGTCGATCAATCCATCACCATCGTCATCGATGCCATTGTTGCATATCTCTTGTGCTACAACGGTGGAGGCCAGCACCAGCGCCGCACATACCAACCAGGTCCGTCCCATGTGTTAGCGTTCCCTCCGGATTGTTCAATCTTCTTCCTGCTTGCCGATTTCCTTGGCGGTGCCCGGCACGGGCTTCCGCAGAGGTGCTTGGTTTTGGGGTAGGCTAAGTGTAACGGTGGTTCCCTGCCCTTTGCTGCTTTGCACGGTGAAGGTTGCGCCCAGAAGCTGCAACAGGTCGGCCACGATCAACAGGCCCAGGCCCTGCACATCGCGTTCCCCCTCATCGTTCATCGCGCCCAATGCCCCGCGGCCCTGTATGCGCATGGCATGCTTCAACGCCGATTCGGGCATGCCGCTGCCGGTATCCTGCACGCTCAAATGATAGATCTTCCCTTCCGCCATGGCGCGAACCTGCACGTGGCCGCTGCTCGTATGGGTCACCGCGTTGGCGATCAGATTGTGCAAAATGATCGATAGCACGTTCCTGTCGGACATCAGCACATCATCCAATGCCACGGCGTTCACCAATTGGATGCCTTTGTCCAATGCGCGCTCGCGCTCCATGGCCAACACCTCTTCCACCAACGGATGGATGGCCACGTTCCGCAGCCGCAGGTCAATGCGGCCGTCCTGCCGTTTTATCCATTGCAGCAGGCCCTGTGCGTTGGCATGCAACTTTTCGGAGGAGCGTGCCAGGTCATGCAATGTATCTTCCAGTCGTTGCGGATCCTGGGATTGCAGGCCATTGGCCGCACCGTTGGAAACACGCGCGATGAACCGGAGCGGCGTTACGATGTCGTGCGAAATGATGGAAACCAGCATCTCCTTCATTTCGAGTGATTTGCGCAATTCGGCATTTGAACTCATCAATTCCCCGGTACGGGCCCTGACCATTTTCTCCAGTTGCAGGTTCTTTCGGCGCAAGCGTGCCGCATTGAAGCGCAGCGCCGACCAGAAGAGCAGGCCACCCGCCAATATGCAGAGGGCAATGAACCAGCTCGTGCGGTAGAACGGGGCCGGAACAATGAACTGCAATTCCAGGGCGTTGCCCTCGCCGCGCAGCTGGGCCCCAACCTTGCGGATCCGCAAGGTGCTTTGCCCGGGCACCAAGGTGGGGAAATGAAGCTCACGCTGGCCAGGCCGGATCGGGATCCATTTCCCATCCTGCACACCGTCCAGCGAATATTCGAGCTTCACATTCTCCCGCGTGCCCCAATAGGCGATCGAAAACGCTACCGTTACCTCGCGGTGGTCCCAGGCCAGCCGGTTGCTCTTCTCCACGGGCACCTGCAAGCCGTCCACGTTCAGGCTTTCCAAGATCACGGGTTCCAACGGGTAGGCATCCGGAACCGATTCGGGCCGGAACCACACCAGGCCGTCCATGGTGGGGAATGAGGCCCAGCCGTCGCCGGTGCGCACATAGGCAGGGCTGCAGCCCCCGTTGAATTCCGAGTTGGCGATGCCCGAACGCTTGCCATAATAGGCCATGTACACGCTCTGGTGGGGGTCTTTGGCCCATTTGTACAGGTCGGAGAGGCGCAAGCGGAAAAGCCCTTGATTGGTGCTCATCCAAAGAAATCCGTTGTTGTCGGGCATGAAGGCATGCACATGGCTGAGAAAGCTTTCCTGATCGGTGGGCAGGTGGAGCAAGCGGCCTTCCCGGTACATGAATGCGCCACTGCCATATGTGCCAATGAACACTGTGCCATCCACCTGGGCCAATGCCCGGGCGCAAACGCCCAACAGGCCGGTCACGGGCTTCCACCCGGCTTCGGGCATTGCTTGGTAAACACCGGAACAAGTGGCCACCCAAAGCGCACCGTCAGGCATCATGCAAAGCGCTGTCGGCCGTTGCGACAGATCGCGTTCATTCAGCGGGTTCAACAAATCGATCCCCCCCTGGGATGCCTTGTATATTCCTTTCGGGGAGCCGATGTACAGGTCAGCTCCTTTTTCCATGAAGCACAATGGCCGCAGGCCGGGCTCAACCAAGCGCTCCTCGCGGGTGGCGAGGTCGAAAATGAAAAGGCTGTCGCCGCGGCCGTACCAATAGCGCTGGTCCCGGTCAAGCAATATGGCCGATTCATCGAAGCCGCGGATCATCGGTTTGGTTTCGGCGCAACCGTGCTCATCGAACAGCCTCGCAGTGCCCCGGGTACTGGTGATAACGCCGTTGTGCCCGTAAGGCGCCTGGGCGAAATAAGCATTGTTCACGCCATCGCCGGCCATGTCGCACGTGAGCGACCGCATCGTGTTCCGGCGGTAAATGAACAGGCCTTTGGTATCGGTGCCAATGGCCACCGCTTGGCCGTTGTTCATCCATACCAGGCCGCCAACGCGGCAATCGGTGGGCAATTGAAGCGGAACGTGGCGCGCCTCCAATGCTCCATTGGCCAATGGCTCCAAGGTGTACAGCCCATCTGCCGTGATCAGGGTCACGCGGCTGTCATTCATGTCCCAGCTCAACCTCCAGCTCAATTGGCCATCGTGCATTTCCGGGGCGGGCATCCCGGTTGCGGCCACCCGCATGGTCCGTTTTGACTGCAGGTCCACGCTGTACGGCACTCCTGCCTTGTCCAGCACATAGAGCACGCCTTTCAAGGTGAAGAGGTGGGACCATTTCCCAAGGGGTACCTGTATGCGCGATACGAGCTTTCGCTTGTTGTACACCAGCAATTGGTCCGTGGTGCGCACGCACCATTCATCACCACCCAATTGAACCAGGCGCACCCCGTACTGCCAATCCTGTTTGCCCTCGAGCATGGAGTCGGGGTCGAGCGCCATAATGGCCACATCCACCGAGGGCGCGGTGCCGCCAAAACGCGAGATGGGCTTGCGCGCCGGCGCATCGGCCGTGATCAGCGTAAGGCCGTTGCCGTCGTAAAGAAAGAGCCGGCTGCCGGCATCACGCACCACGTAGCGGTTGCCGTCCACCGGAACGATCTCGAGCACGCGGCTGGGCAACATGCCCTCGGGCGCGGATATACCGATCTGCCTGAAATTCTCCCCGTCAAACCGCACCAATCCGCCCTCGGTGCCGATCAACAATCCGCCCCATGGATCTTGGTCGATGGCATGTACGCGGTTTTGCAGCAACCCATTCTCTGAAGTGTACTGCTCGCGGGTCCACGACTCCTGCGCGTTCGCCGGCGGCATGGCCAGGGTGCCGGCCACTAGCATCGCCGTCACGCGGCAACCGGCGCCGAACGCCCTGGCCACCATCACTCGGCGTGGTGTTGGTGGGCTTTTGCCATGCGCTGCAGGTCGAGGAGGTTGGTCACGCCCAGTTTATCGAACAGGCGTGCTTTATAGGTGGCAATCGTGGTGGGCTGCACGCCCATGCGCAATGCTATGGCCTTCACGCCCAGGCCGGCGAGCAGGTCGTCCATCACACCGATCTCGCGGTCGCTTAGTGCATGGAAAGGGTTGGCTTGGGCCTCTTCGCCGCCCGCGGTTTCCTGGATATGGTCCTCGATGGTGCTGCTGAGGTAGGTTTTGCCCTGTAGCACATGGCGTATGGCGCGCACCACTTCCTCTTCGCTGCTCTCTTTGCTCAGGTACCCCATGGCGCCCAGGGCGAGCACCCGCTGGGCATATACCTGTTCCGAGCGCATGGTGTAAACAAGTACGCGCATGGCCGGGTGTTGTTGGCAAATCCGTTCCAGATGGTCCAGGCTGCTGCCATCGGTGAGCTGCAGGTCGAGCAGCAGCATATGGGGTTCCGAATTTTCCAATGCCTCCAGCAGTTCGTGGCAGGTGGCCACCTCGGTAACATCGGAGGCGTGGAACTGGTCGTGCAGCAAATTGCGCAGTCCCCTCCGCACGATCACATGGTCATCCGCGATCAAGAAACGATGGTCCATCTTCTTAAGCAGGGGTCGATTTAAGGCCGTGTAGCGAATATTCTACAAACTTACCCACCGGACCATATTATGTTGCGCCCGATTTCCACCTCGGTGGAGGTCCGTCCGCCCCGGAGGGCAGGTAGTGGTACGGATGGCCGGCAATGCTTTGAGAGTGGCTTGCTGGTCATGGAGAGCCGGATCACCGCCAACGACCCGAAGGCCGGATGACGCTGGGAAGCACGGAATGATGGACGTGATGCACACTTGGAGAGTGGGGCTTATGTAACTCGTTCGGCGCAGCTTCCCGGTAAAAATCCAAGGCGCACTCTTCCGGTCGCTCCGGAGGGGTGCCCTTGGTATTTTCAGGGGTTGCACATTGCCAGGCGCAATATAAGCGCTGGGCGGTCATGCACGCCACCCCGCCACACAAATACAGAAGATGCAATAAGCGCAGGGGCCATCTCTGGCCACCAGGTGCTTCAAGCTATTTCTGCAGCACTACCGTGGTGAACGCATACTTGTGCCGGTCGTCCGCCTTGTGCTTTTCGCTCCAAACTTGTTTCCATCCCTTGCCCACTTCCGGGAAGAAGGTGTCGCCATCGGGCTTGGCGTGAACGGTGGTCAGGTAAAGACGGTCCACGAGGTCCGCATCAAAGGCCTCCGCATACAATTGCCCGCCGCCGATAAGGAATACCTCTTTCACATCGGCCTTGCGCGCAATGTCCAACGCCTCTTTCAAGGAATGGCACACAATGGCGCCGGGGGCCTCATAATCGCGGTCGTGCGTTACGACAATGTTCGTACGGTCGCGCAACGGCCGGAACCTGTCGGGGATGCTTTCGTAGTTCTTGCGGCCGCTGATCACATAATGGTTCAGCGTGGTCCGCTGGAAGAATTTCATGTCATCCGGCAGGTTCCAGGGCAGCTGCCCATCCTTACCGATGACGCCGTTTTCGGCAACAGCCACAATTGCACTGATGATCATACGGATACGGTTGCTTTGATGTGCGGATGCGGATCGTAGTCCGCCAAGGTGAAGTGTTCGTACCGGAAGGCGAAAATGTCCTTTACAGCCGGGTCCAGGTGCATGGTCGGCAATGGACGCGGGGTCCGGCCCAGCTGCAGTTCGGCCTGTTCCAAATGGTTCAGGTACAGGTGCACATCGCCGAAGCTGTGCACGAACTCCCCCGGTTGCAGTCCGCAGGCCTGGGCAATCATCAAGGTGAGCAGGGCATAACTGGCGATGTTAAAGGGTACGCCCAGGAAGGTGTCGGCGCTACGTTGGTATAGCTGGCAGCTCAATTTCCCCTCGGCCACGAAGAACTGGAACAAGCAATGGCAGGGGGGCAAGGCCATACGGTCCACATCGGCCGGGTTCCAGGCGGTAACGATCAACCTACGGCTATCCGGGTTGGTCTTTATCATGTTCACCACCTTGGCGATCTGGTCGATGTGCCCACCGTTGGGCGTGGGCCAGTTGCGCCACTGGTAGCCGTACACCGGCCCAAGGTTGCCGTCCGCATCCGCCCATTCATCCCAGATCCTGACACCGTTGTCCTGCAGGTACTTGATGTTGGTATCTCCCTGCAAGAACCAGAGCAACTCATGTATGATGCTTTTCACATGCAGCTTTTTCGTGGTAAGCAGGGGGAAGCCATCGCCGAGGTTGAACCTCATCTGGTAGCCGAAGCAGCTTAGTGTGCCGGTACCGGTGCGGTCCTCCTTGCGCACGCCGTGTTGCAGGATGTGGCGGAGAAGGTTGTGGTATTGTTCCATATGCCCGGCAAAGTTACCCTACGCGGCGGGCACGCCCGGATCAGGGCGCAAGCCCGCCGCCAGCTTGGTCGCCAAGGCGTTTCCTCAATCCTGGTACGCTGTTGATCAAGCGGTCCTTCATGCGGTCGTAGTAGGAGCGCTGGTCCAGCGCGTGGGCCACCATGGAGGCGATCATGGCCGCGTACATGAGCTGGAGGATCGCGCTATGGCGGTCGGTCATTTCGAGTATGATGATGGCACTGGTGAACGGTGAGCGCGTTACGCCTGTAAGGAAGGCGCACATGCCGCCCAGCACCAAAATGTTCAATTGGCCGCGGTCCACGCCGAACCAATGGCCGAACAGCCCGCCAATGGCGGCCCCATTGCTTAGCGCCGGGCCGAAAAGCATGCCCGCGCTGCCGCTTCCGGTGGAAAGGATGGAGCCCAACAGGCGGCCAGCCACATCACCCAGGGCAGGTGCCGGATCGCTGCCGAACAAGTACCGGTCCATCAAGGCCTCGCCGCTGCCCAAGGCCAGGGAACCGAAACGGTTCACCACTGCTGCAAAGGCGAGGGCGCAGGCCATCACGAACAGGGCCTGCGGCAGCCTGCGCTTGAAGGCCCGGCGGAACTTGTCGAGCAGCAGCACCGCTTTACCGCTGAGCACGCCGGAAGCGCCGGCCACTGCGCTAATGGCCAGCAGCGTGTACATGAAGGATGGGCCCACGCGCTCGATCTTGGGGTAGCCCAGGAGCAGGTAAGGGCCGAGGAGCCACTGGGCGGTCATGCCGCTGATGATCACCGAGCTGAGCACGGCCGTTCGGAACTTGCCGATGTGGGTGCGCGTCAGCTCTTCCATGGCGAACACAATGCCGCCCAACGGGGTGTTGAAGGCCGCGCTGAGACCGGCCGCGCCGCCGGTCACCATCATCACCCGCCGGCTCACCTTCGGCCAAAACGGTGGCAGCAGCTTATGGACCACGCGGTATATGCTGCCCGCGATCTGCAGTATGGGTCCTTCGCGGCCGATGGCCCCGCCGCCGGCCACCATGGCCAAGGTGGCACCGATGCGCACGAAAATGATGCGCACGTTGAGGAAGCGCCAGGAGCCATCGTTCTTTTCCTCGTCATCGGCCACCTCGGCCGCGGCGATGAGCTGCGGCACGCCGCTGCTGCCGGCCATGGGCGAAAAACGCACTACCAGCCACCAACTGGCCAAGAAGGCCAGCGGCGCGGTGATGAAGATCCAATGCGGGTGCTCGGCCAGCAGCGCTTGGTTGCGGCGCTCGATCCACATGAAGAGCTTGGTGAAGCCCACCGCCACCAACGCAGTGGCCACCGCTGCCACTTGGTAGGGCAGGGCCAGCATCCATAGGTCCTTGATCTGCGAGCCTACGCCCGAACGCCGCATTTTGCGCAGCAATTTCCGCAAGTAGGCCTCCACCGCATTGCGCCGGCGACCGGTGTTCCCGTTAGGCCGTTTTTCCACCCGGCAAGAATACGGTGGCACGGGCGCGCTGAGCGCCTTTGAACGCGGCGTTCTTCAACAAGCGATCGGGGATCGCAAGCTTCGCGCACTACATCAAAATGCCCGCGATGGTGGCGCTCATGTAACTGGCAAGCGTGCCGCACAGCAGGGCCTTCAGCCCCAAGCGGGCCAGGTCGCCGCGGCGCTCGGGCGCCAATTCGCCGATGCCGCCGATCTGCATGCCCACGCTGCTGAAGTTGGCGAAGCCGCAAA
>JBIQMI010000124.1:0-8862 GCA_044463585.1 Cryomorphaceae bacterium
GTTGGGTTCGGGCACATACCCTGGCGGACGGACACCTGCAGAAACCAGTTCAGCGCCGGTCAGGGTCTTTTGCAGGAACCAGGTTTTGCCGCAATTGAATGAGGCGTACACCTTCAGGTTCTCGAGGATGTCCTCCGCATTGGCGGTTTGGGTGCTTGCGGCGTACCAGAAATCAACCGTGATGTTCTGCATGAAGTTCATGGCCAGGCTGGGCGTGTATAGGATGTCCACATCGCGGTAAGGCTGGGTGCTCAATGCGTCCTGGATCAGCGTATAGGTCTGCGACGCATTCAGTTTGGCGCTGCCCGGGGCGTTGTGGCCCACGGTGCTGCTCCACTGCCAGTAGCTTTCGTTGTTCTCCACGTTCACCTTGGGCCAGCGGTTGAAATCCTGTGCGCTGCTGAAACCTTCCTGCAAGGGGGTGTTCACCTCTGAGTAGTTGGCACCGATGTAAACAGCATCCCACTTGGTGTAGGTGGATGAGCCTTGGTCGTTGCCAACGGTAAGGCTCACCGAGTGCGGGCCGGGCGTGTCAAAGGTGACCGAGGGGTTGCGTTGGTCGCTGGTGGCCGGGTTCCCGCCATCGAATGTCCATGCATACCAATCGGCGTTGGCGCGGCTGGGGTTGGCCTTGAATTCAACAGGCGTGCCCGGGCAAACGAATTGGTCGAAGGTGTAGAAGTTGGCCTCGGGCTTGCATGGCACCTCGTTGCCGGCCACCCCGGTGAAAGCGTGGTTGGCATCCTTCCACAGGTTGCTGCGCCCGCTCACGGGGCTGTTCAGCGCGGCCTCCATGCGGTCCTTTTGGCCCCAGGTGAACATTTCGGTCTCGCAATAGGAGTATTCCATGTAGTTCTGCGTGTTCTCGATCACGCCGAACTGGCCGTTCACGTCCACTTGGTTGAGGTTGAAGCTGCCATCGCCATCCTCGGCGTTCCATGCATAAATGCGGAAGGTGATGGGGCCCGGCATGTTGGTGTAGCCATCGGTCGCACCGGTGGGCGTGTTGATGTTCACGGTGTACACACCCCCCGCGGTATCCTGCTTGAAGAAGAGGATGCCGGACTGCACCACGCCGATCACGCTCGTGTTGGTAATGCCGGTTACAGTGGCGGTGATGTTGGTGGAATAATTGTTCACGCTGCTGCGCACCGAGAAAGTGCGCGGGCCGCTGGCCGAGCGGCCAACACGCAGGGTAAGTCCGGTGAAGCGCATGGAGGTGCGCTCCTCGGGCGTGATCGTGATGCTGTAATATTTACCGGTGTTCAAGCTGCCTGTAAGTTGCGCGTAATCAGTGTCCCCCTCTTGGGCCCCGGTGTCCCATCCGGCAAAGCTGAAGGAAGCATCGTTGCTGGAGTTGCCGGCCACACCGGTGGCGGAGAATGGCGTGAACTGCAGGCCTACGGTGGGGTACTCATCGTGGTGCGCCTCGGGGGCGGGCGTGGGATCAGTGGTGCCCGAGCCGGTGGTCACATCCTGGAAGGCGTATTGTGCACCCATGGGCTGCAGGCTGCAGAAAGAATCATACAGGTCCTTGGGTCCGCAAGCGTTATGGCCTTTCGTGATGGGCGTGTCCTCTACGCCGTCATCCCCGCATTCAACCGTTGGTTGGTTGTTTTGGCCCCAAGTGTGCGCCAGGTTCAGGTAGTGTCCAACCTCGTGGGTGAGCGCGCTGGACCGGAAATCGTTCCCGGTACCGATATTGCCGATATAGCTGTGCAGAATGATCACCCCATCGCGCAGCGAGCCGACCGCGTCCTGTACGTTGGAGGGAAAGTTCGAATAGCCGGCCGGCTGGAAAGTTCCCTGGGCGGCCAGCGATTCCACCACCCAAACGTTCAGGTAACGCTCGCGGAACCAAGGGTTCAATTTCGAGAAGTCCGTTCCTTGCTGCGAACGCAGGGAAGTAATACGGTCGATCCCGTTGGTGCAATTGCCGAAGGGGTCCTTGGTGGCCAGCTGGAAGCGGATGCGTGTTTTGGCATGCAGCGCTTGGTACCCGCAGCAGATCTGGCCGGTGTCCGCGTTCATTTTCGCAAAGTCCCGGTTCAGGATGTCCACGGCATTTTGGATCTGGGCGTCGGAAATGTTGTGCGCATCAGACCCGGACAGCGGGTTGTACAGCACGTGGAACACCATGGGGATCACGAACAGCGTATCGTCGTCGCTGTCGCGCAGGCCAGCCCTGGCCTGCAGGTATTCCTGCAAGCCGAGCTCGTATTCGGCCTCCAGCCTCAACAGGTCGGGGTTGGCCGCTATCAATTGCTGCCGCATCTCGTCGGTGCCGCAGGGCAGCACTTCTTGTGCTTGAGCGTTTCCGGCGGGCCAAAGCAGGGCAGCAGCCGCCAAGCAGGGAAGGAGGAATGTTAGTTTCATGGGTGCGATTGAGCGGGCCAAATTAAGCCAAGCTTTCGGGGTTTCCACCCGGAAGTCTTTCATGCGCCATTGCATCCAACGGACGGAAAGGGGCCGACGGGCGCTGCCAAGGCCTTTGGCTCTAAGGGCGCAGCCGGTCGCGTGCGAAAGGGCCTGGGCATTCTGACATGTATATCGGAGGCCGATCTTGGCCTTGGATGCCCGATGCAATTTACCCTGATCCGGGTAGAGGAGGGGATATAGGGGGCCTGTACCTTCGCGGCCCATAAACCGGTACACCTCACCGGTGCCATTATCTATCGTCATGGGTTTGAAGTGCGGCATCGTGGGCCTGCCCAACGTGGGCAAAAGCACGCTTTTCAATTGCCTCAGCAGTGCAAAGGCCCAGGCGGCCAATTTCCCTTTTTGCACCATTGAGCCGAACACGGGCGTGATCACCGTGCCCGATGAGCGGCTGCAAGCACTGGCCGCCATCGTATCGCCGCAGCGGATCATCCCCACCACGGTGGAGATCGTGGACATTGCCGGCCTGGTGAAGGGCGCCAGCAAGGGCGAGGGATTGGGCAACCAATTTCTGGGCAACATCCGCGAGTGCGATGCCATCCTGCATGTGCTGCGCTGCTTCGACGACCCCAACGTGGTGCACGTGGACGGCAGCGTTGACCCCGTGCGCGACAAGGAGGTGATCGACATTGAACTGCAGCTGAAGGACCTGGAGACCGTTGAGGCCCGGATCAAAAAGATCGAAAAGCAGGCCCAGACCGGCGACAAGGACGCCAAGCGCCGTTTCGACCTGCTGCAGCGCATCCGTGAAACCCTGCTCAAGGGCCAAAGCGCCCGCGCCGCCATTGAGGCCAATGACGACCCGGCCCTGGTGGCCGAATTCCAATTGCTTACCACCAAACCGGTGCTTTACGTGTGCAACGTGGAGGAAAAAAGCGCCGTTACCGGCAATGCACATGTGGAGGCCGTGCGCAAGGCCGTGGGAGGCGAGGGCGCCGAAGTGATCTTCGTTACGGCGGCCATCGAGGCTGAAATAGCAACCATGGACACCGCCGAGGAGCGCGCCATGTTCCTGGAGGACATCGGCCTGGCCGAGCCGGGGGTGAACAAGCTGATCCATGCCGCCTACAAACTGCTGAAGCTGGCCACCTATTTCACGGCCGGTGTACAAGAGGTGCGCGCGTGGACGATAAAGCAGGGCATGACCGCGCCGCAGGCGGCCGGCGTGATCCACAGCGATTTCGAAAAGGGATTCATCCGCGCCGAAGTGATCGCGTTCGATGACTTCATCAAGCACAAGGGTGAGGCCGGTGCCAAGGCCGCAGGCCGCTTACGGGTGGAAGGCAAGGAATACATCGTGCAGGACGGCGACGTGATGCACTTTCTTTTCAACGTGTGATGTACAGGACCAATGTGATCTTGCTGCTGCTGGCCTTGGTGGCATTGGCCCTGCCCGCACGGGGCGATACCGATGAGCAGGCACGGACCATCGTGCATATGCTCGACTACGTGAGCGTGGATTACCCTGAATTCGTACAGAACGGCCACGTACTGGACAGCGCCGAATACGCAGAGCAGCGGGAGTTCGCCCAGCAGGTCCAGGCCATCCTTGGCCAGTTGCCCCAGTTGGAGGGCACCCCGGTCCTGTTGGCCATGGCGGGGAAATTGATCGAACGCATCGATGAACGGGCGGACGCCACCGAGGTGTCGGCCCTGGCACGGGCACTCCGGGGCGAGGTGATCGCCGTGTACGAGGTGGCCGTGGCCCCGCGCAACGCGCCCGATATGAAGCGGTCGGCGGCTTTGTATGCCGCGCATTGCGCCAGTTGCCATGGCGCGACCGGGCACGGCGATGGCCCGCAGGCCGAGGGGCTTGAGCCCGCCCCGCGGAACTTCCATGATGCCGGGGCCATGGCCGTGCGCAGCCCGTTCGGCCTGTACAACACCATTACACTGGGCGTGCCCGGCACCTCCATGCTGGCCTACCCGGGCCTTACCGAGGATGAGCGTTGGAGCCTGGCCTTCTACACGGCGGGCATGCATTACGCCGATGGGACCGCCGGGCAAGGAGAGGCCTTGTGGCGCAAGCGCATCGGCAAGGACCTTTTCCCCAACCTCACCGCCTTGGTGGGCGCTACGCCCGAGGAAGTGCAAGAGGCCTTGGGCGACGACGGCGAGGCCGTGTTCGCATTCCTGTTGGGGAAGCCTTCAGCAGTGAGCACGGGTGCACCTTCGCCCTTGGATGTTTCCCGCAACCGCCTGAAAGAATCGCTGGCAGCGTACCGGGCCGGTGATGTGAACAACGCCAGGCGCCTGGCCATCAGTGCCTACTTGGAGGGCTTTGAGCTGATCGAGGCCGCGCTGGACAACGTGGATGCTCCCTTGCGCAAGCAGACCGAACGTGAAATGATGGAACTGCGCGCGCTGATCTCCAAGCAGGCACCCGCCGATTCGGTGGAGGACGCCATGGCGCGCATTGAGCTGCTGCTCGAACAGGCGGATGCGCGTGTTTCCTCGGGCAGCCTTTCCGCCACCGCCACCTTCCTCAGCTCCCTGCTCATCCTGTTCCGCGAAGGGCTGGAGGCCATTTTGGTGCTGGCCGCCATCATCGCCTTCGTGGTGAAGACCGGCCGCCGCGATGCGCTGCCTTACATCCACGCGGGGTGGATCGCAGCATTGCTGCTGGGCGTGGCCACATGGCTGCTGGCGCGCTACGCGATCAACATTTCCGGTGCGGGGCGCGAGCTCACCGAGGGCATCACGGCCCTGCTTGCCGCGGTGATGCTGCTGTACGTGGGCTACTGGCTCCACAACAAGAGCAACGCCAAGGCTTGGCACAAATTCGTGAAGGACAAGGTGGGCGCGGCACTGGGCAAGCGCACGCTATGGACGCTGGTGGGCATTTCGTTCCTGGCCGTGTACCGCGAGATCTTTGAGGTCATCCTGTTCTATGAGACGCTGTTCAGCCAAGCAGGCCCCGACGGCACCAAAGCGGTGCTACAGGGCATAGGCGTGGCCACGGTGCTGCTGGTGATCATTGGCGGGGCCATCCTCAAGTACAGCGTGCGCCTGCCGATCGGTCCCTTCTTCGCTGTCACTGGAGTGCTGCTTGCGCTTATGGCCGTGGTGTTCACCGGCAAGGGCGTGGCCGCGCTGCAAGAGGCCGGGGTGCTGGAGGCGATGTACGTGCGCTTCGTGAACCTGCCGGTCCTGGGCATCTATCCCACCATGCAAGGGCTTGTCGCGCAAGGAGCGGTGTTCGCCCTGGTGGTGATGGCGGCCATTGTTACCCGCGCGCGGCATAGCCGGCTGGGCCAGGCCTAGCGGCTCCAGCTGAACGGGACGCGCGTCATCACTTTTTGCCGCTCGTCCCTGTGCGCGGCCTGTCATGGCGCGGCAAGCCTACATTCGTGCCCCATACTGCCCAAGCATGAACCATTCCGCCTACGCGTTGTCCTTTTTACTGCTGGCCGCCTCCTGCGGTAGCAATGATTCATCACGGAACGAAATGCCAGAAACAGCCACGCCATCGGCCAACCCCTTCGCTGCGCCGAGCACCCTCTACCTGCAAGCACCCGATTTCAACGCCATCCGTACCGCCGATTTCAAGCCGGCCATGGAGGAAGGCATGCGCAAGCACTTGGCCGAAGTGAAGTCCATTGCCGATAACAGCGAACCGCCCACCTTCGGCAACACGATCGTGGCGCTGGAGAAAAGCGGGACCGAACTGGGCCGCGTCCTCCATGTTTTCTACAACCTGGTGTCCGCCAACAACAACGACAGCCTGCAGGCGATCAACACCGAAATGTCGCCCCGCTTGGCAGCGCATTCCGATGCGGTGAACATGGACCCCAAGCTCTTCGCCCGGGTGAAGGCCATTCATGAAGCATTGCCCAGCTTGGGGCTCGACAGCGTGGACAGCTACCTGGTGCAGCGCTACTACACCCAGTTCGTTCGCTCGGGCGCATTGCTCAATGCCGCGGACCAAAAGGTCTTGCGCGCCTTGAACGAGGAGGAATCCAAGCTGTCCACCTTGTTCAGCGAGAACCTGTTGAAAGAGGTGAACAACGCCGCCGTACTGGTGGAGGACAGCAGCCAGCTTGCCGGCCTCGGCCCGGATGAAATGCAGGCCGCGGCCCTCGCCGCCAAGGAAAAAGGGCATGAAGGCAAATGGCTCATCACCTTGCAGAACACCACCATGCAGCCCATTCTCGCCTCGTTGCACGACCGCGGGCTGCGCGAACGCATCTTCAAGGCCTCCATCAGCCGCGGTTCTTTGGGCAATGCCACGGACCAACAGGGCGTGGTGGCGCGCCTGGCCCAACTGCGCGCCCAAAAGGCCAAACTGCTCGGTTATGCCAACTTCTCCTCCTTCCGCCTGGCCGACCAGATGGCCGAAACGCCCGATGCCGCGGTGAAACTGCTCACGGGCATGGTGCCCGCCGCCCTGAAGAACGTGAAAGCAGAAGCCGCCAAACTGCAGGCCATGATCGACAAGGAAAAGGGCGGATTCACCCTGGAGCCTTGGGACTGGGACTACTATGCCGAAAAGGTGAGAAAGGCCGAATACGACCTCGACGAAAACCAGATCAAGCCGTACTTCGAGCTTGAAAGCGTGCTGCACCGGGGCGTGTTCCATGCGGCCGGCCAGTTGTACGGCCTCAGCTTCAAGCCGCGCACCGACCTGCCGGTGTACGAGCCCGGTGTAAAGGTGTTCGAAGTGTTCGGGCCGGACAGCAACACCGTGGGCCTGGTTTACTTCGATTACTTCGCACGCGACAACAAGCAGGGCGGCGCATGGATGGACAGCTTCGTGGACCAGAGCTACCTGCTGGACGAGAAGCCCGTGATCACCCAGAACCTGAATGTGGCCAAACCCGCCGACGGGCAACCCGTGCTGCTGAGCTACGACAACGTCATCACCCTGTTCCACGAGTTCGGCCATGCCCTGCACGGGCTGTTGTCGCGCCAGAAATACCCCTATTTCTCCGGCACCAGCGTACCACGCGATTTCGTGGAGCTGCCCAGCCAGTTCAACGAGAATTGGGCCCTTGACCCCAAGATATTCGCCAACTACGCCAAGCATTGGAAAACCGGGGAGGCCATGCCCAAGGCACTGGTGGACAAGATCAAGAAGTCCGGCAAATTCAATCAGGGCTTCATGACCACCGAGTACCTCGCCGCGGCGCTGCTGGACCAGCAGTGGCACATGTTGCCGGCCGATGCGCCCCTGCAGGATGTGGCCAAGTTCGAGAAGGCCGCCTTGGCCAACTATGGCCTGGACCTGCCCATGGTGCTGCCCCGGTACCGCACCACCTATTTCAGCCACATCTGGGGCGGTGGCTACGCGGCCGGCTACTACGCCTACATGTGGGCCGAAGTGCTGGAGGCCGACGCCTTCCAATGGTTCAAGGAGCATGGCGGCATGACCCGCGCCAATGGGCAGCGCTTTGAGGACGATATCCTTTCCAGCGGCGGCAGCCAACCGGCCAAGGAACTATACCGCCATTTCCGAGGACGCGACGCGGAAGTGGGCCCGCTGCTGGAGAAGAGGGGGCTGAAATAACCCGGGCACATACCGCGCCCCACCGCCCTTGGCGGAACGGGTGGTTGTTGATAAAGCGCCCGTGATCGTTGAAAATGAACGGGGTGGACGGCCGTCCGCGCCCCACCATTGCGGGTTAACTTCGTGCCACCCGCCGGGCAACCCTGCACGCCCGGCAACAGGTGCCGCGCCACCATGCACCAACAACATGGTGGCGCGGCCCAAGGTCTGAAATAAGGAATGAGCGAGACGAACTACGGCGAAGAGCACATCCGGTCGCTGGACTGGAAAGAGCACATCCGGCTGCGGCCGGGCATGTACATAGGCAAGCTGGGCGACGGCAGCAGCTACGACGATGGCATCTACATCCTGCTGAAGGAGGTGCTGGACAACTGCATCGACGAGTTCGTGATGGGCCACGGCAAAAAAGTGGAGGTCACCATCGACGGCCCCCGCGTTGAGGTGCGCGACTACGGGCGAGGCGTGCCCTTGGGCAAGGTGGTGGACGTGGTGAGCAAGATCAACACCGGTGCCAAGTACGACAGCAAGGCCTTCAAGAAGAGCGTGGGCCTGAACGGTGTGGGTACCAAGGCGGTGAACGCCCTCAGCACCTATTTCCGCATCGAAAGCGTGCGCGATGGGCAACTGAAGCGCGCCGAGTTCGACCGTGGCGTGCTGCGCAAGGACGAGAAGCTGGTAAAGAGCGAAGAGGCCAACGGCACCCGCGTGGTCTTTGAGCCGGACGACCAGATGTTCCGCCAGTACCAGTTCCGCGAGCAGCACATCGAACGGCTGTTGTGGAACTACTGCTACCTCAACACGGGCCTCACCATCGTGTACAACGGCAAGCGCTTCCAAAGCAAGAACGGCCTGCTGGACCTGCTGGAAACCAAGATGGACGGCGAGCCGCTGTACCCGATCATCCATCTGATCGGGGA
>JBIQMI010000125.1:0-8848 GCA_044463585.1 Cryomorphaceae bacterium
TTCCTGTGCGGCCTTGTCGCCGAGTTTCTCGCGCAGGATCCGCTCGGCCACTTCAAGGCTCAGGGCGCCCATCTGGTTCTTCATTTCCGTAATGGCGGCGTTCTTCTCGTTGCGGATGTCCTCACGCGCCCTGGCGAGCAGTGCATCGGCCTCGGCCTTTGCGCGCTCCTTGGCCTGTGCGATCTCCTTCTCGCGGATCTCGCGCGCTTCCTTCAGCATCAGGTCGCGCTCATTGCGCGCCTCGCGCAACAGCTCCTCGTTGCCGGCTTTCATGGCCGCTACTTCCTCGCGTGCCTTTTTGGCCTCGCCTATGGCATCCTCTATCGAGCGTTCGCGCTCGTTCAGGGCTTTGAGGATTGGCTTCCAGGCGAACTTGGCCAACAGGAAGAAGGCGATCCCGAAGGAAAGGGTCATCCAGAAGATGAGCCCGAACGCGGGTTCTACGAGGCTAGCGAGGAGCATGGCAATGCAGTTGGGTCAAAAGGAAAACGAACCGAACGGGCCGGCGGGCCTACTTCAGCACCACCAGCAGGCCTACCACCATGGCGAAGAAGGCAGCGCCTTCCACCAGTGCCGCGGTAAGGATCATGCTGGCGCGCAGGTCGTTCATGGCTTCCGGCTGGCGGGCCATGGCCTGTACGGCGTCGCCGCCGATGCGGCCGATGCCCAGGCCGGCGCCCAAGGCTGCCAAACCGGCGCCAATGGCCGCAATGCCGTATCCGGTACCAATGTCGAGAAGAGCTGAGAGGAACATGTTGGGGGTGTTTAAACGAGTGATTCTTTGTGTTCGTGGGATTCTTCAACGGCCCCACCGATATAGAGGGCCGCAAGGAATGTGAAAACGTACGCCTGGATGAAGGCCACCAGGAGTTCGAGGAAGAACATGAAGATGGTGAACAACAGGCTCACCACCGAAACGCCGTAGCCCGCGGCGGCGCTGGCCGCACCGAACACGAAGATCAGGCTGAAGAAGCTCATGACGATGATGTGGCCCGCCGTGATGTTGGCGAACAATCGGATCATGAGCACGAAGGGCTTCAGGAACATGCCGAGGATCTCCACCGGCGTGAGAATGATCAGCACCCAGGCCGGCACGCCCGGCATGGCCACAATGTGGCGCCAGTAATGCTTGTTGCCGTTAACGGTAACGATCACCAGCACGATCAGCGACAGGGCGAAGGTGACCGCGATGTTGCCCGTTACGTTGGCCCCGCCCGGGAAGAAGGGGATAAGGCCCAGCAGGTTCATGAAAAGGATCATGAAGAACACGGTGAGCAGGTAGGGCATGAAGCGCTCGTACTTGCGGGGGCCGATAGCGCCCTTGGCCACATCGTCGCGCACGAACAGGATCAAGGGTTCCATGAACGATTGCAGCCTCTTAGGTGCCTGGCCGGCCCGCTTGGTATAGCTTTTGGCCACGGAGGTGAAGATCACCAGCACCAGCACCAGCACCAGCAGCATGGAGAACACGTTCTTGGTGATGCTGAAGTCCCAGATGTGCCTGCTGGCCTGCGGGTCCACTTCTCCCTGCGCGTCCACGGCCACGATCTTGCCATCCTGCAACATGTAGCCATCGTAGGCCGCATGGCCATGCTCGAACTTGGCGCTGCTGAACATGCTGAGCCCGCGCTGCGTGTCGTAAATGATGATGGGGAGCGGAATGGAGAAATCGCCGGCTACGTGCCAACCGTGTTCGTCCACGATGTGGCCCATGATCAGTTGGCCCGCGTTGAACTCGGAGGCCTCAATGGTGGTGGCATCGTCCTTGTACAGGGTGGAGTCCACCGGTACATGGGCATCGTGCTGTGCCGTGGCCCGTCCGCAGAGGACGAGCACCAACGTAAGGAAAACCGCTCGTAGCAAGGTTTTGGCGAGTTTTGAAGGGATGGTGTGCCCCTCTTAGCGGGCGCAAATGTAGGCAACAAGAGGCAATGGCAACTACCTGGCGCGAAGGCATTGGTGCCCGGCCGCGGCAAGGCCATTTGCGGCGCTTACTTGGGGCGGGTTTCCTTGAACAGGATCCACATGGCAACGGCCACGCCGCCCAAGGCGCCCACCAAAGTGAGCACGGGGAATTTCCAGCCGGTGCGTTGATCGCCCCACCAACCGCCGTAGGTGGCCAGCCCAATGATGGCGGCCATCTGGAAGCCGATCCCACTGAGGCGCATGTACCCTTGGGCCATGCGGTGGAACTTCCTCCGCTTGTCCTCGGTCATCGGGAGCCCTTGCGCGAGATCCTGTTCAGCCGGATGGTGGAGAAGGCCAGGAACATCAGGTAAAGCAGGGCGAAGAGCAGCGCCAGCGGAACGCCTTCGGCGCGGGGCAGTGCGATCAGGATCACGGCCACCACCAACAAGGCCGAAAGCATCTTCAGCACCAACCCGGTCATGAAGCGGAACATGAACCCCTTGGGGTCCTTGGCCAATCCCGATTCCTGCCAAGTGAGCAGCACTGCGCTAAGCAGGGTGAGAAAGCCCACCACCCCCAACTGGGGCAAGCCGAAAGGCCAATGCAGCATCATGCTCAGGCCATAGGCCAATGCGCCGGCGGCCAAGCCGAACAGAAGCACGGCATACACCGTGGGCCCGGCCTTGTACGGTGCCGGCGGGTTGGGCTCCCCCATGGGATCAATTACCGGCCTTCACGGGTTCGGGGCGCGTGCCTGCCACGGGCTGGGCACGGTCGGCGGTGGTGCTCAAGCGCACCGGCTCAATTTCCTTGGGCCCGGTCTTGCCGCCCATATCGCAGTTGCCGCTGAACACGGCGCCCGGCTCAATGGCCAGCTGTTTGGTGCGGATGTCGCCGGTGAGCTTGGCCGTGGCCTTCAACGAAAGCAGGTCCTGGCACATGATCTTGCCGTGCACCGTGCCTTCAATGTCGCTGCTTTGGCAGTGGATGTCGCCTTCCACTAGGCCGCTGGCGCCAACGATCAGGCGGCCGCGTACATGGATGGTGCCCTTCACCTTTCCATCGATGCGGACGTTGCTGTCCGAACGGAGTTCCCCCTCGATGGAGGTTCCTTCCATGATGCTGTTGATCTTGCCAGGGCTCACGGGCTCAGCGGGCTTGTTCATGGTATCGTGGGCTTTATCGTTGCGGAACATGGTATGGGCAGGTCTTTGGCGGCGTGAAGCCGCGAAGTTAGCACTCTGGCGCTTCCATCCTATTTGTTGTTCAGGTAGTTGCGGTCGAAGAAACCGGCATATCCCTCACTGTCCTTGGCCAAATAGAATTTCTGGTAGTTGTCCGTACTGATCGCGAACAATGGATAGCCTTGGTCGTTGATCCCCGCCAGCTCGTTCTTGTTGTTCTTGAACAGGTCGTAATAGGTCATGGCCAGCTCCTTGGTCTGGAACAGGCGGATCATCACCACTTGGCTGTCCTTCCCCCACATGCTGGTCCTTACCTCGATCGGCTGGTTGCGGAAATAGCGGCTGTTGAAGTTGCTGATGGCCACTTTCGTTTGTTCGATGCTGCGGGTGCTGTCCGGCAGGATAAGGATGACAAAGTGATCGCCTTTCGGCACGGCATATTGCGGACTGGCGGCGGGAGGAGGCGCTTGTGCCTCTGTGGGCGGTGCCGAGGACCTGGCCAAGTTGGCCAGCAGGTCGCCCGCGGCCTTGGCCTCATCGGTTCCGGGGTAATCGTCGCGCACCTTTTCCAGCGTTTCGCGGAAGGGTCCCATCATGCGCAGGCCGCCCATGGCCATGGCCTTCAACAATGCGTACTTGGGCGCGAGGTGGTTGCCCGGCTCATTGGTGAGCACCCCATCGCAACTGGCGATCACGCCCCGGTATGCCCCTGATTTGAACTGGGCATAGAGTTCCTGGTAGGCCTGGTCCTCGGCGCGGCGTTGTGCCTCGTCGGCCTGCAATTGGTCCGGGTTGCGCACCAAGCGGGCGAATTCCGATCCGGGCCAGCGCTCCAGCACGATGTCGGCGTAATGCTTCGAGCTTGCCCCGCCGAAATCCATGAAGTTGCCGGCGAGTTCCTTGGCCAGGTAAATGCGGTACAACTGGTAGTAGGCCTCAGGTGTGTACCGGCAATCATCGAAGCGGTCGTTGAGCACTTGGAAGCTTTCGATCGCATTGTCCACGTCCTTCAGCTTTTCCTTGTAGATCATGCCGCTCAGGTACAGGGCCTTGCAGATCCTTGCGTTGCTGCTGTCGAGCATGGCATCATCCACGGGTATGTCGCGCAGGTAGCTCTCCGGTTTCTTCCATTCGGGTTCCGCGGCATCGGCGCTGGCCTCCGCACCAGCTTCGGGCTCATCCTGTGCGGCGATGTCCACCAAGGCGCTTCCGCTTTTGTCCAGCCGCCTCCAGTCGTCCTCGTTCTTGCGTGGTCCCCATCTTTTCTTGAAATCGGCCATGCCGCGGGCGATCTGGGTGGGGTTGTAGAAATACCATGCCCCACCGCTGCCGGTCGCGGGCTTGCCGGTGGGCGGCGGTGCGCTGGTGAGCAGGTCGCGGGCATCCTCGGCAGCCTGCCGTTGGATTTCCTCTTCCCGCTCCCGTTCCCGGATCATCTGCCGGATGCGCTTTTCGCGCTCCTCGGGGTCTAGCTTGGCAAAGGCCTGCAGGCTGTCCTCACGGGCTATGGTGTTCAGTTGCACCACCAGGTCGCCCAGAACCTCGGCGCGCGTGAGCACTTCATCGTACCGCGGGTTCTCCTCGCTCAGCAGGGTGCTGGTACTGTCGTAGTACTGCTGTGCCGAAGGGTATTGCTTGTCATCGAAGTACAGGTCGGCAAGCTTGAGGAAGCTTTTGGCTTTTTGGCGCGTGTCGGTGGTGCTGGTGCGCGTGCTCAAATGCAATTGTGCAATGGCGTCCTCGCGCTGGTTTTCGCGCAAGTCGAGCTCGGCCAGCGCATAGTGGATCATGTCGAAATGGTCCTTGTTCTTCTCATCGCGCAGCATACGGGCCAGCTTTTGGCGGATGCTTTTGCTGTTGCCATGGCCCAGCGCCAAGGCTTGGAAGACTTGCGCATGGAAGGCCATTTCATAGGGGGCGCCCATTTTGGCCACTTTGGCATAGGTGGCGATGGCTTTTTCCTGCAGGCCCTTCATTTGGTAGAGCTGGGCGAGGATGAACGACCAGCGGATCCGGTCCTTTTTCACCTTGGTGATCTCCACGGCATGCTCCAGGGAAATGATCGCGTTGTCCACCTTGCCCCGGTGCAGGTCCAGGTCGGCCTGCACGGCGCTGAGCTGGTCGTGCGGGAATTTCTTCGGCAGCTGTTTTTGCCCGGTGATCTCATCCAAGGTTGATTGGGCCTTGGCATATTGTTCCAACTGGATCGAAGTGCGCGCCAGCCACAGCTTGGCCTCCATTTGACGGCGCTCGCCTTTGTAGCGCCTGCCCACATAGTCGAATGTGCGCGCGGCATCGAGGTAGCCGCGTTTGTAGAAGTGGCTTTTGCCGATCACGAACCAGGCCTCGGGCACCCAGTTGTTCTTTTCCTTGCCGCCGAACTCCATGGAGTGCCGGTCGATCACCGTGGCGCATTTTTCAATGCACACCTCCGCCACGGGCACCAGCGCCCTCGCTTCTTCCTCGGTGCCGTTCACGAAGATGGGCAGCACCTGGTCGTAATCGTCCACATGGTGCTTCTGCATCTCGGCCACGGCCTCATTGAGCTTTTCGTTGGCGTTGAACCAGCTGTTGTCGCGCGTTACAAGGCGGTGGAAGGTGCGGTTGAGGAATGCGTCCTTGTTGGTGGCGCAACCCGCAAGCAGCCCCATGGCCGAGGCGAGCAGTAGGTATCGTGTTATGCGGTGGCGCATGGCAACGTGCCAGGAACGGCAAGTCGGCGAAGATATTTCAGCCGCCTTGTACACGCGCTTTCGCCAAACCGCCGATCGGAAGGCTAGGCCGGCCGCTGGGCCATCAGTGCCTCGATCTCATCCGCTTCCCGGGGAATGTCCCCGAACAGGTCCACCGGGCCGTTCTTGGTCACCAGTATGTTGTTCTCTATGCGTATGCCCAGTTTTTCCTCCGGAATGTAGATGCCCGGTTCCACGGTGAACACGTTGCCTTCGGCGATCGGCTCGGTCCAAAGCCCCACGTCATGCACGTCCAACCCCAAAAAGTGGCTGGTGCCATGCATGAAGTATTTTTTGTGGAGCGGCTTGGCGGGATCCTGCTCGGCCACGGCCTTTTTGTCCAACAGGCCCAGCTTGATCAATTGCTGCTCCATGATGGTGCCCACTTGGCGGTGGTATTCATCGAGGTAGGTGCCGGGCACCAGCAGTTTGGTGGCTTCCTTCTGCACGTGCAGCACGGCGTTGTACACATCGCGTTGGCGCGGGGTGAATTTGCCGTTCACCGGTATGCTGCGGGTGAGGTCGCTGGCATAGCCTCCGTATTCGCAACCGAAGTCCATCAATACCACTTCGCCGTCCCGGCACTCGGAATCGTTGGTGATGTAGTGCAGCACGCAAGCGTTGAACCCGCTGCCGATGATGGGGGTGTAGGCATGGCCGCGCGAGCCGTTGCGGATGAATTCATGCGTGATCTCGGCCTCCACCTCGTACTCCATGACGCCAGGCCGCATGAAGCGGAGCACGCGCCCGAAGGCCTTGCCCGTGATGCCGATGGCGTGCTTGATCTGGTCCACCTCTTCGGCTGTTTTGCGCGACCGGATGCGGTGCATGATGGGGGCGCTGCGCCGTATGCTGTGCAGCGGGTACAGGGCCATCAGCTCCTTGTTCTTGCGCTCTTCGCGCGTTTCTACCTCGTTGCTTTGTCGCAGGTGCTCGTTGCTGTTGAGGTAAAGGTGCGCGGCCTGGGGCATCAGCCGCTTAATGGTGGCATCGTAGCTGCTGGTCCATTGCACGTTGGCGATGCCGCTGAGCGCGCTGGCCTGCTGTTGCGTAAGTTTTGCTCCTTCCCAAATGGCAATGGTGGGGCTGGTCTCGCGCACGAACAGGATCTCGCGGTCCTTGGGATCGTACGCATCCGGAAAGATCAGCAGAACGGTTTCTTCCTGATCAACGCCAGTGAGGTAAAAGATGTCCGCCGCCTGGTGGAAGGGCATGGTGCCATCGGCGCTGGTGGGCATGATGTCGTTGCTCTGGAAAACGGCCAGGCCGCCTTTTTCCATGGCCTGGGAGAAGCGGAGCCTGTGTTCGCGGTAGGTAGCGGCGGATAATGGTTTGTAGCGCATTGTGGGGGTATCGGATCGCGAGTGTGCAGAAGTGAAGGCCCGGCGTGGCCGAAGTGTTCGGCGGGCGGGGTACGAAGGTAGAAGACGCGCTTGGCAACAGCGGGGACTGGGCGATGCCGGGCATCGCAAAGGCTTCACTCAAAGATCTTGAAGTATTCGGTGAAGCGGTATTGCCGGCCCCATTTGCTGCCCGTTATCTCCTGTAGGATCGCGAGGCGCTCAAAGTCCGCAATGAGCTTGTAGGCAGAGGCATTGGTCTGCCCAATTGCGGCGGCAACTGATAGCGCATCCACTACGGGTTGCTGGAACAAGTATTCGAGCAGGAGCGGGGCAGCGGTGGTTCGTCGGCCGATTTTTGGAATGCGCTCCTCCAAGCAATCCTTTTTAAGCCTGATGATCTGGCGTAACCCGTTGGTGGCCTTGTCCGAAGTTTCAATAACACCGAAAAGGAAGAACCGGAACCAGTGGCCGATATCGTTGTGCGTCCGTACGCGCGTAAGGCTCTCATAGTACAGTGACCGGTTCCGCTCGAAAAAGTCGGACAGATAGAGTACCGGCTGTTGCAACACTTTGGCATGCACGAAGTAAAGTGTGATCATCAAACGTCCGATCCGTCCGTTGCCATCCAGGAATGGGTGTATCGTTTCGAACTGGTAGTGGGCCAATGCAGCTTTCAATACTTGCGGCAATCGGGTATGGGCATTGTGCATGAACTGTTCAAGGTCACCCATCAAGGCGTTCACCTCTTCCGAGACCGGGGGAATGAATTGGGCATCAGCTAACCCGGCCCCACCGATCCAGTTTTGGCCGCGTCGGAATTCCCCAGGCATTTTATGCTCGCCTCTGACGCCCCTGAGGAGCACAGCATGGGCCTCGCGCAACAATCGGGAGGACAATGGCAGTTCCTTCATGCGTTCCAGGCTTTGTTCCATGGCAGCCACATTATTGTTCACTTCATGCCGATCATCGCGCCTTTCGGGGTCCACGTTGCGCTCATCCATGAACATTTCCTGGATGCTGGTATTGGTGCCTTCGATCTTGCTGCTTACCGTGGCTTCTTTGACCACATGCAGGCGGATGAAGTGCCCTATGTTGGGGACCAGCTCACCGAAAGCGCCCAGCGCACCTAATTTTAAGGTTGCCGTTTCCACCAGTTCATTCAGGTCTGGCCGATCCAAATGATAGGACCGGTTGATCTGTTGGGGGGCATGAAGGCAGTGTAGCCTTGCGGCGTACGGATAGGATGGCCGGCGATGAAGTCTTTCATGCACTACGTTTTCTACGGAAGTGTAAAAGCCTGCCGAGTTTTTATACTAAGAAGCACAAAACTATAAAAGCCTCGCGCGCTTTTCAGATCCAAGAGAAAACCCGGCTTCCGCGCCCCGTTCCGGGCAGGGCTTTGAGCCGCGGTCGTGGCCCTGGCTACCGCATGCAAAAAAGGGTGGAACACAGCGTGCTCCACCCTTCGTTTTTCTTGCTGCAGGCTCAGCCTTGGCGCACCAGTTGCACCTCGCAGGCTATGCGCACTTCCTCGCTCACCATTACACCGCCGGCCTCCAGCGCGGCATTCCAGTTAATGCCCCAGTCCTTGCGGTTGATCTTGCCGTGTATGCTTACGCCGGCCTTGGTGTTGCCGTGCGGGTCCTTGATCACGCCGCCCCATTCCACGGCCAGCTTGATG
>JBIQMI010000126.1:0-8686 GCA_044463585.1 Cryomorphaceae bacterium
TTGATATTCATGGGGTTTACATACCACACCTCTTGCACCATGTTCACGAAGCGTCGCCATCGTGTGTTTGGCCCATCCCATTGATAAATGCCCGGTGTTACCATGTTGGGGTTCGCACCCGATGTGGCCGTGTTATAAACGAGCAGGCCGTCCACCACATTCCCCAAGCCCACAGGATTTGCACTGACCAAGCTGACCAAGGCAACTCGGGGTAGCAGCATTCCGCGGGTGGTATGTTGAATGTCCATTACGGCCCCATTGGCTGGAGTTCCTCCTATGCCAATGTTCCCGTTGGCGGCTATTTGCATGCGCTGTGTGCCTGCAGTAGAGAACCCAAGGTTATTCACCCCGGCCCGATACATGCCGATATCGGGATCCGATTGCCAACTGTAGAATGGGGCGGTAGCAGTGCCGTCATCCATTGCTTGTATTTGTGGGGAATTAGGGAACCGCAACCTTTCGAGGCCACCCGTGGCGATTCCCATCACATTATCCGCTTGGCGGAAGAGGCCTAGTCCCGTGCTGGCATCCCAAGAATATACTGGGCTGGTTGCGGTCCCGTTCTGGAAGGCGAGCAATCTTCCGCCGGTGCCGGTCGGGCCGCCTGTTCCGGTGGTCACCTCAAATCGTTCAAGGTTATTGGTGCGGATCCGCAATGCCATGTTATCCGCCGTGCCCAGGAAATTGGAGGCGGGGGCGGTGCCGTAGTTGCCTGTGGTCATCCATGCATCCCGGCCGCTGAACATGCGCAGCCATTCGGTTCCGCTCCAATAATAGAAGCCCGGGAATACGTTGTTGGGCGCGGTGCCGGCGGTGGCCGTATTGTACACCACCAACGACACGGCCGGTGCGGTTACCGGGTTGGCCAAATTGCGCGAGGCCAAGGCCACGCGCGGCAGCAATAGCCCGCGGTTGTTGGCATCAATGTCCAGCATGGCGCTGGCGGCAGGCGCCGCACCGGTGGTATTGATGCCAATGTTCTGGCCGTTCACATTGGCGGCGAAAAGCAGGGATGCAAGAAGGACAATACGGGTTTTGGGCATCGCGGTGGGGTTTCTTGTGCAAGCTATTATATTTTTCCTCACATGGAACGTGCACCTTGGGGCTGACCGGAAAACCAGTAAAATCACTTAGCCCCGGGCTTGATGGCCTTTGCATGCGAACTTCGCGGCCATGAGTGCGGATAACACAGGAGCGCTCCCGTTGCCGGAAGGATTCGTGGAGGCATTGCGGCAGGCGGTGCCCACCGGCACGGTGCAGGTGGACGATGAGGTGCTCGGGCGCTACGGCCGCGATGAAACCGAGGATCTATTCCATCCCCCGCAAGTGGTTGTGCGCCCGCTGAACACGGGCGAGGTATCGGCCGTGTTGCGCATCTGTTCACAGCATGCGGTGCCGGTAACGCCCATCGGTGCGCGCACGGGCCTGAGCGGTGGTGCCCTTTGCGTGCATGGCGGGGTAGGGTTGGCGCTGGACCGCATGGACCGCATCCTTTCCATTGATGAGCAGAATTTGCAGGTGATCGTTGAGCCGGGGGTGATCACCCAAGTGCTACAGGAGGCAGTAGCAGCGAAAGGCTTGTACTACCCGCCTGATCCCGGTAGCCGGGGCAGTTGCACCATTGGCGGCAACTTGGCCGAGAACGCCGGTGGGCCGCATGCGGTGAAGTATGGCGTAACGCGCGACTTTGTGCTGAACCTTGAAGTGGTGCTGGCCAATGGCGAAGTCATTTGGACGGGCGCGAATACCCTGAAGAACGCCACCGGCTATGACCTTACGCGCCTGGTCGTGGGCAGCGAGGGTACACTGGGCGTGATCACCAAGGCCGTGCTGCGGCTGGTGCCCCTGCCCAAGGAAACACGCTTGATGCTGGTGCCTTTCGGCGATGCGCAGAAGGCCTGCGAAGCGGTAAGCGCCGTGTTCAGGGCGGGCATTACGCCCAGTGCACTGGAATTCATGGAGCGCGATGCACTGCTGTGGACGATGCGCTTTGTGGAAGGGGTGAACATCGCGGTGGCCGATGATACCGCGGCGCACCTGTTGGTGGAGGTGGACGGCAACCACGCCGATGAACTGATGCGCGATTGCGAAGCGATCATGCAGGTGATGGAAGAACACCATTGCCAGGATGTGCTCTTTGCCGAAACCGCCGCTGAGAAGGAAAAGCTGTGGATGATGCGCAGGCGCGTGGGCGAGGCGGTGAAAAGCAACAGCGTGTACAAGGAGGAGGATACCGTGGTACCGCGGTACCAGCTTCCCTCGCTGCTGGCCAAGGTGAAGGAGCTGGGTGCGCGGCATGGCTTCCATAGCGTGTGCTACGGCCACGCAGGGGATGGGAACCTGCATGTGAACATCATCAAGGGCGATATGGATGATGCGCGCTGGCAGCATGAGTTGCCCGTGGCTATCCGGGAGCTTTTCGCGTACACGGTGTCCATCGGTGGCACCATCAGTGGCGAACATGGCATCGGTTTGGTGCAACGGCCTTACATGGACGTGGCCTTCAGCACCACCGAACTGGAATTGATGCGCGGCATCAAGCGGGTATTCGATCCTCAGGGCATCCTTAATCCGGGCAAGGTGCTCCCTTGAGCGTGTTATTCCTTGGCGCCGCGCACCGCGGTGGGCGGGCCGCCTGCGGGGCCCCATTGGTGCCACGTGCCTGTTGGCGTGCCATTTTTATACCGGCCCTGCCTTCGCGGCCTGCCGTTGCCATAGAACCAGGTCCACAAGCCGGTGCGCAGGCCATTTTCATAGCGCCCCATGATCAGGCCGATGGAGGCGCTGTCCGCCTTGAACCATTCGTAGAATTTGCCATGGAGCACGCCGTTGTTGTACAGGCAGGCCTGGCGTGGCGTGCCGTCGGAAAAGAAGCGGTAGAGCACGCCATCGGGCTCGCCCGCACGGAAGCGCTCCAAGCGCAGGAGCTGGCCGTTGGGCGCCCAATACGCTTGGAGACCATCCTTCTTGCCGAAATGGTAGGTGACCACGGATACGGTATCGCCGGCAGGCGAAATGCTGGTCCATGCGCCGTGGCGGCTGTCGCGCCGGTATTGCCCCTCGGTCTGCACATGCCCATCAGGGTGGAAAAAGCGCACCGCGCCATCTTTGCGGCCATTCACCCAGGTCACTTCGGCCCGCGTGTGCCCGGCCTTGTCCTTCACGGCCTGCACGTGCCCGGGGCCACCGCAACCAACGGTGCCGGCAAGCAAAAAGATCGGCCAAAACCTCATGCGGGAGCAGACTCCCCGCGAAGATGGGGGTCGAACAGCAAGAGCAGCCCGGACAAGGTGGCCACGGCCAGCACAGCGGAAAGCCCGGCCGCTCCGCCAAGCAGGCTATTGCCATACGCGCTGAACAAGGCCACCGCACCGGCCACGGCATTCACCGTGCCGTGGCACACACCGGCGGACCACACACAGCGGCTGCGGATGCGGAACCAGGCCAAAGGCAGCGAAAAAGCCGTGGTGAACAGGCACATCATCAACACGCCGGCCACAGGATGGTCCGGGTAGTTGTGGCCTTGCAGAATGAGCGGGGCATGCCACAGCCCCCAAACCGGGCCGATCACCAAGCATTGGCGCCACAGCCCCAGGCCCGCCGTGGAACGGAACAGCAGCCCGCGCCAGCCCAGTTCCTCGCCCATGGCAAAGGCGAAATTGACGGTGCAACCGGCCACGGCGCCGGCAACGAGGGTGAGCAGCAATATGCCAACGGCACCCAGGGCCAGGCCTTCCAGTTGTTCGGTGGCCCTACCGGCCTCGGAACCGGCGATGGCCAGCATGCGTTCGCGGGCCATTTCCATGGTAATGGCGGTATGGCCAAAACCTCCGATGTGCAGCACATTGCCGAGCAACCAGTTGAAGAACAACGTGGCCAACGGCAGGGCCAGGGCGAAAAGGAGCGCAACGGCCATCCATTTCCATCGTATGCCGGACCAAGTGACGCCCAAGTCGGACCATGACAGCCGCAAGGGCTTGCGCAGGATAAGGGCGGCAATGCCGGGACCGAGCATGAAAAGGGCCGAAATGGCCGTCCAGGCCAAAGTGGCCGCTGGATTGAACAAGAGCCTGCCGATGCCGAAAATGGCCCAACTGATGCCGAAGGCCAGCATGATGAAGCTGAGCGTGGCGTTGCGCTGCGGGCGCGTGACCGGCCAAGGACCCATGCGCCTAAGGTAGCACGGTCACGTGCCCCATCAACGTGTGGTCCGTCAGCCCGAAAGCCTCGCGCAGCCTTGCGCGGTACACGTAAACACCAGGCTTCACATTCCGCCCGTCCCACTCCTCGAAGGGGTCGGTGCTGGCGAATACCTCATGCCCCCAGCGATCGAAAACGCGCAGGTCGTATCGCTCCAGGTCCACGGCATTGTTCACCGGCCGCCATCCATCGTTGATGCCATCGCCGTTTGGGCTGAACGCGTTGGGCGTCCAAAAGGCATATTCCTGTGGTTCCAGGTGGGCAATGATGGTGTCCGGTTGGAAAATGGTGACCGGGATCTGCCGCATGGTGGTATCGTTCTGGTTCGGCGTATTGTACTTGAACTCCCAGTATTTGAAGTTCCAGTACAGCCCGGGGATCACGGTAAGCGTGTCCACCACTTCAGGGAAGCGTTGCACCACCGCAGGGAATTGCTGGTACAGTTCGTGATTGTAGCGGATGGCCGCGCTGCCCGGTGGATCGGTGAGCAGCACCACGGGGTAGGTGAGGGGCGGCTTGAAATGCGCGATCACCGTATCGGGCCCATGGAAGTTGGCGGCCACGATCGAGTCGCCCATGGTGGGGGTTACCGTAGCGTGCACTGTGGTCCAATGGTCGAATTCCCATCCCTCGGCGGCCATGGCCTGCAGGGTGGTGTTTATGCCGCCGTAATACAGCCCGGCGAACGGCAACTGGGCCGGGGTGATCGAATTGATCTTGATGGTGCCGCTGAGCGGTGGGTCCACTTTGAATACCACGCTGTCCGGGCCTTCCAGGTTGTAGCAGTCCACCATTCCCTGCTGTATGGCCGTGCAGCGGGCCTGGATGAAATTGCGCATGGCCTGCACATTGGCCTCCCAAGCGGCCACCGTGCCGCCCCACCGGGCCACCTGGTCCGGCATCTCGGGCGCGATCAGCGCCACCAGGCTGTCCAGGAAGGGCAGCATGTTCTGGCAACTGAACAGGGTATTCCCTAGGTCGATGTAGCGGTTCACATAATAGTCGTGCACCATCGGGTTTTCATCCATAAGCTTTACCAGGATGGGGATGTGCCCCTGCCCGCCAGGGTTGGGCAAGGCTTCGGCGTTGCAGGGATCGGCGGCAGCGGTCAGGTCCGGAATGCCGGTGTAATTGATGTAATGGCCAAAGCTGGCATCGTTGTCCCACAGGGTGTAGCCCCATTTCTTGTGGCTTCCCGCCGGGTCCAGTCCGCGCCACCATGCAGTGTTCCAGTTGAGCCAATCGCTGCAAACGGTGTAGCTGTGCAGCACCACGTAATCCACCAGGCTCTTCCAGCTCAGTCGCTCGTCCACATAGGCAAAGGCCGTGGCATCGCCCATGTTGTTGCCCATCACGTACGTCCGCAGGTCGTTCCAATCGGTTTGGGCCTGCGCGCCACCGTATTCGCTCCACGTGCTGCCCCAGGTCTTCAGGTATTGCAAGTCGTATTTGTCCTGGTCGTAGTACTCGCGGGTATAGTCGTTGTCGTCCACCTTTTCCCTGATCTCGTACACGCCCCAGTATTGCCCGTTCACATAAACCACGCAAGGCTCGTAGGTCCTTGCGTCCAGCTTAAGGTGCCCGCTTTGCGAAAGGCTGTGCACATAGGCATCGCGGATGTGGGCACCGTTCTCGAATGGATAATTGTCGTTGGCCCCGCCCTTGATGATCAAACGCTGGAACTTGTTGCGCGGCGAGGAGTGGAACACGGGATAATGGATCATGTCGTTGTAGCCCGTTTGGTCGCGTACGATGTAGTCGAAGCCGCGCTGGGCGTAGGCCCATGAGTCGTTGCCGTGCTTGTTGAATTCGCCGGTTGCCTCGTCGCGCAATTGCTGGTCGGGGCCGAAATATTCGAACGAGCCGATCGGGCGTAGGCCGCCATTCCCGCCCAACAGGCTGGCCACGCCGGAGCCGCTTACACTGATCACCGCCGTGGTGTGCGTAACACCGATGAAATAGGTGTTGGTTTCGATGAAGCTGGGCGGTACGCCGGGCGTATCGCTGAACCGTGCGGCGCGTACCACGGTGGTGGAGTTGATCGGGATCGGCCCGGTGTATGCCGCGGATCCCGCCGTGGGGGTTGAGCCATCCAGGGTGTAGCGCACGGTTTCCCCTGTGCCTGCATCGGAAATGGAAACCGTTACAGCTCCTGCGAAGAAGCCAGCGTTGGGGCTGAGTTGCGGTTTGGCCGGGTAATAGGGCACTGCGCCGGTGTTGGCGGCACCGGGGGTAGGGGTGGTAAAGAGTGACCACGAGGCTGCACCATCTGTTGTACGGCCACGGCTGTGCTCGGCCTGCGTCAGTAAGTCCTGCAGGGTGATGTCGTCCATGATCGCGGCGGAGGGGTCGGACAGTACCACGTGGTCGTTGCTGGTCTGTTCCAGGTTGAAGTTGGTGTGGTACTGCGCACCGGTCTGCGTGTTGCGCTTGCTGCAGAACACCACCAGGTACCCGTTCGCCGCAATGCTGGCCCCTGCCGGGAAAGCCCATTTGGTGGGGTTGTTCACCTTGTTGCTCAAGTACCAGCCGCCCAGGTCAACCGGCACGCCGGTAGTGTTGTACAGTTCCACCCAATCCTCATTCGCCCCAAAGGCATCGGTGAGCCCGGCCAGGTTGGAGGTGTTCACCTCATTGATCACCACCTGCGCCGATGCGGGCAGCGCGGCCAAGGCGGCAAGCAGGGTAACGGGTTTGAACATGGGTGGGCAATGGGGTCCGGAAATGTACAACGGGCGCAACAGGTTGCAGCGGAATGACGCAAGCGGACCGGGCCAAGGTGCCCGGGCCACGCCTCGCCACGGTATGCGACCAGCGTATCTAGGTCCTGGCAAAAGAAAACGCCCAGGTCTCCCCGGGCGTTTTCCAATGAAATGCTTGCCGGTTATTGCTTGGCCAATCCTTCGGCCGCCTTATAGCCGCTGCCGATGTGCGCCTCCAGGAACTTGTCCATGGCGTTGTAGAAGTCGAAGCGGTTCTCCTCGTTGTGGAAGCCGTGGCCTTCATTGTCCTTCACCATGTATTCCACTTCAATGCCACGCGCTTTCAGGGCCGCCACCATCTGGTCGCTTTCATCCTTGTTCACGCGGGGGTCATGTGCTCCTTGGGCGATGAACAGGGGGCATTTGATGCGGTCCGCATGGAACACGGGTGATGCCTCGCGCATCAGCAGGCTGTCCTTCTTGGGGTCGCCCACCATTTCGTACATCATCTTCTTGAACGGCTCCCAGTAGGGGGGCACGGTGTTCATGAAGGTGAAGAGGTTGCTTACGCCCACGTAATCCACTGCGCAGGCGTACAGGTCCGGGGTGAAGGTGATGCCCGCCAGCGTGGCATAGCCGCCGTAGCTGCCCCCGTAAATGGCCACGCGCTTGGGGTCGGCGATGCCTTGTTTCACCAGCCATTCCACGCCGTCGGTGATGTCGTTCTGCATGGTCTTGCCCCATTGCTTGAAGCTGGCTTCCCAGAATTTACGGCCGTAGCCGGTGCTTCCGCGGAAATTCATCTGCAACACGGCATAGCCGCGGTTGGCCAGCATCTGCGCCTCGGAGTTGTAGCCCCATTCGTCGCGGGCCCATGGGCCGCCATGCGGATTGATCACCACCGGCAGGTTCTTCGCCTCCACGCCCTTGGGCAGCGTGAGGTAGCCATGGATGGTGAGGCCGTCGCGGCTTTGGTAGCTGATCGGCTTCATTTCCGCCAGGTCGTTCTCCTTCAGCCACGGGTACAACGTGGCCATCTCCTTGGTTTGCGCACTAGCGGCATCGTAGAAGTAGTATTTGCCGGGCATGCGGTCGTTGCCGGCCCATACCATGAACTTGTCCTCGTTGTCATTCTCCCCGTACACCCAGTATTCGTAGTCCTTCATCTGCCGGCCCAGCGTGTCGTACAACGCTTGGGTAACGGGGTCCAGGATCTTGCGTTCGCTCCTTTCACCGGTCCAGGTCACCATGGTGAGCACGTTCCGCTTGCGGCTATAATTCAGGCCGTCCACATCGTAATCGGGGTTGGCATAGATCTCTTTCACCTCCTTCTTGCCGGCGATGTCCCATTCCACGATCGCGCTTTTGTCGCGCCCGTTCAGGTTGCTGCTGGCGTAGATGTTCTTGTTGTCGAAGGTGAAGAACAGCGGATTGAAGCTGTCCTTGTAGCCCGTGCGCATGATCTCCTTGAAGGGTTCTTTTTCCGTGGCGCGGTAGTACAGCACGTTGTCGGTGCCTTCCGTTTTCGTGGCCATGCGGATCACCCCGTTATGGTCGGTCACCCATCCTTCAAAGTTCTCCTTGTTGTTGTACAGCGGCTTGGTGTCCCCGGTAACGATGTTCACCAGGTACGGGTCGAATACTTGTGGATTGCGCTTGTTCATTTGCACGATCACGCTGTTCTCCATCCCCGGAATGTTGTGCAGGTCGTCCATTACCCCGGCGCGCACGCCCTTCTCGGGCGTCAGGGCCTTCACGTCGCTCCCGTCCTTGCTGGCGCGGAA
>JBIQMI010000127.1:0-8683 GCA_044463585.1 Cryomorphaceae bacterium
CACCAACGCATTTGGCCTGCCATGGCGATGGTTCCGGCACCGTCGCATTCCTTCCCGCCAACAACGGTTTCGCCTATAGCTGGAACGACCCTGCGGGGCAGCAAGGTGCCACCGCCACCGGCCTGGCCGCGGGAACTTATACCGTACTGGTGACCGACAACCATGGCTGCGACACCACGGCGAGCGCCACGATCACGCAGCCGGCGCCGCTTACGGTAAGCATCCAGGGCAACGCACCGGCGTGCCACGGCAGCGCGAATGGCTCGGCCATGGCCCAACCCGCCGGCGGCACACCTGGCTACAGCTACCAATGGAGCGCCAACACCAATGCGCAAACGGGTTCATCGGCATACAGCCTTACCGCGGGTGCCTACACCCTGGTGGTAACCGATGCCCATGGCTGCCAAACGCAAGGGGCCGTTACGCTCCCCGACCCGACCCCGGTGCTGCTTACAGCGCAGGTGGAGGACACCGTATGCGTGAACGTACCGGTGCCGCTCACGGCCCAGGCGGCAGGCGGTGCCGGTGGGTACACCATTACTTGGGCCGGCATCGGCACGGGCGATAGCTTGCAGTATTCTTTCCCCGCCACGCAGGTGGTGAACGTTACCGTGACCGACCAGAACGGTTGCAGCGGACCGATGGTGGAACTTCCGGTCACCGTGCTCAACCTGGCGCTGGCCACGCTGAACACCTATGGGGATACGGCCTTTTGCCCGGGCGGCACGGCCACGGTGGGTGCGTGGGTGACAGGCTATCCGGGGCAAACCTCGCTGTCCTGGCCACAAATACCTGCCACGGGCAGTGGCCCCTTCCACATCACCACGCAGGCCAACCGCGCATTGACCGTAACGGCGACCGACATCTGCGCCAACACCATCCAACGCACGGTGAACATCACGGTGCAAACCCCACCCTCGATCACCCTGCCGCCCGTGATCGCGCAAGGCTGCGCCCCACTTACCGTGCATTTCCCCACCGGGCTTACCAACCAGCCGGTGAGCTACTTCTGGAACTTCGGCAACGGCGCCACCAGCACGTCCATGTCGCCGGTGCACACCTATGCAGCGGGCGACTACAACGTATCGCTTACCGTGACCACGCCGCTCGGCTGCACCGCGAACGCAACCAACACCGGCGCGGTGCATGCCTATGCCCCGCCTGTGGCGGCCTTCACCGCCGATCCGTGGGAAACCGATGCAGACCACGCCAACATCCAGTTCACCGACCAATCCACCGGACCGGTGAACAGTTGGCAATGGACATTCGGTGATGGCGCCATGAGCCTCGACCCCAGCCCGTACCACCACTACGGCGAACCGGGCACCTGGACCGTGGGCTTAACGGTGACCGATGACCATGGCTGCACCGGGAATGCGGTGCACACCGTGAAGGTGAACCCGATCTACGACATCACCATACCCAACGTGTTCACCCCGAACCCCAATGGTGGCGGGAACGGCTTCTACGACCCCGCCGACCTGAGCAACGACGTGTTCTATCCGTTCATCCGCTTCGTGAAGAATTTCCGCATGCGGATCTTCAACCGCTGGGGTGAACTGGTATTCGAAAGCGACGACATCCGGCGGGGCTGGGACGGCTACTACCGGGGCCAGCTCAGCCAGCAGGATGTCTATGTCTATCAAGTGTGGGTGCGCTTTGTGGACAACAAGGAAATGCAGCGCACCGGCGACCTCACCCTGTTCCGATGAGCCAACACATTACGCGCCACTACCTTCTTATCGTTGTGCTGGCGGCCGCAACGTTGCACCTATCGGCCCAGGACCCGCAGTTATCGCAATGGTATGCGGCGCCGATGTACCTCAACCCGGCCCTTACCGGCAATACGCACCAGGACCGGATCGGCATGAACTACCGCATGCAATGGCCGGGCATTGGGCCGGGGTACAAAACCTACGCCGTGGCCTACGACCATCGCGCTGCCGACATCAACAGCGGCATCGGCGGCATGGTGATGCATGACCGTGCGGGCTCGTTCAACCTGGCCTTCACCCAAATGGCGCTCAATTACTCGTATGAGGCGCGCATCAACAGGCGCCGTGCGGTAAGGGGTGGCATACGTGCGGCCTACACCTCGCGCTCCTTCGACCAAGGCAACATGCTCTTCGCCGACCAGGTGATCCGCGACAATGCGCCCCGGAGCATTGAGGCCCCCAGCATGCAGAACGTGTCATACCTGGACTTCTCAGCCGGGTTCCTTTACTACTCCGAGCAGTTCTGGGCGGGCTTCTCCACCAATCACCTCAACCGTCCCCAGCAAAGCATTTATGTGGACGGCGACGCCCAACTGCCGATCCGCACCAGCGTGCACGCCGGCTACCGCTTCCCGTTGGACGGAAAGTCCTTTCGCTATAGCGAAACGAAGATGACGCTGGCCGCGCATTACAAGGCGCAACAGAAATGGGACCAGCTGGACCTTGGCGGGTACGTGGACCATCGCGAGGTGAGCTTCGGGTTATGGTACCGCGGCCTGCCGGGATTGAAGGCATACCAACCCGGCTACCCCAACGACGACGCCGTGATCCTGATGGTCGGCTACGAAACACCTTACCAGCTGCGCTTGGTGTACAGCTACGATGTAACGGTGAGCAAGCTGACCATGAAAAGCGGCGGCGCCCATGAGATCTCTGTGATCTACGAGTGGCCGCGCACGGGCAAGAACCGAAAGTACCGCGCCGTGCCCTGCCCGAAATTCTGAGCCGCCTGCAAGAGGCCGCCTACATGCGTTCGGGCACCTCGATGCCCAGGCACCACATGGCTTTCCGCACGGCATGCGCAACTGCTTGGCCCAGCTTGAGCCGGCGCGCCCGCTTGGCCGGATCCTCTTCGCGCAACACCGGTACCGATTGATAGAAGGTATTGTAGGCTTTCACCAATTCGTAAGTGTGGTTGGCCAGTGCTGAGGGCTCAAGGCGTTGGGCCGTATCGGCCAGCACACCGGGCAGGTGGTGCAACAGCTTGATCACCGCACGCTCCTCGGGCAACCATGGGCCGGCCATGGCGCTATCAGCGGCCAGGTCGTTCGGGCTTGCCTTGCGCAGCAGGCTTTGGATACGTGCATAAGTGTACTGGATGAAAGGCCCGGTGTGCCCTTGCAGGTCGATGCTGGCCTGCGGATCGAACAGCATGCGTTTCCGCGGATCCACCTTCAGCAGGTAATATTTCAATGCGGCCAGGCCGATCATCCGGAAAAGCTCTTCGCGCGCCGTCTCATCGAAATCCTCGTGCTTGCCCAATGCCGTGGTCGCCTTGGCCGCGTCGGCCACAACCTCCGCGATCAAATCGTCCGCATCCACCACGGTGCCTTCCCTGCTTTTCATTTTCCCGGTGGGGAGGTCCACCATGCCGTAGCTCAGGTGGTACAGCTCATCCGCCCAGGGGTAGCCCAGCTTTTTCAGCACCAGGAAAAGCACCTTGAAATGGTAATCCTGCTCGTTGCCCACCGTGTAGATCATGCGGCGCAGCGCGGGATATTCCTTGAAGCGCTGGATGGCGGTGCCCACGTCCTGCGTGATGTACACGCTGGTGCCATCTCCGCGCAGCAGCAGTTTCTCGTCCAACCCTTCCGCCGTAAGGTCCACCCATACGGAGCCATCCGCCTTGCGGAAGAAGATCCCGCGTTCCAGGCCGTCCAGCACATCCTTCTTCCCAAGCAGGTAGGTTTCGCTTTCGTGGTACAGCTTATCGAATTCCACGCCCATGGCGGCGTAGGTCTCATCGAACCCGGCGTACACCCAGCCGTTCATGCGCTCCCACAAGGCCCTCACCTCCGGATCGTTGTCCTCCCATTTGCGCAGCATTTCCTGCGCCTCGCGCATGATGGGGGCCTGCTTGCCGGCTTCATCCCCGGAAAGCCCTGCGGCCATGCCGGTGGCCACCTGCTCCTTGTAGGCACGATCGAAGGCCACGTAATACTTGCCCACCAGCTTATCGCCTTTCAGGCCGCTGCTTTCCGGGGTTTCGCCTTGGCCGAATTGGAGCCAGGCCACCATGCTCTTGCAGATGTGGATGCCCCGGTCGTTGATGATCTGCACGCGCACCACATCGTTGCCGGTGGCCGATAGGATCCGGCTTACCGCATGCCCCAGGAAGTTGTTGCGCAAATGGCCCAGGTGCAAGGGCTTGTTCGTGTTGGGCGACGAATACTCGACCATCACCTGTTCCCCGGTGGAAGGGAATTGCAGCAGGTCGCGCTCCACGGCCGTGCCAAGGAACTCGGACCAGTAGGCGTCGGCCACCACAACATTCAAAAAACCCTTGACCACATTGAACCTTTCCACGAACGGCAGTGTGGCCTGCAGCTGCCCGCCCACCGCGGTGGCGGTTTGTTCAGGTCCTTGCCTGCTCAATTTCAGGAAGGGAAAGACATTGATCGTCACATCGCCTTCGAATTCCGCGCGGGTGGGCTGGAAAATGATGGCCCCGGGGGCGGGGGCCTGTCCGTACAGGGTATTGAAAGCAGATTGCAGGCCCTCGAGCAAACGGGCGTGCAATGGATCTTGGTAGTTGTTCTTCATGCAATGGAATGCACCGCGCCCTGTGGCACAGCGGGCAAATGGTCAGCGCGAGCGCAGGATGTGGAAAAGTGGCTCCATGACGGTGAGGACATTCTCGGCCATGGCGTTCTTCACATCCAAGGCCGGATTGATCTCCACAACATCCAGCGTGGCCGTTTTCGGCTGTGCACAGAAACCCGTGAGCAACGTTCTGGCCTCATCCAGGAAAAGGCCATCGGGGACCGGTGTGCCCGTGCCCGTGGAAATGGAAGGGTCGAGGCTGTCCACATCGAAGCTCACGTGCAAATGGGCGCACTCCTGCAGGTATTCGAGCACTTCGGCCACGATGGTGGCCGCACCCTTTTCGCGCAATTCCTTCACGGTCACCACTTTGATGTCGTGCTCCTCGATAATGGCGGCCTCCTCCTCCTCGTAATCGCGCAGGCCGATGATCACCACATCGCGCGGGAGCACCTTGGGCCCGCTGGTCCCGATTTTCCGCAGCCGGTCCCACACATCGAGGGTGAACATCCGCGGGCGGTTCTTTCCCTTCACCTCAATGTCCATCAACAGCGAAAGCGGCATGCCGTGCACATTTCCGCTGGGCGTGGTGAACGGGCTGTGCATATCGGCGTGCGCATCGATCCAGATCACCCCGAGCCGCTCGTTGGGGAAGGCCATTTTGGTGCCCGAAACCGAGCCGATGGCAATGCTGTGGTCACCGCCCACCACGATCGGGAACACATTGTTCCGCAGGAACCTGTACACCTCGTAGGCCAGGTCCGATTCGAACCGGATCAGCCCATCGATATGGTGGGCGTTCGGCGATTGTGGATCATCCTCGTACAACACGTCATTCTCGTCGCGCAGGATGCTTTCCTCGGCATGGCCGAACAACTCGCTGCCATTCTTCCAAGCGGCCACCCGCAGCGCCCCCATGCCCAGACTGGTGCCGCGCGTGCCCGCCCCTATTTCAGAGGCTGCTTCGATCAATCTTACTTCCATGTGAACCGCATTTACGGTTGCGATGCCAAAGGTAATTGCCCGCACAGCATGCCTCTGCCTAGGCTTCACCTGCAAGGCCCGTGGCAGCACGGTTCTTCGGCAACGCAGCGTTCAACCACAGATAGCCCAGCACACCGGCCACAGTGGATGAAATAAGGATGGTGGTCTTGGATGAAACGATCAGCTCATGATCATCGAAGGCCAGCAGGGTGATGAAAATGGACATGGTGAAGCCGATGCCCGCCAATACGCCTGCACCGATCAGTTGGCTCCATTTGATGCCTTTGGGCATGCTGCCTATCCCCAGTGCCATGGTGAGGGCACAGAACAGGCTTATGCCCAACGGCTTGCCAACCACAAGGCCAATGAAGATGCCCCAGCCGTTTGTGGTGAACAGGTGTGTGTACCAGTCATGCTCCAGTTCAATTCCGGTATTGGCCAACGCGAATAGCGGCAGGATGAGAAAAGAGACCGGGCGGTGCAGGGCATGCTGCAACTTGGCCGAAATGGAACGCTCATCCCCCGTGCCGAACGGTATGGCGAAAGCCGTGAGCACCCCGGCCACCGTGGCGTGCACGCCGGAGTGCAGCATGCAGTACCACATGGCGGTACCCAGTACCAGATAGGGCACCAACCTGTTCACCTTCAATTTGTTCAGCACCAGCATCAGGGCGAAAAGGCCGGCCGCCGCGCCCAGGAAACCCCAATGTGTATCGGTGGAATAAAAAATGGCAATGGTGAAAATGGCGCCCAGGTCATCGATCACCGCCAAGGCCGTAAGGAACACCTTCAGCGGCAACGGCACGCGGCTTCCCAACAGGGAAAGGATGCCGATGGCGAAGGCAATGTCGGTGGCCATGGGAATGCCGGCGCCGGCGTGCATGTCGGTGCCATGGTTGAAGGCGAAGTGGATGCCGGCCGGCACGAGAATGCCGCCCAAGGCGGCGAACAGCGGCAACATGGCCTGCTTGCGATGCGACAATTCGCCGATGCTGATCTCGCGCTTCAGCTCCAGGCCCACCATGAGGAAGAAAATGGCCATCAGCCCGTCATTGATCCAGAATTCCACGTTCTCCCCGGCCACAGGGTAATGCCAGATGCCCACGTAGCCGTGGTGCAATACGGAGTTGGCCAACAGCAATGACACCACCGTGCACAAGACCAGCAGCAGCCCGGCAGTACGCTCGTTCTCCAACAGGTCGTTCAACAGGGACATCGGTCTTTTCATGTTCGGAATGGGATCTCAACAACGATCGCGGCGGGTGCAAGATTAATGCACGGCCACCACGGCATACTTTCGCCCCATGGCCGGAGCCCGCGCCCATGTGCGCCTACAAGCCGTGGTCCTGGCCATTGGCGTAGGCTTGATGGCGGTGAAGTTCATCGCTTGGCGTGTTACGGGCAGCAACGCCATTTTGAGCGATGCCCTGGAGAGCATCGTGAATGTGGTAGCGGGTGGCTTCGCGCTGTACAGCCTAGTGCTGGCCGCCAAACCAAAGGACCGCGAGCATCCGTACGGCCACGGCAAGGTGGAGTTCATCAGCGCCATGCTGGAAGGATCCATGGTGGCCTTGGCGGGCCTGGTGATCATCTACCGGGCCGTAATGGCCTGGATCCAAGGCAACGAGGTATCCAACATTTCGGAGGGCATGCTGCTGATCGGCACTACGGGCCTGGTGAATTTCGGCATGGGCATGCTGCTGCGCTCAAGGGGCCGGCGCACGCATTCGTTCATCATGGAGGCCAGTGGCCTTCACCTGCTTTCCGACGCATGGACAACGGCCGCCCTGCTGTTGGGGCTTGGCGCCATTTGGATCACCGGCATCCACGGCCTGGACAGCCTCTTCGCGGTAGGCTTCGCCGTTTACATCATTTGGCAGGGCGCCAACATGGTGCGCCGCAGTGTGGGCGGGATCATGGACGAAACCGACATGGCCGTGGCCGGCGACCTGGTGCGCATCATTGAGGAGCATCGCAAGGAAGCTTGGATCGACATGCACAACTTCAGGGTGATCAAGTACGGAAGCACGCTCCACATCGATGCGCACGTAACGCTCCCTTGGTACTTCACCCTGGAAGCTGGCCACCATGAGATCTCTGAGCTGGCCGACCTGGTCCGTGATTCCTCGGGGCGGCAAGTGGAATTCTTCATCCACATGGACCCCTGCGTGCCGCCCGCATCATGCACCATTTGCCAGATCTTCGATTGCCCGGTGCGCCAGGCGCCCTTCCAGCGCAAGATCCCTTGGACGCTGGACCGCGTGCTGAAGGACCTAAAGCATTCGGCCGAGGGATAGCCCCGAAAAGGCAGAAGGCCCGGAACGGGCCTTCTGTAACGGGGGTGGGAGATCGGGCTCGAACCGACGACCTTCGGAATCACAATCCGACGCTCTAACCAGCTGAGCTACACCCACCGTTTCCGCCGGCGTGCCGCCAAACGGGCCGCAAATATAATCGGCACGGGCAGACCACGTTACTTTGCGGCTGCATGCATGTACTTGCCTTGCCCAAATGGTACCCGGGGCTGCCCGATCCGCAGTTGGGCGATTTCATCCGCAAGCAAATGCTGGCCGTGGCGCGGCTGCACAGGGTGAGCGTGGTGCATGCCTGCCCAGTGCCGGAATTGCCCGTCCCCTATCGCGAGGAGCTGAACACCTGCGATGGCGCCTGGGAACTGCACTGCTACTACAGGCCAAGCTTGAGCCCGGTGATGCCCCTGCGGAAGGCGATCAACTACCGCCACTACCAACAGGCCATGGCCAGGGGCACCGCACGGTTCGTGCGCGAGCGCGGCAAGCCGGACCTGGTGCATGCGCACATCCTTACGCGCAGCGTGTACATGGCCTGGCTGCTGGCGCGGAAATGGGGCGTGCCCTTCATCGCCAGCGAGCAGAGCAGTGTTTTCCTGAACGGGCGCTGGTCGGCCAAGTCCGGGGCGGCGCGCTATTTCGACCGGTTCCTGTTGCGGCAGGCCGCCGCGGCCACGGCAGTAAGCCCACATTTGGCCGCCGCCATGCAAAGCCGCGGGCTCGGCAAGGAATTGGCCATCGTGCCCAACGTGGTGCCCGGCCTTGACCTGCCCCTGCCCGCCCCCGGTCCCCCTGGCCAATTCCTGGTCGTGGGCGACCTGGTGGACGGCACGAAGAATATTTCCGGCGTGC
>JBIQMI010000128.1:0-8680 GCA_044463585.1 Cryomorphaceae bacterium
GTGTACCCCGGCGTGCTGCCCTATGCACACGTGAACCGGCCCTCCATGTTCTTTGGGCGCGAATTTGACTTCGTGATCATCTATCCGCCCGAGCTGCCGAAGGAAGGAATCGAGGCCATGCTCGGCCCTCCACGTGGCTTCTTCAGCTTCGCCCATGTGGAAGTGATGCGTACCCGGCCTTGGCGTTTCGAAAGCCTGCATGCTGGCCCGGTGTTCGAATAGTGGTGCACTACCCTTCCGGCGGCCCAAACCTTCGGCGGTACCAGTTGGTTTGGGCCAGAACCAGGCCTGCGGCCAGCACCACCAGCCACGCCACCCGCGACTGCAGCCGGTCGTATACATTGGCCAAGCTTGCCGTTACCACCGCATTCAGCACCACCCATGCCAGCAGCAGCGGAATGAGCAGGCGCAGCTCCGGGTGTGCGCGCCACTGCGGGCTGCACCAAGCGAGCAGGCCAAGCGCCAGCAACAGGGCCACGTGCACCAGGCGATCGTTGAAGGAGGTGTCCCACCAGGCTCCCTTGGCCTGCATGCTGGTGGCGTAGGAAGAGAGTTCCCACGGCAGGCTACTGCTGACGACCGTGTAGGGTGCGGAACCTTCCAGGTAAGGCGTAGCCCCGGAAACAGCGCTTACTTGGAAAAGCTGAGCAATGGATGCCACCAAGCTGCTCCGCAGGAACCGACCTACATAAGCAGGATCCAGAAAGAAATCTCGTACCATTGGGGCGAGCAGACTATCCACCTTCTCCATGTCATGACTTATACGCCAATTGATGCTGTTGTCGCCCCAAATGAACGAGGTAGGCAGTGAGGGCAATTCATGCCTGTATGCACACAACGGGTAATCGCGCTCGCCGCAATGCTCCTCCAGGAAATCGCCCAGCATGCGATTCTCGCACAGGCGCGCCGAGAGGAATACGTTGGCGGCTGGCGAAAAGGTTTGGCGCAGGCCATGCTGGCCGTTGTACCATGCCACAAAAAAGACGCCCAGGGCCAGCACGGCGGTGGCGCCGCCCCAGTTGGCCCAGAAGCGGGGCCATGCGCCCCGGCGCCGGAACAACCCGAACAGGGCCAGACCGGCCAGCAGCATGGCCGCCATGGCCACATGGCTGTTGTGCGTGATCAGGAAAAAGAACAGGCAGATCCATAGGAAGGCGCGCTTCACCTTACCCAGTTCCGGTGCCCGGAATAGCAGGTACAACACAAGGATGACCATGGCCGAGAAAATGTCCGGCATGATCTGCGCCGCGTACCAAGGCATGCTGGTGAACAGCACCAAGCCCAACACAAGCACCAAATGGCTGCGCAGCAGGTCCAGCTTTGTCGGCAATACTTTTTTCAGTGTTTCCCACAGCAGCCAAGCCAGCATGGCCGCCTGAAAGAGCACCACGGTCCACAGGGTGCTTTGCCAAGTGACCGCGCGTATGATGAGGCTGTAGCCAATGGGCCGGTCGGGCGGCGGCTCCAAGGTGAAGGCCGAACGGATGTAGGTGCCCGAGTCGGAAAAAACCAGTGGGTACCGGTTGAAAAATGCGCAGGCCGCGATGAGGAAGGTGACGCATGCACCATAGGCAAACATTCTCCATTTCGTATGGCCGCGGAATGGTGGGTGCATCGGCTGTTCCGGTCCGGTTTGAAGCGACAAGGTAATTGCATGCAGCATTACCGGATCACCCACAGCTCCATGTCGTCCAGGTACATCACATTATCATCGAACATGGGCCATGCGCTGAGCTGCACGGTATCCCCCGGCAGCAACGTTTCCATGGGCACCAGTGCCACGGCGAGCTTGCCCCATTTGTCCGGGTAGCGGGGCCCCACGGATGGGCTCACGTTGTTCATTGCCAATGTTTCTTTTCCACGGGCCACCCGAAGCACCAGTGCCACCCAGTTGTTAGCACGGGGTTGAAGCGTGAGGGCGGTGCCGTACAGCTGGACCGTGCCGGCGGCAATGGTGTCCGGTACGATCCAATTGATGGGCGTGGTGCTGCGCACCGCGGCATCAAAACGCACCGAGAACCGGCCGCTTGCCTGTTCTTCATCGCTGCGCCCAGGCACGCCCGGCGATTCCATGTCCAGCAGGTGCCGCTCCACCTTCCTTTCCATTGCCCGTAGCCGTTGGTCGCGGTACAGGCTGGTGCCGGTGGGGTTGGAGTGGTACATCAATTCCCAATGAACGGTATCGATGCGGTCCCGGCCATCGTCCTCCACGATGTAATAATCGCTCGGCACGAAGGGATCCATGGCATTGCGCAAATTCAGCAGCAGCCATTGCATGCTATCGCGCACTTGATAGTACGGTAAACAGCCCCAATTCTCGAAACTGGAGGCCAAGGTGATCACCGGGCGATCATCGCCCATGGGCAAATGGTCGGCGCGTACCATGGCCATCATTTTCGCTATTTCTCCCTCGGGCCTCCATTCGGCGGCATAGGTAGTGTTCGCACTTCGCGCAAAATGGACGAGGAACGGCAGGCAGAGCAGCGTGGCCAAGGCCTTGGGCGCGCGGCCCTGCGCGGACCATGCCACCAGCGCCGAAACCGGGGTGAACAGGAACAACGGCAACAGGTACAAGGCAGTGCGGTGCTGCGGGAACGGGGTGCCAAGCAGCAGGTTTTGCGTGAAGCCGGCCCCCACGCACACGATCAGCACAACCGCACCGAACACCATGGGCTGCAGCTTACGCAACCAATCGCCGCGGCATGCGGCCACCGTGGCCAGGAGCACACATGCCACGGGAAGCATGAAAATGAACGCCACCAATTGCGTCGAGGCAGCGCCATAATCCTGGGCGTACAGCAGCCTTGCCGGAAACGTTCCCAGTGTACAGTCCCAGAAGGATACGCACCCGAAGAAAAGTGAACCACCCTTTGCGAGCGGAATAGCGATGGGCAATGTTGCGGCCAACCCCACGCACACGCCCAAGGCCACCACCCACAACTGGCGGCGATCTGTTTTACCATTCCCCGCGGGGAAAGAGAAGCCAATGAACAGCGTGAAACCCGCGGCCAAGGCCAAGAGGAAATTGATCATGGTGAGGTTCGACAGGGCAGAGAGGATGGCCGCGACCATCGCCAATGCCAGCCATTTCAATGGCCTGCCGCCATTCAGGTAGCGCGTGGCCCACCAAAGCGAAAGCATCATGAAGCCGATGGCCAGGCCATACCCGCGGGCCAAGGCGAAAAAGTCGAGCAGATAGGTGTGCACGTTCAGCAGCAGGAAGCCCATTACCGCCACAATTCCTGAACGGGCCTGCAAGGCAATGCGCGCCGTAGCGTACAGGAAGGCCACATGCGCCAGAAGAATTGGAAGGCGCAAGGCCAGCTCGCTATTGCCGAACAAGCGGTCGGCCGCGATCATGCCCCATACGTTGAGCAGATGGTGGTTGGCCCCCATGGCATCGAAGGCCGTCTGGAAATATTCACGCGGTACCACGTAGTGGATGTAGGACCATGTCTCGTCCCATGTGAACGACACACGGATCGCACGCAGCACCGTATAGACCAGTAACAATGCGGCACAAGACACCACGGTGACCCGGGCGATCCAAGGGGCATGGACCAAGTCCATTTCCCGAACCTTGCCCTGCCGCGGATCCATCGGCCCAGATCCTAGATCACCATCTCGGGTACCTCCCCTTTCACCACCAACCGGCCTTCCGTCTTCGCCTTGATCTCTTCCACCGTTACGCCTGGGGCGCGTTCTTTCAGCACGAAGCCCTCGTCGGTGATGTCGAAAAAGCCAAGGTCGGTGAGCACGCGCTTCACACAGCCCACGCCGGTAAGGGGCAACGAGCATTGCTTGAGCAGCTTGCTCTCACCATGCTTGTTGGTGTGCATCATGCACACGATGATGTTCTGCGCGCTGGCCACCAGGTCCATGGCACCGCCCATGCCCTTCACCATTTTGCCGGGGATCTTCCAGCTGGCGATGTCGCCGTTCTCCGCCACTTCCATGGCGCCCAGCACGGTGAGGTTCACTTTTTGGCCGCGGATCATGGCGAAGCTGGTGGCGCTGTCGAAGATGGCGGAGCCGGGCAGCAGCGTAACGGTCTGCTTGCCGGCGTTGATCAGGTCGGCGTCCTCCTCACCCTCATAGGGGAATTCGCCCATGCCCAGGATGCCGTTCTCGCTTTGCAGGGTAACGTTGATGCCGGGCGGAATGTGGTTGGCCACCAGCGTGGGTATGCCGATGCCGAGGTTCACGTAATAGCCATCCTGCAGTTCGCGCGCCACGCGCTTCGCCATCTGATTCTTGTCCAAGGCCATGGGAGCTTGCTTCGTTTGGGAGTTCCCAAATGTAAGCCCCCGGTTATGGGCGGGTCTGCGATCAGATCAGCAGGATCAGCAGCAGGATGATGATGATGATGGCCGCGCTGGAGAGGTAGATCACGGTGCCGTCGCGGTTGAGCTCGCGGGCTTCGGCCTTCAGGGCCTTCACTTCACTGCGCAATTCCTTGCGGTCGGCGCGATCAAGATCGCTGCGGTCCATGGCCGCTATGGCCTCCCAGCGCTCGGCGATCTGCTGCACGCGTTCCTGCTGGGCGGGTGCAAGCTTGGCCAGGTTGGCTTGGTCAATACGATGGTTCGGGCCGTCGGCCATGGCGGGGGTGGCCATCAGCAACGTGCCGGCAACGATGAGCATAAGGCTGTTGGATCTAGCGGTCTTCATGGGAACAAGATTTTTTTCCGTCAGATGACAGGAAAAATCATGCCCCCGCCATTCCAAAGCGACGCGGCAGCAGCCCGCCCCGGAATTGTTGGCAGCGTTGCACAGCCATGGGGCATATGCGCCCCGATCAGCGGCCAGCAAGCACCGCCTGTGCTGCCCAACGGCCCATGGCGAAGCAGCCCTGCAGCAGGAAGCCACCGGTGGGCGCATCCCAGTCCACCATTTCGCCAATGGTGCTGATGCGCGGGTGCCTTTTCAGCCTGAACCAGGGATCCAGCTCCCCCACCGCAATGCCACCCACGGTGGAGATGGATTCGCCTATGGGCCGCAGGCCGGAAACGGGTACCCGCAGGTGCTTCACGTGGTGCACGAAAGTTGCCGGATTGAGCATGGCCTCTTTTGGCGTCAACGCTTTCAACAAGGCCAATTGGCTCCGGTTGAGCCGAAGGGCTTCGGCGAAATTCCTCGGCGCCTTGCCACCGATCCGCTCCAGCAAACGCTCTACGGTAGTGTCGGGCTTGAGGTCGATGATCAGTTCAGTAGCACCGCCGCGCAATGCGGGCACCACGGGGTAGATCGCGTTGCCTTCCAGCCCATGCCGGGTAATGGTAACCTCGCCCCAGGCCTCGCGATCACCGGCCTTTACGAGCACGTTCTTCAACGGCTTACCCTCGTGTGCTTCCACAAAGGCTGAAGGCCAGTGGACCTCAATGCCGCAATTGGAGGAACCGAAAGGCACCACTTGAACCCCGATGTCCCGGAAGAGCGCCGGCCAAATACCCGTTGAGCCGGTAACGGGCCAAGAAGCCCCGCCCAATGCGAAGATCACATGGTCGGCCTGTAGGGTGAACGCGGCATCGGCTGTCTCCATAAGCACATTGCCCTCTGCATCGAAGCCGGTGAACGCATGCTCGGTGTGGAGGTGCACCCCTTTTTGCTGCAGACCCTGCACAATGGCCGACAACACTTGGACCGGTTTGATGCCCTTGGCGGGAAACACCCTGCCGCTGCTGCCGATGTAGGTTTCCACGCCGCGCTGCGCAAGCCATTCGCGCAAGTGCCCCGGGCCAAAAGCATCCAGCGCTTGATCCAGGAAACCGGGCGGCGTGTACTGTGCGAGCAACTCCTCCCCTTCCGCGGAATTGGTGAGGTTGAACCCGCCTTGGCCGGCCACCAGGAATTTGCGGCCGATCCGCTTGCCGTGGTCGTACAGGTGCACATCCACGTGCCCGGCGAGCACGTCCGCCGCCATCAGCCCGGCCGGTCCACCGCCGATGATGGCGACACGGTTCGTAAGGCCGGCACGCTGTTCCATGCCGCAAAGGAGCGAACAATGTGCGATGCTGGCACATTCCCACGGTATGGCGAATTTTGCCGGCCTTATGCGCAGCGCCCAGCGACTCCTTCTTTTGGTCCTGTTGGTGTGGGCGCCGTTCGCGGGGTTGAAGGCACAGGTGGTGAACATCGAGGGCCGCCGGTTCCAGAGCGATACCGTGCCTTGGTCGGGCTATGTGAATTTCCGGTTCAACGTGGCGGAAAGCGGGCAACGCTCGCTGAACCTGGGCCTGAACGGCGCGGTGCAGTTCGTGGACGGGCGCAACCGGTGGTTCTTCATCAACGATCTGGCTTTCAGCCAAGTGGAGACCAATGAATTCCAGAACACGGGATTCCAGCATTTGCGCTACAACCTGCGCTACGATTCGCTATGGACACCCGAAGCCTTCTTGCAGGCGCAGTACAACAAGCCGCTGAAGCTCGACCTCCGGCTTACCCTGGGGGCGGGCCCGCGTTTCACGGCGCTCAACTCCAACAAGATGAAAGTGGCCTTGGGCACGGCCCTGATGCTGGAGCGGGAGCACATTACCGATGGGCCGCAATTCTGGGAGGCACGCAACAGCAACTACATCTCTGCCACGCTCAAGTTCAGCCAAATGGCAAGCCTTACGGGCGTGATCTACTACCAACCGAAGATCTTCGATGCCAGCGACCATCGGGTTTCGGTGGAGGGCGGATTGCTGATCAACGTGACGCGCCGCCTATCGGTGGAAAGCCGCCTGAACCTGCTGAAGGACACGGCCCCGCCCGAAGGCGTGAACAAGCTCACGTACAGCTGGAATAATTTGTTCGGTTACCGTTTCTGACGGGGAGGTTTTTGCCGCGGAGGCGCGGGGAATGCCTTGGCCGCGATGGATCTAACCGCGGAGGACGCGGAGAACGCGGAACTGTTGGGCGAGGTAGGACGCGGAGGAATGCTTTGGCCGCGATGGGATCTGCCGCGGAGGCGCGGGGGCGCCGAGAAATACCGTCCACAGCGTCCACATTGTCCACCTGAGCGCTGAGGAAGGAAACGCCTTGGCCGCGATGAGTTCATCCACAGAGAACACAGGGAACACAGAGGAATGCCCTGGCAGCGATGGCTTTTGCCGCTGAGGCGCAGAGGCGCGGAGGAATGCCTTGGCCGCGATGGATCTGCCGCGGAGGCGCGGGGGCGCTGAGAAATACCGTCCACAGCGTCCACATTGTCCACCTGAGCGCTGAGGAAGGAAAAACGCCTTGGCCGCGAAGGGTTCATCCACAGAGAACACAGGGAACACAGAGGAATGCCCTGGCCGCGATGGATCTAACCGCGGAGGGCGCGGAGAACGCGGAGCAGCAGTAGCGTCGAACCTCAGGTTCGACAAGGACGCAGAGGAATGCCTTGCCCACGATGGTTGCCGCGGAGGCGCAGAGCGCATCAGGCCATGCTCGAATGTGTTTTCCCACCCCAGCGGGGTCGCAGCCTATAGCATCGCAAATCACGCGCGAACAACGACCCCATCGGGGTCGCAGCCGGTGTTTCATTTTGTTTTGTCGCAGAGGCGCAGGCGGAATGCATTGGCCGTGATGGCTTTGGCGGAGGGCCTCCGGAGAATGCCTTAACTGCTTTTTCCATTCGGATCCTTCCTTACCTGCCTTTCCTGCTTACCGCATCCCCTCACTCAAAATCGTGCCTCCGTTTGATCTGCTCCCTTCCCATGCCTATATTTGAAGTAACGGCACGGACATGGGAAAGCTCGCGGAACGAAAGGTGGCTTTGGCCAAACAGATCTTGGAAACCCAGGACGAGGCATTGCTGGATTCTTTGGATGCCTTGGTTAACGGTGGAACATTTCATCTGAGCAAGACGGAACTTGATGAGCTGGACGGCATTATGGAACGACACCGTTCGGGTGATGGCCGGTCGTCCTCGTGGCCGGAAGTGAAAAGACGAATGGAGCAGGCGGTGCATTCAAAGCCCCGCGCATAGCTATTCCGATGGCGGGGCCATGGTCATTAACGGTCCGCGAGGAAGCCGAGCAGGACATCGCCTCCACTGTACTTTGGTATTTAACCCACCATCAAGCGGGCCGCGTCCCACGCTTCCTCGCCGCGATTGATGATTGCTTTGCGTTTATTCTGCGCAACCCGCCGGCTGCACCCAAGATCGAGCGGGGTTACCACCAATTACCGCTCAAGGCTTTTCCCTACTTCGTAGTATACGGGGTGGAGCGGAATGAGGTGATCGTGCTTCGCGTGTTCCACATGAAGCGGGACCCGGGCACGAAATTGCACCGACCAGGGCGGAGGTAATCCCGTGTCCGTTATTCCGCAAACGCCGCGCGAACATGTACGCCGTGATCACGGAGGATCCGCAGCCTGCCCGGTGTGGCGCTCACTTGAAGGCCGCCAAGCCCGTCACTTCGTGGCCGGTGATCAGCAGGTGGCTGTCGGGCGTGCCTTCGTAGGACACCAAGCTTTCCAGGTTCATCATGTGGCGCATCACGGGGTATTCGTTGGTGATGCCCATGCCGCCGAGGATCTGCCGGGCCTCGCGGGCGATCACCTGCGCCATGTGCACGTTGTTGCGCTTGGCCATGCTGATCTGCGCGGTGGTGGCCCGGTCCTCGTTCTTCAGCACACCCAACCGCCAGGTGAGCAGCTGTGCCTTGGTGATCTCGGTGATCATTTCCGCGAGCTTCTTCTGCGTCAG
>JBIQMI010000129.1:0-8656 GCA_044463585.1 Cryomorphaceae bacterium
TGCTAGTGGGGGAGCTGCACGGCCGGTGAGGGCCCAACTGAAGCCAATTTGCCAATTCGCCCAATGCACGCATAATGCGCGTGGCAGCTGCTTGCTGTGCTGTGCGGCCGCTTCGTGGTCGGTGCCCGCGATCTTGGGCTCCACCTCGTTACCGGCATTTCCCGTCCCCTTTTGTGGGGGCTTGTGGTTCGGCATTCAATACATCCCCGCTATTTTGTGGAAATCCAATTACACCGAACCATGCGTTGTGCTCGTCTTGTTCTGCCCTGCCTGCTTCTGCCCTTGTTCGCCCATGGCCAATATGGTGCGCCGGACCTCTCCTTCGGCGGAGCGGAATGGCCTCCTTCTTCGGCAACCCGGCTTCCCATAACAAGTCGCACGGCATAGTGCTTGGCCAGGATGGAAAGATCATGGTGGCGTCGTCCACCTCTTCCAGCATGCAACTGGACCGCTTCAATATGGATGGCACCCGTGACGCGGATTTCGCGAATACCTACACCACCATCTTTGTGGGCAGTTCATTCGATCCCGTACCGTGCGGCACCGTGCAGCAGCCGGATGGAAAATAGATCCTTGCCGGACGCGGCGCGGATAATGCCAATACGATCCGCTTCATCCGTTTCATGCCCAGCGGGCAAGTGGATGCCTCGTTCGGCACGAACGGGTCGGTAACACACACCTATCCCGCGCTCACCTCGTTGTCAGTGGACAATTTCGTGCGCTTGGGCGATGGCCGTTTGCTGGTGGGCGGCACCGCGAATGATCCGACCGGCCGCATGTACCTCGCGCGCTTCATGGCCGATGGCAGCTCTGACGCTTCCTTCAACTCCACCGGCAGCCACGTTTATCAGCTCGAAGGACCTAGCGCCGCATTGGGCATGGCCCTGCAGCCGGATGGCCGTATTGTGCTGGCCGGATGGACGACTGAAACCGGTGTCAGCAAGCTTGCCCTGCTCCGCACGGCGGCCGATGGCACCCCTGATCCCACATTCGGCGTTAACGGCATTGCCGTAACGGACCTTGGCTTCACGACCCAAGAGCTGCACGGGCTGGTTTTGTTGCCCGATGGAGGCATACTGGCTTGCGGCATGGCGGAGATAAGCGCCACCGACCAGGATGCCCTGCTGGTGCAATTCGATGCCACCGGAGCCTTGGACCCGAATTTCGGGGATGCAGGGCTTGGCTGGATCACCAAGGACCATCTTTCGGGATTTGATGCCTACGCGGATGTGGTGCTTGATAGCGAAGGCCTGCTTTTGGCCCTTGGCCATGTGCATGTGAATCCCGGCTCAAGCCTCTACGAGTTCCAGTTACTGCTGGACCGCTATTATTTGAACGGGGACCCGGAGGGCAGTTTCGGCAATGAGGGGTCCACCATCACCGATCATCCATTCGGGGCCACGCCCCACCGCGCCGTGCTGCAGCCGGATGGCAAGATATTGGTGTGTGGCCGCAAGCGTCAGTTCCTTTCCGATTCGCCTTTGCTGGCGCGCTTTATCGGAGGCGGGCCCGTTTCGGTGGCGGAACTTGCAACTAGACCGCAACTGTTGCCATACCCCAATCCCGCCTCTTCGGAATTGAGTTTGAAGCTGCCGCTGCCGCCTCAGGAATGGGAGGTGCGGTTCGTGGATATTGGCGGGCGCACCGTGCGGCACGAGCGGTTGTCCGGCACAACCGATGCCGTGTGGCCATTGGCCGGATTGGCCGCAGGCACCTACCAGGTTGTGCTGCAGGCCGCAGGGGTGCAATACCGCACCAGCTTCGTGAAGCTGCCCTAATTGCTTTCCTCCCGCGACAGCTGCGGGTTTGGTCTGTTCCGCAACAGGCAACGTAAAGGTCCGCTGTGTTCCCGGCTGTAAGCTGCTGCTATTCCACCAGCTTCGAAATGTCCAGGCCAAGTGCATCGGCCACGCCTTTGCCGTAGGCCGGGTCGGCCTTGTAGCAATTCAGCACGTGCCGCTCCTGGATGAACTTTTCCGCACCGCCCACCTCGGCCGCTGTATTCCTGAACAGGCGTGCCTGCTGTTCGGGGTTCATTAGCCTGAACAGGTTGCCCGGCTGGGTGTAGTAATCGTCGTCATCCTCGCGGAAGTCATAGTGGTCGGCATTGCCCTCCAAGGCCAGCGGCGGTTCGGTGAACTGCTTGCTCTCTTCCCATTGGCCATAGCTGTTGGGGAAGTAGTGCAGCGTACTGCCCTCGTTACCGTCCACGCGCATGGCCCCATCGCGGTGATGATTGTGGAACGGGCATTTCGGCTTGTTCACCGGGATCTGGTAATGGTTCACGCCCAAGCGGTACCGTTGCGCATCGCCGTAGGAGAAGAGACGGCCTTGCAGCATGCGGTCCGGCGAGAAACCGATGCCCGGCACCACATTGGCCGGATTGAAGGCGGCTTGTTCCACATCCGCGAAATAGTTCTCCGGATTCCGGTTCAGCTCCAGCACACCGACATCGATCAAAGGATTATTGCCGTGGGGCCATACCTTGGTAAGGTCGAACGGATTGAACGGGCAGGCCTTTGCCTGCTCCTCGGTCATCACTTGGATCTTCAGCTTCCAGCGGGGGAACTCCTTCCGTGCGATCGCATCGAACAGGTCGCGCTGATGGCTTTCCCTGTCGGCACCGATCAAGGCGCGCGCTTCATCATGGGTCAGGAATTCGATGCCCTGTTCGGTCTTGAAATGGAATTTCACCCACACCCGTTCGTTCCGCGCATTGATCATGCTGAAGGTGTGGCTTCCGAAGCCGTGCATGTGCCGGTAGGTGCGGGGTATGCCCCGGTCGCTCATGGTGATGGTCACCTGGTGCAGGGCCTCGGGCAGCAGGGTCCAAAAGTCCCAGTTGTTGTTCGGCGAGCGCAGGTTCGTTTCCGGATCGCGCTTCACTGCTTTGTTCAGGTCGGGAAAGCGGTAGGGATCGCGCAGGAAGAACACCGGTGTGTTGTTGCCCACCAGGTCCCAATTCCCTTCCTCGGTGTAGAATTTCACGGCAAAGCCGCGGATGTCGCGCTCGGCATCGGCCGCGCCCCGCTCGCCCGCCACGGTTGAAAACCGGACGAAGACCGGTGTTTCCTTGCCGATTTGTGAGAAGATCTTGGCCTTGGTGAACGCACTGATGTCGTGCGTTACCGTGAATTTCCCGAAGGCGCCAGAGCCTTTGGCGTGCATCCTTCGCTCGGGGATCACCTCACGATCGAAGTGCGCGAGCTTCTCCAGGAACCAGAAATCCTCCAAAAGCATGGGACCGCGGCGGCCAGCGGTTTTCACGTTCTGGTTATCGGCTATCGGCCTGCCCGAGACCGAGGTCAGCTTCTTCTTCTCTTGTCCGCTCATGGTGATGGGATTTGGTTGCATACAAACCTACTTGTTTCCAGGAGAGCGAGTTACCAAGGTTCCAAATTGCCAATTCGCCAAGTTGCCAATTTGCCAAGATGCCAGAGATTCCCGGTTCCGGTGGGACCATAATCGTGAATGTGCCCGCGCCGGGTCTCCTGCAAGGGACCCTGTGCCCTGCAATTCGTTGACCCCGGGATGGGTCGCACAACGTATGCATTTCCGACCCCGAATGGGGTTGCAGCCGGTGTTCCAACAATTTGCCAAATTGCCAACGGCCTCAATGCCCAGTGCCAGCTGCGGCGGCCACATTGATGCGCCGGCTTCACCTTTCACCACGTTCCGCACCACTGGCCCCCGGCCGGGCGGTTGGCCACCCCTGATAGGGATACTTTGGCTCGTTGGAAGGCCTGCGCGCTTACGGTTGCCAGGCAAGATTCGGGATGAACGGCGCAGGTTCGGGCATAAACGGCCGTACGGCACATGCGTACGATCCCGTAATTTGGCGGGATCAATCCCACCCAAGCAGCGGTTCCGGTGGAGGCAACTCCGGCCGGCGCCGCAAAGGCAGCCGTTTGAAAATGAGGCTACTCGCCAGTGTTCGGGCCTATATGGCCAGTTCACCCATACCCATGCGCACGGTGTTCGTGGCGGCAGCGTTGCTGTCCACGGTCTTCGTCTTCACTTCCTTCATCGGGCGCACCGAGCTGGGCACTGACCTGAGCAAGTTCGACTGGTGGCGGCAGGCCCCCATTCCCTTTCTCAATTTCTTCACCTGGGCCCTGTTGCTGCCCTTGGTGAACCGGTGGGCCAAGGCATGGCCGCTGAACAGCCGGCCCATTTGGCGGCATGTCGTGATCCATATTTCCATTGGCCTGCTGTTATGCACGTTCCATGAGCTTTTCAGCAATGTGCTGTACCTCGTCGTGCTCAACGCGAGCGGGCGTATGCCCTGGCATGTGGAAATGCTGCCCAGTGTGCTGCTGAGCCTGCCCGCGGGCATTGTGCAGCGCTTCATGGAATACTGGATGCTCCTGTTGTTGCTGATGTACGTGGAATCGCACCGCCAGATCCGGGCCGAGCGCACCCGCGTGCTTCAATTACAGAATGAATTGCAGACCACCCAACTGCTGGCGCTGAAAAAGCAACTGCAGCCCCACTTCCTGTTCAACACCCTCAACACGGTGAGCGCCTTGGTGGACGTGGACAACAAGAGCGCGCAGAAAGTGCTGGCCCGGCTGGGCCAGTTGCTGCGCACCACGTTGGACGAGGAGCGCAAGGAGATGGTGCCGCTGCTGAACGAGATCGACCATGTGGGCAATTACCTCGACATCGAGACCATCCGCTTCCGTGACCGGCTGAGGGTGGCGTACGACATTCCCAGCGATTGCCAGCATGCGCTGGTGCCGGGCATGATGCTGCAGCCCTTGGTGGAGAACTCGATCAAGCACGGCCTGGACCATACCAACGACGCTGTGCAGATCAATATCACCGCACGGCGCGACAACGGTTCGCTGATGCTGGAGGTAAGCGATAACGGCAAGGGCTGCCCGCTCCCTGCCGACGCGATGCGCACGGGCGGCATCGGGCTGCGCAACGTGCGCGACCGGGTGTCGTTGTTGCACGGCAACCGCGGCGAGGTAAGGATCACCTCAAGGCCTGGCGAGGGTTTTCGCGTTGCCGTGAAGATCCCGTATGTTGCCAGTGGCATGCTTTGAACAATGCGCAACATCCGCACCATAGTGGTTGACGATGAGCCCGCCGCGCGTTCGCGCGTGGTGCGCCTGCTGGAGGAGGACCCGGACATCCGTATTCTGGCGGAATGCCGCAACGGCGCCGAAGCGCTGGAGGTGATCGCCCGCGAGCCGGTGGACCTGATCTTCCTCGATGTGCAGATGCCGCAGCTCAGCGGTTTCAACGTGGTGGAAAAGCTGCCTGCCGGAAAAACACCGTTCGTGATCTTCGTTACCGCACACGACCGCTATGCGCTGAAAGCGTTCAGCGTGAACGCCGTGGACTACCTGCTGAAGCCCTACGACGACGACCGTTTCCACGCCTCGGTGGCGCGCGCGAAGGACTTTATTGAAATGCGCGACAACAAGGAACTGACCGACCGCATGAAGGAATTGGTGCAGAGCCACCTGAACGCGAGGAAGGAGTTCCTGCACGAGATCCTGATCAAGGAGAAAGGGCGCGAATACCGCGTGGCCACCAGCGACATCATGTGGATACGGGCCGAAGGAAACTACCTGGTGCTGCAATGCGAGCACCGGAGCTACCTGCTGCGCATGACCATGAACATGATCGAGGCCGACCTCGACCCCGCGCAATTCACCCGCATCCACCGCAGCTTCATGGTGAACATGGGCCATGTGAAGAACACGCGCTACAGCGGCAACAACGAGTTCACCTTCACCATGGCCAATGGCAAGCATTTGCTGAGCGGGCGCAGTTACAAAGAGCAGATCGCCAAGCTGCTGATCGAACGGGAAAAGTAGCGCGGACAGGGGTGAGCGGTTCAGCTTGTGACCGGACGGCTGGAACCTTTGCCACATGTACGGTTTCTTTGCGCTAAACATCCGCTACATGCGCCTCACTACCCTATTGATCCCCGTCTTCTGCCTGGCCACGGCCGTGCAGGCCCAAGTACCGCCCTTCGAAATGCGCTACACCATGCCCGGCGCACTGGAGATCAAGGGCGGGGACATGGATGAGGACGGGAACTATTACTTCCCCACGGTGACCGATGGCAACCTTCAGGTGACCAAACTGAGCCCGGAAGGTGTGCATGAATGGACCTATACGTACCCCTACTTCGTGGAAATGGGCATTTACGGCGACTGCCTGCGGGTTGGCCCCAATGGTATCGTGGTCGTGGGCTACGCCATGGGCCTGGGCACGAACTCACGCGACGGCCTTATTATCCACATCGACATGGAAGGCACATTGATCGGCGCCAAGCGGATCGACGTGGTATCGTCCAATGCATTGCATTACCTGGAAAAGACCAGCGATGGCTTTATTGCCACCGGTCGCGCCGATCAAGGCACCGGCAACCAGTACGACATGCTGCTGGCGAAGCTGGATGAGGATGGCAACATGCTGTGGTCGCGCACCTACGGCAAACTTGAATGGGACTGGGGCTACCGCGCGATCGAATTGAGCGACGGCGGCTTTGCCATTGTAGGCTACGGCGACCAGCTCGGCCCCAACCACACCGCGGGTTATATCGTGCGCACCGATGCGATGGGCAACGAGCTTTGGGCCCGCAGCATCACTTCGGGCGTTAGCGCCGAGGAAGCCTATTGCGTGGCCGAGGGCACGGACGGCTCGCTGTACGTGGGCGGCCGCTCGCTCGGCTCCATCACGGGCAAGGTGAGCGCATTCCTCACCAAGCTCACCAGCACCGGCACCCATGTTTGGACCCGGGTATTGGAGGACGGCATTGAAGTGGAGAACGTGAAAGCCCGGCCGGATGGCGGCGTGGATTGGCTGGCGCATCCACAATATTTCACCGGCGGCGGCACCGGACCCGGATATGACATTGCCTGGGGCAGTTTCGATGCCAACGGCAACATGACCTCCAGCAAATACTACGGCACCCCTGGCGCAGGCTCGGACAACGGCATGGCCATGTTCCGCCGCGACGACGGGGGCATTTCGATCATTGGCATGACCAACGCCGCCGAACCGGGCCGTTGGGACGCGTTGTTGATCGTTACCGATGCGGCCGGCAACTTGGACTGCAACGAAATGACGCCCGCGATCAACTGGCAGGACATACCCATGACCGTTGCCCCCGTGACCAGCGATCCCGGCTCGGGCTTCACCGAGTTCCCGTGGCCCTTGTCAACGCTCACCACCGCCGTTGGATCGTTCAACCCCTGCTGCCTGGAAGAAGCAGCCTTCACCATGTCGCCCCACGGCGATTACACGTGGTACTTCACCGACGCCAGCACCGGCGCGAACAGCTACCTGTGGGATTTCGGCGATGGCACCACCAGTACCGAGGCTTCGCCTTCGCACACCTACGCTGGCAACGGACAATACAATGTGTGCCTTACCATTACCGGAAACTGCGGCTCGGCCACCAGCTGCCAGACCATTTCGATCACTGTTGGCATCGAGGAACAGGGCCAGGCATCAATTGCCACGCTGTATCCTTCCCCCGCCAAAGGCCAGTTCACGGTGGAAAGCAGCCAAGCGATGATCAAGGAACTTACGATGATCGATGGCAGCGGACGGACCGTGCGCCGGATCAGCACGTCCAATGCCCGCCAAATGCAGGTAACCACGGGAGATCTCCCTTCCGGGGTATATGCGGTGCGCTTGCTCATGTCGGACAACTCCAACGCCTACCTGAGGGTCATCATTGAACCGTGATCACCCATCATGCTCCCCGCTCTCCCATTGCACGATCGAACACGCCACCCCTCCCGGTGGCGTTGTTCGATTCTGGCTTTGGCGTTGGTACTGCCCGCGCTGCTGGCCGCACAGGAGATCTGCGACAATGGCATCGACGACGACGGCAACGGCCTTGTGGACCTGAACGACACGCTGGCCTGCCCGTGCACCATTCTCCCCCCCCAACAGAACCTGATCAGCAACGGGTCATTTGAAGAACACAGCTGCTGCCCCGGCAACCCCGGCCAAATGCAGGGCAACTACATCGATTGCGCCACCGGCTGGACCGACTACTTCATTTCCGCCACGGCTGATTTCTATGACCCGTGCGGCTTCTTCCCACCGGTGATACCCACGCCAGTGCCGGATGGCGGGGCCGTGGGCGGCATGGTGGTGCATACGTGGCCCGGCGGGGCATCCTACGAGTTCCTGGCCCAATGCCTGAACACGCCCATGCAGGCCGGGCAGACCTATGAACTCGGCTTCAACGTGGCCGCCGTGCGGATGCAATTCGGTTTCGTGGGGACACTGCCGATCAACTTCGGGCCCTTGGACCTGGTGATCTACGGACTGGATACCTGTCCACCCTTCCCTTACGCCCTCTACGACCCTGTGTGGGGCAGCCCCATGCCGGCGCAGTATTGCCCGACCGAATTCGGTTTCAGTGAATTGGGGCGCGTGACCTACAACCCTTCCAACAGCTGGCAGGAAGTGAGCTTCACCTTCCAACCCACATTCGATGTGGGCGCCATTTTATTCGGCCCTGCCTGTCCCATTCCGCAGGACTACAACATGTGGGGATCGAGCGAACCCTACTTCTTCTTCGATGCATTCAGCCTGATGGACATTGAAGTGGCCGTCACGCGCACCGGCCACCCCTGCACCAACGACCTCGTGCTTACGGCCGCGCCCTACGACG
>JBIQMI010000130.1:0-8632 GCA_044463585.1 Cryomorphaceae bacterium
TGGTGCTCATGGTCCGTCAAATTTAGGCCTGAACGGGTGCCGGTACCGTGCTTTCCGCCAGGGATGGCAGCGGCAGCTCCCGCACGGACAGGCCCTGTGGGGGCGTGCAGCACGCCTATGCCGAAGGCTTCGGCGTGCGGTACGAGGAGGACCCGAGGAACGAGGGTACCCCGGAGCGCCGCCACCGCCGGCCCGGCCTTGCGGGACTAAAGCGGACAGCCCGCCCGGGCGGCCACCCACCCGCACCGGTTACTTTTGCCGCCATGGCGAGCATGCAAGACCACCCGCTTTACCTGACGAATACGCTGACGCGAACGAAGGAGCAGTTCATACCGCTGAACCCGCCGCACGTGGGCATGTATGTATGCGGCCCCACCGTATACAGCGATGTGCACCTGGGCAATGTGCGCAGCTTCCTCACCTTCGATGTACTGGTGCGCTGGCTGCGCTACATCGGCTACACGGTGCGGTACGTGCGCAACATTACCGATGTGGGCCATTTGGTGGATGACGTGGACGAGGGCGAGGACAAGATCGCGAAGCGCGCACGCATGGAGCGCCTGGAGCCGATGGAGATCGTGCAGAAGTACACCAATGGTTTCCATGAGGTGATGCGAATGTTCAACATCCTGCCGCCGAGTATTGAGCCCACCGCCACGGGGCACCTGATCGAGCAGATCGAAATGATCAAGCGGATCATGGCCAACGGCTACGCGTACGAAGTGAACGGCTCGGTGTACTTCGATGTGCCGAAGTACGCGGCGGAGCATGCCTACGGTGAACTGAGCGGCCGCAAGATCGATGAGCTGGTGGCCAATACACGCGGCACCGAGGGGCAGGAGGAGAAGCGCAATCCGCTGGACTTTGCGCTGTGGAAGAAGGCGGACAAGGGACACCTGATGCACTGGCCATCGCCATGGGGCGAGGGCTTCCCGGGCTGGCACTTGGAGTGCAGCGCGATGAGCACGAAGTACCTGGGACAGACCTTCGATATACACGGTGGGGGAATGGACCTGAAATTCCCGCACCACGAATGCGAGATCGCGCAGAGCGTGGCCGCCGATGGGCAGGTGCCGGTGCGCTATTGGGTGCACGGCAACATGCTAACGGTGAACGGACGGAAGATGGCCAAAAGCGAAGGCAACGGCTTTACGCCCGAGGAGCTGGTCACCGGCAACCACAAGCTGCTGGAGCGGGGCTACTCGCCGATGACGGTGCGTTTTTTCATGCTGCAGAGCCACTATGCCGGCACGCTCGATTTCAGCAATGCCGCCATGCAGGCCGCGGAAAAGGGGCTGCAGCGCTTGATGGCGGCCTACGAGCTATTGGAGCGGTTGAAACCCGGTATGGAGGGCGAACCCTTTGATGTGGCCGCACTGCAGCAGGCCTGCCATGCCGCTATGAACGATGACCTGAACACGCCGGTGTTGATCGCGCATTTGTTCGATGGGGCGCGGGTGATCAACGGGGCGCATGCGGGCAACGTGAAGCTTTCACAAAGCGATATTGACCTGTTGCGCAAGCTGTTCGGCGATATGCTTTTCACCGTGCTGGGCCTGGTGCACGAAAAGGCGGAAAAAAGCAGCGATAACCTGGATGACGGCCTGATGAACGTGCTGCTCGGCCTGCGCGCTGACGCGAAGAACCGCAAGGACTTCACTACCAGCGACCTGATCCGGGACAAGCTGGCCGCCCTTGGGATAGTGGTGAAGGACACGAAGGACGGGGTGACGTGGGAGAAATCATAGACCGCCAAGACGCCAAGGACGCCAAGGGGGAGTGGAAGAAAACCGCCAAGCACGCCAAGCACGCCAAGTTGGGGAATCAAGCCACGGATCTTTCACGGCACATCCCCGCAACATCATCGCCAGCTGGCGGCCCGGCGAGAAGGAGCGCATACCGCTTTTCGCCCACTGGGACACACGGCCCTTGGCCGACCAGGACCCCGAATGGCGCAATGAACCAATCGATGGTGCCAGCGGGCGTAGATCTCCTATCTTCGCCTAACTCAGCCCCATGGCCAGCGCCGACCACTATGTCCAACTTTCCTCGCTCCCTGATGAGGTGCGCAGGCAAGTGTTGGATTTCATCGATTTCCTGATGAAGCGCGAGCAGCAGAAGAATGTGAACCTTGACGAGCCGAAGAAGCCAAAACCGATCCCTGGATTATTGAAGGGCAAGGTGAAAATTGCGGACGATTTTGATGCCCCTCTCGACGACTTCAAGGAGTACTTGGAATGAGGATCCTGCTGGACACGCATGTCCTCCTCTGGTTCCACATGAATGATCGGCGATTGAGTGCGAAAGCCAAGTCGCTCATTGGATCGGGCGACCATGAATGCTGGTACAGCATGGCTTCCTTCTGGGAAATCGCGATCAAGCATTCGCTTGGCAAACTTGAGTTGACCGGCGGGCTGGATGCGTCACTTGATGCGATGGAACGCGCCAATCTGTTACCTCTCCAACTGAAACGCCAGCATTTCTCCGCGTTGTCGCAACTTCGGCAACACCATCGCGATCCATTTGACCGTCTACTGATCGCACAGTCCATTTCGGAGGGCATGCATTTGATGACGAACGACCCGCAAATACAGGCGTACGATATTTCCCTGATCACCGCCTGAAGATCTACCTCCCGGAAGTTGATCTTTGCCCCCATGCATTTCACTCTTCGCCACTCTTTGGGCCTCGGCCTCATCACCCTATTCCTCGCCGCCTGCCAAACAGATACCGCCCCTGTGGTGACCAAACCGGTGCCCACGGCACCAGCCCTGCCGCCGGTGCCGCTGTTCAACGGCGACAGCGCCTATGCGTACGTGGCCAAGCAGGTGGCATTCGGACCGCGCGTGCCGGGCAGCCCCGCGCACAAGGCCTGCGGCGATTGGCTGGTGCAGAAACTGGAAAGCTGGGGCGGGAAGGTGATCGAGCAGAACGCCGAGGTGACGCTCTACAACGGGCAGAAAGTGCCCATGCGCAACATCATCGCCAGCTGGCGGCCGGACGAGAAGGAGCGCATCCTGCTTTTCGCCCACTGGGACACACGGCCCATGGCCGACCAGGACCCCGAACGGCGCAACGAACCCATTGATGGTGCCAATGACGGTGCCAGCGGGGTGGGGGTATTGCTTGAGATCGCGCGGATCTTGGCCACCGATACGCCGCAGGTGGGCGTGGACATCTTCTTCACCGACGTGGAGGATTGGGGCGAGCCGCATGGCGCCATGGGCCTAGGCCAGGAAAGCCTGAAGACCTGGTGCCTGGGCACGCAGTACTGGGCGAAAAACCCGCATGTGCCGAACTACAAGGCACGCTTCGGCATCTTGCTGGACATGGTGGGCTCGCGCGATGCCAAATTCGCCAAGGAGGGCTATAGCATGAAATACGCCGCCGGCGTGGTGAACAAGGTGTGGAAGGCCGCGGCCACGGCCGGGCATGGCGACCGTTTCCTGAGCGAGGTGCGGAACTACGTGGGTGTGGACGATCACGTTTTCGTGAACCAGTACGGCATCCCCAGCATCGACATCATTGCCTACAACCCCGAGACCGGCGGATTCCCCGCGACGTGGCACACACATGACGACAACTTGGCGAACATCGACAAGGAGAGCCTGCAGGCCGTGGGCGCCACGGTAGCACAAGTAGTGTGGACCGAGCGGTAGGATCGGCAATTCGCCAATGTGCCAACCGAGTATCAAGGAATTGGCAATTTGGCGACTTGGCGACTTGGCAAATTGGCAACTTGCCCTACCAGCCGAACCCGTAGGCAAAGCCGAACGAAACCGCCAGCGATGAGGTTTTCGTGAACCTCATATCAACGGGTGCCAGCTTTTCCATTTCGTGGCCGCCTCCGATCTGGTAGCCTGCGGCCACGTACAGGTCCATGAAGTTGCCGTCGGTTGCGCCGCGCAGGCCCAGCCGCAGCCCCACGGGCACCAGCAAGCGCTTGGCCATCCGCTCTTCGGTGTAATAGTTGTCGTACCGGTCGACCAAGGTCATGGCCCATTGCTGCTTCAATCGCCGCAGGCCGATGTACGTGCCGATGTAACCGTGCGTGGCGCTGTTGTCACCCAGGGCGAACTCCGTGTGGTAGTTCACGCTAAGCATGCGCGGGTCAACGATGTAAGTGTTGCTGCTGTACGTGTTCCCCGGCACCGGCTGCTGAAAGCTTATGCCCTGGTCGCGGGTGATGTTGGAGATGTCGAAAGCGACATCCACGCCAATGGTAAGCTTGTCGTTGAACGTACGGTCGTAGCCAAGGCCCATGCAATAGTTGCCGAAGGACGGGTTGGTGTAGACCTTATGCCCTTCGCCCAGGATCATGCGCACGGCGTTGGCTTGCCCGGCAGCGGAAACGGTGGCCAGAAAGGCCGCGGTGAATACCCAACTCCTCATGGCTGCTTGAATTCGATGTTCAACATTTCCAGCGCCGTGGAGATGGGCACGCCGAAGCCGATTCCCTCCACGCCAACGGCCTTTGCCTTCATGGTGGCGATGCCCACCACCTTCCCACGCTCATCGATCAACGGCCCGCCGCTGTTGCCGGGGTTGATGCCCACGTCGGTCTGCAGGTATTTGCGCCCGTCGATCTCGCGCCGGCCGCTCACGATACCGCGCGATACGGTTTGGCCCAGCTTTTCATCCAACGGGGTGCCGATGGCGAACAGTTCTTCGCCCACCACCAAGGCGGCATCATCGCCGAGCCCCAGTGCAGGCAGATCGCTGCCCTGCACCTTCAACAGCGCAAGGTCGAAGTCGCGATTCACTTTCACCACACGCCCTTCCAGCGAAAAGCCTTGCTCGAATTTCACCTTGGCCGTGGCCTCGTCCTGCACCACGTGCGCATTGGTGAGCAGGTAGCCGTCGGTGGTGATCAGGAAGCCGCTGCCGTGGCCATTCTTCATTTCCACGGTCACCACGCTTTTCACCAGTGCGGGGAACATGGTCCTGCGATCGGTGTAGGTAACCGGTGGCGGCGCCGTCAGCAGCATCTGGTCGCCCTTCGAAAGGATCAGGCCCTCGGCTCGCGCCGAGGCCAAGCGCTCGTACAGCCCGGGCTCGTCCATCAACTGCCGCCCTGCGTCCTGCAGGATCACATCCATGGCGTCGCGCGCATGCACGTTGTTCAGGTTCAGGCTGGTGGCCTTGGAAATGGTGAACAGCAGGTCGTCCGGGGCAAGGCCGTTGTAGAAGCGCCAATCCACCACCGTGCTGGCCCTGCCGTCCAACGTGCCTTTCTTCTCCTTGGCATCGATCTCCAGGCTCTGCACGAAAGGCCGCAGCAGCACTTTGGCACGGCGCGCCTCCTCATCGCCCTTGGGCGTGCCGGGCCGCACATAGCCTGCATCGGCCCAAGTGCCGTTCATGCCCTTCACCAAGGCCATGGTACCACTTTGCGGATAGCGGATGCTGTTCATTTCCCTCGATTCCAAGTTGATGCTGCGGCCACCGACCTTTCCAAGGCTTTGCTTGGTCGCCATGCCGTGTTGCAGATCGGCCACGGGCAGGTCCAGCCGTTGCCTGCCCGTGGGAACGCTCCTGTACAAATTGGCCGTGACACCGCTGCTGCGGAAGGAGTAAAGCGACCGGCTTTGGCTGTCCACGATATAGGGCAGGCCCAGCAACATGGCATCCGCGAAAAGCACCGCATTGCTGCGGTCCAGCTTCAGCATCAGGTTGGCCGGTTCGTGGCCTTCCTTGCGCAGTTCGAGCTGCACATCGCGGCCATCGCTGCCTTCATAGGTGTAGGTGAACGGCGTGGTGCCCACCTGGTTGCCGTTGGCGTAAACGGTGGCGCCCGCGGGCGAACTGTTCACTTCCACGCTTTGGTTGCCGGCATTCAATATGCTGGCGCAGCCGCTGTGCAGCAATAGGAGCAAGCAGCCCAGTGGGGCCGCAAGGTGCATCGGTGTTTTCATCCAGAGGGAATGGGCGGGCAATGTAACCCAGTCCTTCTTCGCGGATCCGGACAAAATTCAGTGCATGATGATTTGCCAGTGCGAAGCGGGCGGGTCACTTGGGGCCACAGTTGCCATGGGCAGGTGAACAAGATTGGGCATGGGTCGCGTCCCGAACGGTATCTTGGCGCCATGTCCGCAAGCACCAAGCGTTGGAGGATGAAGCCGCCTGCCGGGCCGGCCGTTATTGCTGCGCTCCGCAACGGCCGCAGCTCGCCGGCGTTGGCCACGTTGCTCGCCCAGCGCGGTATCCAGAGCCTTGACGAGGCCCGCGAATTCTACCGCCCCTCCATGGACCACCTGCACGACCCCTTCCTGATGAAGGATATGGACCGCGCCGTGGAACGCATCGAGCGGGCCTTGGGCGATCAGGAGCGGATCATGGTGTACGGCGATTACGATGTGGACGGCACCACGTCCGTGGCCTTGGTCTACAGCGTGCTGTCGCGCTACGGGAACAAGATGGAGCATTACGTCCCCGACCGCTACGCCGAAGGGTACGGGGTTTCCACCAAAGGGATCGACACCGCGGCGGAGAAGGGTGTTGCGCTCATCATCGCGCTGGACTGCGGCATCAAGGCCGTGGAAAAAGTGGCTTATGCGAAAACCAAAGGGATCGACTTCATCATTTGCGACCACCACCTGCCGGGGCCGCAATTGCCGGAGGCCGTGGCCGTGCTGGACCCCAAGCGCAGCGATTGCAACTACCCGTACAAGGAGCTCAGCGGTTGCGGCATCGGCTTCAAGCTGATGCAGGCCTTCGCGCAGCGGAACAGCATTCCCTTCAGCGAAGTGGAGCAAACGCTGGACCTTGTGGCCATCAGCATCGGTTGCGATATCGTTCCGTTGACCGGGGAGAACCGCGTTTTGGCGCACTTCGGCCTGCAGCGGTTGAACCGTCCGGAGAAGCGGCCGGGGATCAAGGCCCTGCTGGACATGTCCAAGCCCAACCGTGCGCTCACCATCAGCGACCTGGTGTTCATGCTGGGGCCCCGGATCAATGCGGCGGGCCGCATTGAGCATGGCCAGCAAGCCGTGGAATTGTTGCTGGCCAAGGATGAGAACGAGGCCGGGAACATCGCCAAGCTGGTGGACGGCAACAACGCGGCGCGGCAATTGATCGACCGGGAAACCACGGATGAAGCGCTGGCCATGTTCGAGACGGAGATGCATCTGCGCGAGGCATGGAGCACCGTGGTGTTCAATCCTGCATGGCACAAGGGCGTGATCGGCATTGTGGCCTCGCGGCTGATCGAAAAGCATTACCGGCCCACGGTGGTGCTAACGGCCAGCAACGGGAGGGTGAGCGGCAGTGCCCGCAGCGTGAAGGGCTTCAATGTGTACGATGCCATCGACGCGTGCGGCCATCTGTTGGAGCAGTATGGCGGCCACATGTACGCGGCCGGGCTTACCATGAAGGAGGAACACGTGGAAAGCTTCCGCGCGGCCTTCGAGGACACGGTGAGGAAAAGCCTGCCGGAAGCGCTGCGCACGCCGGAGGAGGAAGTGGACCTGGAGATCGTGCTGCCCGCGATCACGCCGCGGTTCTACAAGGACATCCAGGGCATGGAGCCTTTCGGGCCGCAGAACATGAAGCCTGTGTTCCTGACACGGCGCGTGATGGCAACGGACGCGCGGCTGATCGGCAGCGAAAAGAAGCATTTGAAATTCAGGGTGCACCATCCGGAATTGCCGGACCACCTGTACGAAGCCATTGCATTCGGCATGGCCGATCAGCTCGAATTGGTATGTAACGGGGAGCCTTTCAGCATATTGTACACCATTGAAGAGAATAACTGGAACAACCAAGTGAGCCTGCAGCTGAACGTGAAGGACATCAAGCCTGGCGTGGACGGCGTGCTTGACCACCAGCCAACGATCGCGGAGGCCGTGCCGGCAGGCATCATGGAAAACGATCCAGCCTGATGCCCGCATCGCTTCCCCGGCACGATGACGAACACTGGATGCGGCAGGCGCTGCGCGAGGCCGAACTGGCCTTTGCCGCGGATGAGGTGCCCATCGGAGCGGTGATCGTGGCGGGTGACCGCATCATTGCGCGCGGCCATAACCTGACCGAGCGCCTGAACGATGTGACCGCCCACGCCGAAATGCAGTCCATCACCGCGGCGGCCACCCACATCGGCGGAAAATATCTGCAGGACTGCGTGCTGTACGTGACCGTGGAACCCTGCATAATGTGCGCCGGCGCGCTGGCCTGGAGCCACGTCGGCCGCATCGTCTTCGGTGCCTTCGACGAAAAGGCCGGCTATCGGCGGGTGGGCAGCATGCTCCTTCACCCCAAAACGAAAGTGACCGGTGGCGTGCTCGAGGCCGAGTGCTCGGACCTGATGAAGGCATTCTTCAGGAAGAAGAGGTCGCTGGGGTGAGCTATTGCCGCGGAGGCGCAGAGGCGCAGGGGATACATTGTCCCAAGAACGGCCAGCACCACCCATCGCGGCCAAGGCTATTCCGCCGCATCGCATCAGGGTGGACCGCGTGGACAACATGGACGGCGCATGGCTGCCCTGCTCTGTGTCCCCTGCGTTCTCTGTGGATAGCACTTCGCGGCTGGGGCATTCCCCGCGCCCCAGCGCCTCCGCGGCCCAACCCATCGCGGCCAGGGCTATTCCGCCGCATCGCATCAGGGTGGACCGCGTGGACAATGTGGACGGCGCATG